>DATFQX010000436.1:0-40998 GCA_035263865.1 Xanthobacteraceae bacterium
ACCCGTTGCACCACCTCGCCGTCGAGTTCAAGCACGAGGCGCAGGACGCCGTGCGCGGCCGGATGCTGGGGGCCGAAATTGATCGTGAAATTACGTAGCGAAGGTTCCGCCATGGCGGCCGAGACGATTACACCGGGGACAACGTGCGCCCTGCGCCTTGGTTCCTAGTGCCGCCGATTTGAAGTTCGCACCCCCCAAAACAGAGATCCCGCGTCAATCGTAACAAGCCGTTGCTTGGAAACGCGGGATTCTGACCGGCTGGTGCGCGCGCTTCGAGCGGCCATGCCGCCGCGCCGCCGAACAGCGTGATGAACTCGCGGCGTTTGATTCTCATCGCGCTAAAGGCCTTGCAGGACAGTCCGATGAGTCTCGAGGCTCCGATGATATCCCTCGGCCAGAAAAACGCACCACGGGCCACGCCAAGGGCGGCGCGGCCCATTGCTTCCCGCATGCTTCCCTGATCCTCCGCCGCGGTTCTTCAAATGCAGTAATGCCCTCTGGACGCGCGCTTATCTTGAACTGCCGGGAAGCAAGCAACACTGATGCTGGAGAAGAAGTGAGCGGTGCCGTATTTCGCTCGCCCTCATCCGGGGCTACGGGTTCTGCCAGCATCAGTTCTTCGCCTCATCCCCGGTTCTGTGGAAATGAGAGGGCTTTCCGTGGTGTTAGAACTGCATCAAACCTGCTAACGTCGCCGCCGGATTGGGGAGGGCGGCCGAGGAGGCACCATGCGCACGACCCCGTTTGTTTTAATCACATTTGCCGCTTTATCCTTCACTGTCGTCGACGCGCGCGCGGACGGAAGCTGGTGCGCGAATTTCGGCACCGGCCATAGCGGCGACAACTGCAGCTTCAAGTCGATGCAGGAATGCCTTGCAACGCTTTCGGGGCTCAGTGGATTTTGCCGGCCAAATCCATTTCCCGGCACGGGCTACGGCAGAGGCGGGAACTGGACCTCTCCGCCGGCCACGCGAGGGCGTTACCGCGCCGAGCGCTGATCCACGTGGGCAGATCGCGCGCCGGGAAAAAGCCGTGCAGCACGAGCCTCCGCGTTAGCCTGAGGCCTTTCGCCACAACGTACGCCCATTGTGACGAAGTCTTCGACCCCGCAAGCCGGCAGCCGGCTGGCGCAGATCGGCCCGGCGCTGCTCGGCGCCTCCTCGTTTGCCTGCGCCGACGTGCTCAGCAAGGTCGCGCTCAACGCCGGCGCCGATGCGCTCACCATCTCGGTCGTGCGCGCCGTGCTCGGCGTGGCCATGCTGTTTGCCTGGCTGCGGCTCGTTCCGCCGTCCGGCGCTTTTGCGCCGCGCGCCAAATGGATCTCGCTCGGCCTCGGCGTGCTCTTCGCCGGCAACGTGTTTCTGCTGTTCAAGTCGTTCGAGACGGTCGAGGTGCCGATCGCGATCTTGACCTACTTCGTCTATCCGCTGCTCACCGGGCTTGCGGCGGCGGCGAGCCGGCTCGAGACGATCAGCTGGCGGGGCGCCGCGGCTGCGGTCGCCGCCTTTTTCGGGCTCGCGCTGATGCTCGGCGCGCATCCGACCACGCTCGCGGCCGCCGGCATTCTTGCCGCCCTCGGCGCCGCGCTCTGCCGGGTTGTGGTGCTGCTCGCCACGCGCGCGCTGCTTGCCGGCGCCGACGCGCTGCGCATCACTTGGTATGCGCTCCTGTCCTCGACCGCCGTATTCATTCTCGCCACGCTCGCGACAGCGAACTGGCAGCCGCCCGCGACCGCGTCCGGGTGGCTCGCCCTCGTCGTGCTCAGCCTTGCGGTCACCACCGGATTGCTCGGCGTTTTCGCCTCGACCGCGCGCATCGGTCCGTTCCGCACCGCGCTGTTCATGAATCTCGAGCCGCTGCTCACCGCCATCGGCAGCGCGCTTTTTCTTGCGGAGGTGCTCACGCCACTGCAGGCGCTCGGCGGCGGCGTCATGCTCGCCGCGTTGGTGATGTTTCAGCTGCGCAGGTGAGACGTTGAGCGAAGCGCTTGCGCGTCACGCCCGCTCGACAAAACTATCCACCACGCGCTTCTCGCCGGCCTTGTCGAATTGGATGGTGAGCTTGTTGCCGTCGACTGCGGTGACGTTGCCGTTGCCGAATTTCTGGTGAAACACGCGGTCGCCGATCGCGAACTCGGACACGGTGCCGGTCGACTTGGCGACGAGCTCGCCCTCGATGGTGAGGGGAAGCCGGCGCCGCGGCTTGCCGCGCGTGCCCCCGGCCTGTCCTTCCCCCGCACGCGGGGGAGGGGACGCGCGGCCTTTGCCCCAGTCATCGCCAGCATCGTCGGCCGAGTAAGCGTCAGCATCCTCATCGAAGCCGTGGTCGCCGAAGCGGCCGCGGCCGCGCGCCTGCGCGCGCTGCCAGCCAGGCGTGCCGTAGCTCGAGCCGAAATGGGTCATCTCGTCGAAGCGCGAGGCGCCGGTATTGCCGTAGGCGGAAAAGCCGCCCCGCGATTCCTTGACCTCCACGTCCGCCTCCGGCAACTCGTCGAGGAAGCGCGAGGGAATGTTCGACGACCACAGCCCGTGCATGCGCCGGTTGGCAGCGAAGTAGATGTTCACGCGCCGCCGCGCGCGGGTGATCCCCACATGCGCCAGGCGTCGCTCCTCCTCGAGCCCGGCGCGGCCCTGATCGTCGAGCGTGCGCTGATGCGGAAAGAGGCCCTCCTCCCAGCCGGGCAGAAACACGGTATCGAATTCGAGCCCCTTGGCGGAATGTAAAGTCATGATCGACACCGCCTCGCCTTCGCTCTTCTCCGTGTCCATCACCAGCGCGATGTGCTCGAGGAAGCCGGCAAGGTTCTCGAACTCCTCCATGGAGCGGACGAGCTCTTTCAAGTTCTCGAGGCGGCCGGCGGCATCGGCCGAGCGGTCGCGCTGCCACATCTCGGTGTAGCCGGATTCGTCGAGCACGATCTCCGCCAGCCGCATGTGCGGGAGCTCGTCCTTCTGCGCGCGCCAGCGCTCGAACGCGGCGAGCACCTCGCGCAGCGCCGCGCGCGGCTTGGGCTTGAGCTCGTCGGTCTCGATCACCGCCTGCGCGGCGGCGGTGAGCGGCACGCGGCGGCGGCGCGCGTGGTCGTGCAGGAGCTGCACGGTAGCGTCGCCGAGCCCGCGCTTGGGCACGTTGATGATGCGCTCGAACGCAAGGTCGTCGGCCGCGGAGTGGATCACCCGCAGGTAGGCCAGCGCATCGCGAATTTCCTGGCGTTCGTAGAAGCGCGGCCCGCCGATCACGCGATAGGGCAGTCCGAGGGTGATGAAGCGATCCTCGAACTCGCGCATCTGGAACGAGGCGCGTACCAGGATGGCGATCTCGTCGAGCGGGTGTTGATTGCCGTGCCCGTCGTCGCGCTGCAGCTGCTCGATCTCCTCGCCGATCGCGCGCGCCTCTTCCTCGGAATCCCAGCACGAGGTGACCTTGACCTTCTCGCCCGGCTCGTCCTCGGTGCGCAGCGTCTTGCCGAGCCGGCCCTGATTGTGGGCGATGAGATGCGAGGCGGCGGCGAGGATGTGGCCGGTGGAGCGATAATTGCGCTCGAGGCGAATGATCTTGGCGCCGGGGAAATCGTGCTCGAAGCGTAGGATGTTGTCGACCTCGGCGCCGCGCCAGCCGTAGATCGACTGGTCGTCGTCGCCAACGCAGCAGATGTTTTTGAGCACCCGCTGCGGCTGTTGCGACTCATTGCGTTCGTCATCACCGGGCCGCGCCGAAGGCGTGTGACCCGGTGATCCATCTACTTCGTGTGAAGGGATGGATTGCATCGCAACTCGGGCTTGCCCGAGTTGCGCAGTATTATCCGCCGCAAGTCGGGTAGACCCGACTTGCGGTGTCAAGCCCGGCAATGACGCCGGAGAATGGCTCTGGCCCAACAGGCGCAGCCACAGATACTGCGCCACATTGGTGTCCTGATACTCGTCAACCAGCATGTAGCGGAAGCGCGCCTGGTATTGCCGCAGCACCTCGGCTTGCTCACGAAACAGACGGATGCATTCGAGCAAAAGGTCGCCGTAGTCGGCGGCATTGAGGACCTTGAGCCGCTCCTGATAGGCGGAATAGAGCTTCTTGCCGCGCCCTGAAGCGAAGCTCGCCGCTTCGCCGGAGGGGACCTGCTCGGGCGTGAGCCCGCGGTTCTTCCAGCTATCAAGCAGGCCCGCGAGCACGCGGGCCGGCCAGCGCTTCTCGTCGATATTCTCCGCTTCCAAAAGTTGCTTGAGCAGGCGGATCTGATCGTCCTCGTCGAGAATGGTGAAGTCTGGTTTCAAACCCACCAGTTCCGCGTGCCGGCGCAGGATTTTTACGCCGATCGAATGGAAGGTGCCGAGCCAAGGCATGCCTTCGACGATCTGCCCGACCATGGCGCCGACGCGCCCTTTCATTTCGCGCGCGGCTTTGTTGGTGAAGGTGACCGCAAGAATCTCGCTCGGACGCGCGTGCCCGGTGGCAAGGATGTGGGCGACGCGCGTGGTTAGCACGCGTGTCTTGCCGGTGCCGGCGCCGGCGAGCACCAGCACCGGCCCGTCCAGCGTCTCGACCGCAAGCCGCTGCTCCGGATTGAGATCGGCAAGATAGGGGGCTCCGGCCGCCGCCCGTGCACGCTCTGCGATGCCGCCCGGCCGCGGTCTCGACGCGTCAAGCGCATCCTCGCGCGGCACTTTGCCCGGTTCAGCCATTTTTCTTCCGTGATTAATTCCGGCGCCTCATGCCGGCGCGCGGCATTGCCGCGGCGAATCTTAAGCTAAAGATGGCACTCGTCCTGCCGAATCACCATCCGTCATTGCCGGACTCGATCCGGCAATCCATCCTTCTTACGAAGAAGATAGACCACCGAAATCGGGTTTACCCGATTTCGGCTCTTTTAAGTGCGCAAGTCGGGATGAACCCGACTTGCGGGTCAAGCCCGCGGGAAACGAGCTGGCAGACCGCAATTCAACTTTTGCCAGCTATGCTCAACTCTTCCCCGGCATAGCGATCCGCCGCCCGGCGGCTTCCGGGCGCGGCAACTCGGCATGCGCGGCCTTCATGCGGGCAAGCCCGCGTGCGACGTCGTCTGGGAAGGGCGCAGTCTTGCCGGCCGCCATGTCAACGTGCAGCGACATGTTCTCGGAGGTCGCCGAAACGAAACCCTCGCTCCCGTGGAACAGCTGCTCGAAATAGTGCATGCGCTTGGCATCGTAGTCGAGCAGCTGAAAGGTCACCCGCACCGGGTCGCCCGCGTGTAGCTCGCGCAGATAGCGCACATGGACCTCGGCGGTGTAGCAGGAATGCCGGCGCGTCTTGACGTAGTCGAGGCCGCAGCCGATGAGCTCGAAGGCTTCGTCCACCGCGCGGTCGAACAGCACGTTGTAATAGGCCATATTGAGATGGCCGTTGTAGTCGATCCAGCCGGGTTCGACCCGCATCAGCGAGGAGACGAAGGGGGCGAAGAACACGGGTTCGAGATCGCAACGCTCGAGCATGGCGAAATTTCAACGTTGAGCAGCAAGGTCGACCAGCCCTCCCCCCTCTAGAGAAATATTTGGGTGAGGTACGACTTCAGCGCTTCGGCATCGGGGGGTTGACTGCGGAAGCCGATATAGCCGTCGGGACGGACCACATACAGACATGCACTCCGAGCTCCATAGCGGTGGTGTAACTCGCCTTTCGGATCCAAAAGTATTTCGCCTTTGCCTACCAGGTCCTCGGGGAGCTCGTGTGGGACGATCAGGTGCGGTTCGATGCGGTCTGGGTACGCGTGCATGGTTGCCTCGGCTAAGGCTTGCAGTCGCCGGTGCGTTTCCCCCGTTGCGAGCGCACCTGCGAACAGCACCAGGTGGTGCGTGGTCCCACGTAACCTCTGGAAGAACCGAACGGACTCACGTCCGGGACAAAGCATGAGTCGGGCATCGGCGGCACGGTCTCCCGCGCGCGGTCCGGCGCCGAAATCATGCCACCCAAGAAGACTGGCGTCCGCCCCGCGAGGTCCTGGCAGAAAGCGGTGGTGCTCCGCAACAATGGGACTATGGCGGTAGCCGATGTTCAGCTCTGCCACGGCTCTGCGCATTCGCTGCTACATCACTTCTTGGCCGGCGAGAACCGCGGCCAATTTTTGTCGGAGGGTCTCCGGGAGCGAAAGATGCGGTTCTTCGCGGAGCACGGCCCGGTGCAAATGGTCTGTCAGATAGAGCATGTCCCGCCCGGCTTGGTGGCGCTCAGGATGGTAACTATCGAGGAGGCTTGCTGGGGATCTGGCGGTTAGCACTAGTCCGAGTTTCCAGCCGAGATTGTACGCATCCTGCATACCGGTATTTATACCCTGCCCACCAATATTGGAGCTGACATGGGCGGCGTCACCAGCCAGAAAGACGCGGCCTACCTGGTATCGCTCCGCTTGACGGCACTGGACACGGTAATACACGCTCCAGATGGGATCACTCAGCATGCCACCCGGGGTACGGGCATTGAATATCGCCTGAAGGTCCTCCAGTGCTGGCTCGCCCAGCGGCGGATGATCTTCCTGGGCTGGGCCAACATCGGCAGCGAGGGTAGCGCGTCCTCTCGGCAGCGGGAAAAAGGCGAGCATACCCTCGGCTGCGAAGAAAAAGGCGAGCATACCCTCGGCTGCGAAGAAAAAGGCGTGTTGATCCCGAGGCAGGTTCCAGTCAACCTGGACATCTGCCGTCATGAAATCGGTGGGATAATCGTCACCGGAGAACGAGACACCGAGTGCGTGGCGAACGGGACTGTGGGCGCCGTCGCAGGCGATGAGATAGGAGACGTGGGCCGTTTCCTGTCCGCCGTCGGCAGGCTGAAGTGTTGCACGCACCCCGTCTTCGTCCTGCTCGAACGCAACGAGTTCAACACACCGTTCCACCTCTGTGCCGAGACGCGCCAGATATCGAGCCAGCATACGCTCTGTCTGGCTCTGTGGCAGTTGCAAAACGAAGGGAAAGGCTGAGTCCAACTCATCAAAGGTCAGGTATTTGATGAGTTTGTGGTCGGAATTATAGGTGGCTGCGGCATGGCAGATGTTACCCATCTGCACAAACTCGTCCGCAAGGCTAACGGACTCCAGGATTTCCAGCGTGCGGGCCTGAATGCTAGCGGCACGGCTGTCGTGGGTAGGGCCGTCGTTCTTATCGACAATCCGGCAGGAAACGCCATGCCGATTCAGCTCAGCCGCCATGAACAGGCCCACTGGACCTGCGCCCACCACCAATACTTTGGTGTCAGCGGCCATCAGGTATCCTCTCGTTCCTGCTTGTGCCGATCCAACGCAATCGAAACGATAGTCAACGAGCGTCTTAGATATTCGTGCTTCAGTTCCACATGCCGTCGATACTGAATTTGAGTTGGCTCTCGCCGATCGTCGCGCAGGCTTCCGAGCGACTCAGCCTCGGCGAGCTTGCCGGCAGCGCGACGGTCGCCCTCGCCGTGACGGGCTTGAGCCGCTCCGGCAAAACCGTGTTCGTGACGAGCCTGATCCACAATCTGCTGAGCTGCGCGCACAATCCCAACCGTATGCCGCTGCTCGGCGTCGTCGGCGAGCGCCGGCTGATCGCGGCAACCATCGCGGGCGCCAGCGCCAACCGACTGCCGCCATTTCCCTATCGCGACAATATCGAGAAGATGGCAGTTCCGGACTGGCCGGCGCCGACCGAAGGTTTAAGCGAGATCGGCATCGAAGTGCGTTTTGCGCCGACCAGCGTGCTGGGAAGACTCGTGAGCGAGATTACCGGAAGCCCCGCGAGTCTCACGATCCGGATCGTCGATTATCCGGGCGAGTGGCTGCTCGACTTGCCGCTCATGGCGCTGAGCTATGCCGAGTGGTCGCGCGCGACGCTGCGCTTGCTGCGCAAAGGCATACGCGCCGAGATCGCGCGCGACTTTCTCGCACTGCTCGCACAGCGCCGGCCCGAGGAGACTGCGCGCGAGGACGCTGCCAAAGAACTGCACGATCGCTATTGCGCCTATCTCATCGACGCGCGCGACCGGCATGGCCTGAGCTTTCTCCAGCCCGGGCGCTTTCTATGCCGGGGAGCACTCGGCGAGGCGCCCTATTTTTGGTTTGCCCCGCTCGACGTCGCCGACGGCATCGACGCGTTTGCGGCTGGCACGCTCGGCGCGCTGATGGCCGAGCGATTCGACGCCTACAAGCGGGAGGTGGTGGCGCGCTTCTATGAGGACCACTTCCAGCACTACACCCGGCAGATCGTGCTCGTCGACGTGCTGCGCGCGCTGTTGGCGGGGCGCGACGCCTTCGACGACACACGGCTCGCGCTTGACGCCATCCTGGAGAGTTTTCGCTACGGCCACGGCGGGATCCTTTCCAGGCTGGTCTTCGGGCCGCGCATCGATAAAGCTTTGTTCGCGGCGACGAAGGCGGACCATGTTCCCGATATCCAGCGCGACCACCTTGCCGCGTTGTTGCGCAACATGGCGGCGTTTCCCGCGCTCGAAGTCAGAAGCAGCAACGCGCAACTCGACGTGACGGCGCTAGCGTCGGTGATCTCGACCGCAGAGGAGAGCCAGGAGATTGACGGGCAGCGCGTGCAGGTCGTGGTCGGCCGGCCGGTCGGCAGCAACAAGCAGTCGAAGTTTTTCGTCGGCAACGTTCCAATCCGGCCGCCGCGCGCCGATGCCTGGGGGTCGCCCTTTCTCAACGTGCCGGTGTTCGAGCCGCCCGCCATCGACCCTTCGCCGGTCGACGGCATTGCCCATATCAACCTTGACCTGGCGCTCGAATTTCTGCTCGAGGACCGCTTGCGATGAGCGATCAAAGCGAAGACCGCGCTCCGCTCGGCGCGCGCGTAATCGAAGTCGACGCGGCCGCCGCCGCAGCGGCGCGGCAACCATTGGCGCCGCAAATCATCCCGACCGAGCGCACCGAGCCCATCACGCCGAGCGAGCCCGCGCTCCCCGCGGTTGCGCGCGCGGCGCCGCGCCGGCGCGATCGTGTCATGACCTTCGGCGTGGCGGGCGTGGCGCTGCTCTTGGTCGGTTGGCTTGCGGTCGACGCCGTCGGCTGGATCGTCGCTGCATTCGAGCGCAGCGCGGCGTTGGGCGTGCTCGCGGCAACCGCGGTGGCGGCGGGCATCGCAGGCGGCGGCGCCGTCATCGCGCGCGAATTGGGCAGTCTGCTGCGGCTCAGAAATGTCGAGGCGATCCACCGGCGGCTCGCGGATGGACGCCTGTTGCCGAACGAAGGCCGAAAGGCGATCGCCGACGTGCTCGCCGTCGTCCCGCGTGAACACGAGGTCGAAGCCGCGATCGAAAGCTTCCAGCGCCAGGCCAAGCTCCACCATGCCACGGTTCAGCAGATCGAGATTCTCTCGCGCACGGTCATGAAACCCCTCGACCGCCGCGCCGAGGCGTACGTGCGCACCGCCGTGCTGCGCGCCTTCGGCATCACGGCGATCAGTCCCACCGGCTTGACCGACGCGGTTTTCTTTCTTGCCTGCGGTATTCGCATGGTGCGTGCCATTGCCGCCTCGTACGGGCACCGGCCGACCGCCGCCACGACTGTCCATCTCCTGCGACGGCTCGTGATCGAGGCCGGCAAGCTGGGGGCCGTCGACATCGCGAGTTCATCACTCGTGCAGCATCTGGGCGGCGCGCTGACCGAACGGTTGGCGAGCAGCGCCGCCGACGCGCTCTACGCCGCCTATCGCATGGCGCGGCTCGGTATCATTGTGATGGATCTGTGCCGTCCGGTTCCGTTCCGGGATGACGAGGCCCCCAGCGTCACATCGCTCGTCGCCAATGTGCTGCGCCGCCGTTCCGAATCTCGGTCGCAGTAAAATTTCCCCGCCTGCTCCCGTGTTCCGCTTTAACTGTTGCGGCGGAAACACGTCGCTTTCACGGCTCTTTGATCGGGCGGATCTCTTGCAACTTTTTTTCTGCACCCGAGTTAGTTGGGCGGGACGTGATGACAAGGGGATTACCCATGACAATCGCTCTCACCGACGCAAAATCCGCCGCCGCTGCGTCTGCGCGGACGGCGGCGCGCGATGGTTTCTTCGACGATGCAGCATCGGATGATGCGTTGATCAGGCGGATCGCTGCCGGGGATCAGCTCGCGATGCGCACGCTGTTTGCACGCCATCGCATACCATTGTACCGCTGGCTGTTGCGCATCGTGCGTGACGAGACGGTGGCAGAAGATCTCTTGAGCGACGTGTTTCTCGACGTCTGGCGTCAGGCCGCCTCGTTCAAGGGCCGCGCTTCGGTGTCCACCTGGCTGCTAGCGATCGCCCGCTACAAGGCCTTGTCGGCCCGACGCGCTCGCACCAATGCGGAACTGGATGCGCGCATCGCCTCGACGGTCGCCGATCCCGCGGACGACCCGGAAGCCGCGCTGGCGAGGAAGAACCGCAGCCAAGTGCTGCGCGATTCCTTGGCCAGCCTCTCGCCGGAGCATGGCGAGGTGATCGACCTCGTCTACTACCACGGCAAGTCGGTCAAAGAGGTCGCCGACATCGTTGGCGTCGGCGAGGCCACGGTGAAGACGCGCATGTTCTACGCGCGGCGCAAGCTCGCGAGCTTGGTTGCGGCGGCGGCCTAGCACGACCCTCGCCCCGCGAAGCGGGGAGAGGGTGGTCCGAGCGCAGCGAGGACCGGGTGAGGGGCAGTAGTGTCGCGACGTAAATCGCGAGGTCTGCAGCTGCTCTTGCCCCTCACCCGCGTCGCTGCTTCGCAGCTCGGCACCCTCTCCCCGCTTCGCGGGGCGAGGGAAATGCGCCCGCGACACATTCGTTATTCCGTTGCGGCAGTGCCTTACCGGTGCCGTTGCGTTAACATGCGGCGCTCACGTGAGTTGGCGATGGCACTGGCGCAACAAAAGCCCGATCCGACGGCGCGACGCGATCCCGCCACGGTCAAGGCCGTCGTCGCCGCGCTCGCGGCAAAGTTCGGCAACCGCCTCGTCACGTCGCAGGCGGTGCGCGAGCAGCACGCCAACACCACGACTTGGATCGCCAACGAGCCGCCCGATGCGGTGGTCTTCCCGCAAGCGACCGCCGACGTGCAGGACATCGTGCGCATCTGTGCCGAGCGCCGCGTACCGGTCATTCCTTTCGGAACCGGCACGTCGCTCGAGGGCCACGTCAATGCGCCCTATGGCGGCGTGTCGATCGATTTTCGCGACATGAACCGTGTGCTGGCGGTGAACGCACAGGACCTCGATTGCGTCGTCGAGCCGGGGATCGCGCGCAAAGAGCTCAACGAGCACCTGCGCGACCAGGGCCTGTTCTTTCCGATCGATCCCGGCGCCGACGCTTCCATCGGCGGCATGGCCTCGACGCGTTGCTCCGGCACCAGTGCCGTGCGCTACGGCACGATGAAGGACAACGTGCTCGCGCTCAAAGTCGTGCTGGCGAACGGCGAGCTGATGACCACCGCGCGGCGCGCAAAGAAGTCGTCGGCCGGCTACGATCTCACGCGGCTGATCGTCGGCGCCGAAGGCACGCTCGGCATCATCACCGAGCTCACGCTCAAGCTCTCTGGCATTCCCGAGGCGATCTCGGCCGGCGTGTGCCCGTTCCCCTCGCTCGAGGCGGCGTGCAATGCCGCGATTGCCACGATCCAGTTCGGCGTGCCGGTGGCGCGCATCGAACTGCTCGACCAGCTGCAGGTGAAAGCGACCAATCTCTATTCCAAGCTCAGCTTGCCGGAAGTGCCGATGCTGTTCGTCGAGTTTCACGGCTCGCCAGCGGGTGTCGCCGAGCAGGCCGAGCGCTTCGGCGAGATCGCGCGCGATCTTGGCGGCGGCCCGTTCGAATGGGCGACCAAGCCCGAGGACCGCTCGCGCCTGTGGCAGGCGCGGCACGATGCCTACTGGGCGGGCCGCGTCCTGCGCCCCGGCGCGCAGGCGCTCGCGACCGATGTGTGCGTCCCGATCTCGCGGCTGGCAGAGTGCGTCACCGCAACCCAACGCGACGTCGCCGAACTGGGCCTCGTCGCACCGATTCTCGGTCATGTCGGCGACGGAAATTTCCACCTCAGTTTGCTGGTCGACATGGCCGACGAGGCGGAGGTCAAGCGGGTCAAAGCCTTGTGCGAGCGGCTGATCGAGCGCGCGCTCGCCATGGAGGGCACGTGTACGGGCGAGCACGGGGTCGGGCAGGGGAAGATGAAATATCTCGCGGGCGAACTGGGAGGCCCCGCCCTCGCGGCCATGGCGGCGATCAAGCGCGCGCTCGATCCCGACGACATCATGAATCCGGGAAAGATCGTGGCGCTGCCGTGAGGCGGCCAGGTGTGTGGTCCCTGCGCGGCCCCCGCTGCGGTGGGCGGCGCTGTGCGAAATCACCTAAGCCATTGGCGGCCGACATAGATTTGCCGTCAAGGCGCCCGATATTACCGCATCCGCTGGGGGCGCAGCGGAGCAGGGAACGGGGACCGCCGGCGCCAGCGCATGGCCCGGCAATACACGCCCAGTGCGAGGGTCGAGAACCCGGGATGGAGACCGGTGCAGACGACGCTGCTCGGTGTCGCGATTGCCATCATTCTGGCGCTGGTGACGGCGCTGGTTGGCCCGCTTTTCATCGATTGGAACAACTATCGCGGCGAGTTCGAGACGAGAGCCAGCCGGCTGACCGGGCTCGACTTCCGCGTCATTGGCGCGATCGATGCTCGCCTCTTGCCGACCCCCACCGTCACCCTGCAAGGCGTCGAATTCGGCCGCGCGGACGAGAAAAGCAAGGTACACGCGCGGCTCTTGCGCATCGAATTCGCGCTGGGTGCGTTCGCACGGGGCGAATGGCGCATTGCCGATGCTCGACTCGAGGGGGCCGAATTCTCAGCCGGGCTCGATGACTCCGGCCGCATCGCCTGGCCTCTTCCCAAGCTCGGCTTCGACTTGGAAGCGGTGTCGATCGCACGCCTGCACGTCCAGGATGCGCGCGCGAATCTCACCGATGCTGCGAACGACAGCCGCCTCGTGCTGGAGAATCTCGAGTTCACTGGCGAATTGCGTTCGCTGGCGGGGCCCATCAAAGGCGAGGGGTCGTTCGTCATTGCCGGGCAACGTTATCCTTATCGCATCGCGAGCAGCCGCATCGCCGCGGACGCGGGCACCAAGCTGCGCTTCACGATCGATCCGATCGGCCAACCGCTCAGCGCCGAAGCGGATCTGTCGATCTGGATCGAGCGCGGCGTGCCGCGCTTCGACGGCAATGTTCAATTGGCGCGCGCCGTCGGCCGCGCGCCCGCCGGCGCCGGCTCGCTCATCGTCGAGCCCTGGCGCGTGACCAGCCGGCTCAAGGGAGACAGCACCGCGGCGGTCTTCGAGCAGATCGAATTCCAATATGGCCCGGACGACCGGGCGATCAGGCTCCGAGGGGGCGCCGACCTGCGATTGGGGCGGCAGCCCGAGTTCAACGGCACGCTCTCGTCACCGCAGATCGATCTCGACCGCGTGCTGGCGCTGCCCGAAACCATGCGCCGCCGACCGCTCGCTGCCGTCAAAACGTTTGCCGAATCCCTTCTTGCGGCGGCACGGCTTCCCATTCCTGCGGCTCTGAACCTGAGCGTCGACAGCGTGACGCTTGGTGGCGGGACGCTGGCGCGCCTGGCTGTCGAGGTGAAGTCCGACGCCGGTGGCCTCGACATCAAGGCTTTGGAGTTGCGGGGGCCGGGCATGAGCCAGCTGCGGCTAAGCGGGCATCTCGGCGCGGCGGCGACAGGCGCGCAGTTCACGGGATCGGCCAAGCTCGAGGCCAACGACCCGCGCGCGTTTGCCGCTTGGTTGGGCGAACGAAGCGATGAGCAAACCGCATCCGCCGGTCCGCTGCGTTTCGCCGGCCATATAGCGGTGGGCGCCGAGACCATCACGGTCGAGCAACTCAAGCTCGACGTCGATCGCATGATCGTCGCCGGGCGCCTGGCCTACACCTGGGCGCGTGATGACCGGCCGGCGCGACTCGAGGCCGCGCTCACCGCGCCTGAAATCGATTTCGACCGCATTCAGGCCGTTGCAAAGGCGGTGCTCGGCGATACCGCGTTCGACTGGCCGCGCGAGGGCGCGCTCTCACTGAAAATTGCGCGCGCGCTCATCGCCGGGGTCGAGGCGAAACGGGCTGAGGTCGACATGCGCGGCGACGCGAATGGCTTTGAGATTGCACGGCTCGCCGTCGCCGACTTCGGCGGAGCCACGCTGGCGGTCAAGGGGCGGATCGATGCCACGCCGGACTCGCGGCGCGGCGCGCTCACGCTCGACGTTGATGCGCGGGCGCTGGACGGCGTCCTGATGCTGTTGGAGAAAATCGCTCCGGCGGCCAGCGAGCAGCTGCGCCGCTCGGCGTCGCGTCTGACGCCGCTTACGTTGCGCGCCGTGCTTGGTCTCGATCCGGCTGCAGCGGACAACACCGCGGCGAAGCTCAAGATCGATGGTCGTGCCGGCATATTGCGCGTGCAAGCCGAGGGGAGTGCGACGGGCGAAACCGTCACGCGCGGCATCCTTGCGGCGCTCGCCGCAGCCAAATTGGAGTTCAATGCCCGGTTGGATGGTGACGATGGGGGAGCGCTGATCGAACTTGCCGGGCTCGACCGTGTCCTCACGGCCGAGAAGCGGCCGGCACGGTTTTCGCTGGCGGCGAAAGGACCGCTCGACAGCGATCTCGCTGTTGAAGTCCAATTCGCGGCTGGCACGGCCAATATAGCAGGCAAGGGTACCGTCCGCGTTGGCGACGGTGCAAAGGCGGCCGCCGAACTCAATCTCAAGCTCACCAACGCAAACCTCCGCGCGCCGCGGCCGACCCCGGCAGGCCGTCCTGCCGAGCCGTTGCCCGCGTCGCTCACCGCGCGGCTCGCTTTGCGCGAAGGAATGCTGCGGCTCACCGACGTGACGGGAACGGTCGCGGGTGCAAGCGTGCGCGGACGACTCGCGTTCGGTCTCCAACAACAACCGGTCTCGATCGACGGCGACATCGAGGTGGGGGCCCTCGATCTGCCGGCTGCGATCGGCGCGGCGATCGGGATGCCGGCGCCGGGCGAAGGCACGGTCGCGAGCGGCGCCAGCGCAAATGCGTCGGCACTTTGGCCGGCCGAGCCGTTCGAGCAGCCGCTGCCCTCCTTCAGCGGCGAAGTCGCGGTCAAAGCGGCGCGCGTCGCGCTCACGCCCAAGCTTTCCGCGCGTGATGTGCGCGGCACGGTCCATTTCGGCCAAGCGCAGCTGTCATTGCAGGATGTCGACGGCAGCATTGCCGGCGGCCGGCTCAGCGGCGAGCTGACACTTCTGCGGCGCGCCGATGGGCTAAGCGCACGCACGCGCGTGCGCTTGGTCGACGCCAACGCCGCCGAACTGCTTCCCGGCGATGGATCGCTGTCGGGCCGCCTGAGGATAGATATCACCGCCGAAGGCTCGGGCATGAGTCCAGTTGCGCTTATGGGCTCGCTTGCCGGGAGCGGCAGTTTCAGCCTCGAAAGTGCCCGGCTGCCACGGCTCGACCCGGCGGCTTTCGACAATGTCGTCCGTGCGGTCGATCAAGGCTTGCCGATCGACGCGATCAGGATACGCGAGCGCATGGATGCGGCGCTCGCGCGCGGCAGCCTCGGCATTACCTCCGCCGAGGGTGAGATCACGATCAGCGAGGGCCAGGCACGGCTGAGCAATCCCACGGTGCGCGCGCAGCGCGCCGACCTCGGCGCAAACGGGAGCGTCAATCTGATCGACCGCGCGCTGGACGCGCGGCTCACCTTGTTCGCAGCTGGCGGTGCGGCAGGTGCGGCGGACACGCGGCCGGAAGTTGGCATCATGCTGAGGGGGCCGATCGATACCCCTAAGCGCACGATCGACGTTGCCGCGTTCGCGAGCTGGCTCGCGCTGCGTGCAGTCGAGCAGCAGTCTAAGAAATTGGACGTGCTTGAGGGGCGCACGACCGTGCCTCCGGCGCAACCTACGTCTGCTACGCCGAGCGCGAGCGATTCGCCTGCGACAAAGGCGCCGAGCGCCGCCAAGCCGAAAGCTGCGGCCCCGGCGTCGGCCGAAAGGCTTTCGCCGCTGCCAGCGCCGATCGACATCCATCCGGCGCCCACGCCGCGCGCGCCGCGCGGGCAGTCCGGAGCGGCGGCGCCGGCGCCGAGCCAAGCGCAGAGCCCGCCGCCCGCGCCCGCGCGGCCGCGCACGCTGTTCGATATATTGTTTGGAAATTAGCGCGGTGGAGCGCGCACGCTCCTAGGCGCTCGAGGCGGCACGGACAGCCATCACGTCCCGCGCTGGCTCGCGCTCGTCTTTGTGGTCCGAAAACCGGTTGCGATAAAAGTCGAGCACGAACAGGCGGATGGCGGACGACAGATTGCCGTGTTGCCGCTCCGTGTCGATCGCGGCGACCAGGTCCGACAAGGTCATGTCGCGTGCGGTGGCAATCTCTTTAAGCCCTTTCCAAAACGCATCCTCGAGGCTGACACTGGTCTTGTGGCCGGCAATGACGATGGAGCGTTTGACGACCGGAGATTTCATCGCTCGTCTCCCGTTTCGATCCGGTGGCGATCGAGGTCGCGGCGGGCTTCGAGGTTGCGTTTAGCTTCGAGTTCGCGCTCGCCTTTGCTGCGTCCGTAGCGCAGTCGATTGGCAGATGCCGTTCGTTCAGCAAGCCGCCGCTCGGCCTTTTTGCGCGCCCTGCGAAAGCTAACAATCTCGCCCATCCCGCACCCGATGAGCCTCTCCGGGGGTGACCCTCGCCCGTGGCTTCGCGGGCAAATGCGCCGATAGCGTGGCGGCGGGAATCTGCTGTGAGTTCCCGTCCGACCGGGCCATGCAGTAAAATTTTGAGGCATGCACGCTTCGGTGGAAGCTTTCAGCGTAAACACAGAACTTCATAGGTTTTTACCAAGGCACTCCCAATCCATCCCGGCCTATAGTTGCAAGGCATTGAAACTCGGGGCAAATTTTCTCCCCCTCTGATTGTAATCAGGAACGAAATCGCAGGAATTTCGTGGTGAATATTTTTGTATTCGCGGTGAGCAGGGCGTGGAAATTCGCAGCGCGAGCCCAGCGCGATCAACCGCCGCGCCCTCACAAAAGGTTTACCGGAAGCGCCGCGTGCCGCCGTTTCGCGCGTGCCTTGGATCCCGTCGCTGAAGGCGCGAATGGGACCCTTTCTCGTCAGAGCGCGCGTCGTCCTATTTCTTGCGGAAACGGTCGAGCGGTACGACCTCGCCACCGCCGGGCTTGTCAGGCCCTGCGTGCGAAGTGGTCTTCGCCGGCTCAGGATTGGCCACGGCCGGCACCGCTGCGATCGCCGGCGCGATGGCCTTATGCTCGGACGGCGCTCGCATCGATGCGCTCGCTGCGGCCGTACTCTCCTCCGGTTGCCGCGATTCCTCGGCGCGGGTGCCCTCTTGGAATTGCAAGCCGAACTGGACCGACGGATCGAAGAAACCTTTGATGGCGGCAAACGGCACGGCCACTCGTTCGGGTACGCCGCCGAAGGACACGCCGACGTCGAAACCGGTCTCGGTCACTTCAAGATCCCAGAACTGGTGCTGCAGGACCACCGTCATCTCCTCGGGATATTGCGCGCGCATGCGCGGCGACAAGCGCACGCCCTCGGCGCGGGTATCGAAGGAGATATAGAAGTGATGATCCCCTGGAAGGCCGTTCTTGGCGGTATCCATGAGCACCCGGCGCACGACGCCGCGCAAGGCGTCTTGCGCCAAGATGTCGTAGCGGATGTGATCGACGGCCATGGGCGAACCGACTGTCTTGAGCGCGGCGCAATCCGCGCAGTCTCAACGCACGGTGGACTCACCGCTTGGATCCTAGCGCGCCCCTGCATGTGCGCGCCAGCGTTCCATTCGAACTCGAAATATGGAGGTGGAGGCTTCTGTTGCCAGGTGCCTCCGAACCCCGCCTGAAGCTGCTAAGACCTCAGGACTTTAGTTCGGTATTCCAAACCGCATTACGCGGCCTGGGCAACCGGAGCATAGTTGTCGTTGGCAACTATGAATGCGGCCCGATAACGGTGGAACCATGCCGAGCAAAAGCGCGCCCTTTACGCCCTCGTCGATCCTATTTCGCCCCCGTCTCAAGAACCAATAATCAGCGGTCTTCAATCACTGACCACTGCCTCTTTGATGGTGGAGGCGCCGGGTACTGCCCCCGGGTCCGATAGGTTTATTGCGACGGCCGTTTATTGCCATAGCCGGCTCGCGCCGGCACCTGACAATATAGGAGCAGAAGGTTTCTGAAAAAAGAGCACGGAATGGCGGGGCTGGCACAGACCGGCTCGTGCGGCGGTTGCGTCACGTCGGCTCGCCGGGCCGTAATATGTGCCTCTATTGCTTTTGCCAAGCCGCCCGGCGCGGGCGATGGCCTCGCTTTGAGCTAAATCTGCCGGCGGTTGCTTCCCGTCACCCACGGGAATGTGCTACCCATCATGTTGTGCCTACCGAATGGGAGGTTCGGGGGCACGCACCGCCGGGCGGTCCAGGAGGGAATATGTCAGAGGGCCTTTCACCGTCCCCACGGGGGACGCGTCCGGGCTTTGCGATCAACACGCACAATTGGCTTGGCGGATCGATCGTTGCGGTTCTCGCCGTTTTCTTCCTCGCTTTCGCATTTTACATACCGAACGCGCTCACCGCGCGGTTCTTAGCCGCGGCCCTGCTTGTGATCGGGATTGGCGCGGCTGTCGGCTTGCTGCCCGTCCATGCGCCGCGTGACCTCTATGGTGGGCTCGCACTCGTCATGTTGGCGACGTTCGCTTTGATCGCTTCCGCCGACTTGCCGGGGCAACGCGGTTTTGCCTTTGGACCCGGCACGGCGCCGAGGCTGTTCTCGTTCGTTCTTGCGGCTCTCGGTGCCGCCGTTGCGGTCGGTGGCGTCTTTGCCGAGGGGCCGCCGATCGAAAAGTACAAAATTCGCGGTCCAACGTTCGTCATCGTCGCTATTCTCGCGTTCGCTGCCATGATCCGTCCGCTTGGTCTGGTCCCTGCGACATTTCTGGCCTTCATCATCTCGATCCTCGGATCGACCGAGATGCGGTGGATCGAAAGCTTGATCGCGGCGGCGGCAATGACGTTGTTCTGCGTGTTGCTGTTCGTGTACTTGCTCAATCTGCCGTTCCAGCTTTGGCCGCGTTTCTGACCCGGTAGGCACGTCATGTCGGACCTTCTGTCGAACCTATGGATGGGATTCCACGTCGCCGCCAACCCCTTCAATATCTTCTTCTGCCTGCTCGGCGCCCTGGTCGGAACCCTGGTCGGCGTGCTGCCGGGAATCGGTACGGTCGCGACGATCGCAATGTTGTTGCCGATCACGTTTGGCTTGCCGCCGGTCGGCGCGCTGATCATGCTCGCGGGCATCTACTACGGCGCGCAGTACGGCGGCTCGACCACCTCGGTGCTGGTGAACATTCCGGGTGAAGCCACCTCCGTCATCACCTGCCTCGATGGCCATCAGATGGCGCGGCAGGGCCGCGCCGGGCCGGCGCTCTCGATCGCCGCCATCGGCTCGTTCTTCGCGGGTTGCGTGGCCACGGTGCTGGTTGCGGCGCTCGGCGCACCGCTGACCAGCATCGCACTGCTATTCGGGCCGGCCGAATATTTCTCACTGATGGTCCTTGGCCTCATCTTCGCGGTCGTGCTCGCGAAAGGCTCGGTGCTCAAGGCCGTCGCTATGGTGGTCACGGGCCTGCTCTTGTCGATGGTCGGCTCGGATCTGGAGACCGGTGCCGGGCGTATGACCTTCGATATCGCCGAGCTGGCAGACGGCATCGGCTTCGCCAACGTGGCCATGGGCGTGTTCGGCTTTGCGGAAATCGTCCGCAATCTCGAGCTGCCGCCTGAGAGCCGCGATATTCTCAAGACAAAAATTAGCGGTCTCATGCCGACGCGCCAGGACCTCATCGATTCGGCGGGCGCGATCGCGCGTGGCACGGCGCTAGGGTCGTTGGTCGGCATCCTCCCGGGCGGAGGCGCCGTCATCGCGTCCTTCGCCGCCTACACGTTCGAAAAAAAGATAGCGAAGGATCCCTCGCGCTTCGGCCGCGGCGCGATCCAAGGCGTGGCGGCGCCGGAAAGCGCCAACAATGCGGCCGCGCAGACCTCGTTCATTCCGCTGCTCACCCTTGGCATCCCGCCCAACGCGGTGATGGCGCTGATGGTCGGCGCCATGACGATCCACGGCATCGTGCCGGGCCCGCAGGTCATGACCAAACAGCCGGAGCTGTTCTGGGGCATGATCGCCTCGATGTGGCTCGGCAATCTGATGCTGGTCGTCATCAACCTGCCGCTGGTGGGGGTGTGGGTGACCCTGCTGCGCGTTCCGTATCGGCTGCTCTATCCGTCCATCATCGTGTTCTGTTGCATCGGCATCTATTCGATCAACAACTCGCCCACCGATGTGGTGATCGCGGCGATCTTCGGCGTGGTCGGGTACTGGTTTATCAAGCACGATTTCGAGCCGGCGCCCATGCTGCTCGGCTTCGTGCTGGGACCACTGATGGAGGAAAATCTGCGCCGCGCCATGTTGATCGCCCGCGGCGATGCGACGGTGTTCTTCACGCGTCCTATCTCGGGGGTGTTGCTGAGCACGGCAATCATTCTCTTGGTCCTCGCGGCTCTCCCCAAAATCCGCCGCCGGCGCGACGAGGTCTTCGTCGAATAGGTGCAGCGCTGCGACAAGTTACCATAGCCCGCGGGCGTCAAATGTCTGCGGCGCGTGATAACATTGCCTGTCGATCGACCAGTTGAAGAAGAGCCGATCAGAGGAGGAAACGACGATGCGCCATGTCCTGCCTCGCGCCGTTGCGATTTGTGCCGCACTCGGCTTTGCCGCTGCCCCCGTGGCTGCGCAAGACGATTATCCGCGCCGTCCGATCACCCTGATCGTGCCCTTCGCCGCCGGCGGGCCGACTGACGTGATTTCTCGCATCGCCAGCGATCACATGTCGCGCACGCTTGGGCAGCCGATCATCATCGAGAACATCGTGGGCGCCGGAGGCACCACCGCCTCGACGCGCGCGGCGCGCGCAACCGCCGACGGCTACACCATCGAGATGGGCCACATGGGAACCCACGCCGCCTCGGTCGCGCTCTATCCCAACCTCGCCTACAAGCCTGATGTGGATTTTGCCCCCATCGGACTGGTGGCGGGCACACCTGTCTTGATCCTCGCGAGAAAGGATTTTCCTCCCACGAACCTCAAAGAGTTCGTCACCTATGTGAAGGCCAACGTGGACAAGCTGAACATGGCCCATGCAGGAGTCGGGTCGGTCTCGTTCACGACTTGCTTGTTGCTCAACTCGATCCTCGCCATAAAGCCGACCTCGATCCCGTTCAATGGAACCGGCCCGGCGCTCACCGCGCTGATCTCCGGGCAGGTCGACTACATGTGCGACCAGATCGTCAACGTGGTCCAGCAGGTGCAGGCCGGCCAGATCAAGGCCTATGGCATTGGCACGCCGGAACGCAATCCGGCGCTGCCCGACGTGCCGACCAGCAAGGAGGCAGGGCTGCTGGAATTTCAGGCGCAGGCCTGGAACGCGCTGTTCACGCCCAAAGGCACGCCGCAGCCGGTTCTCGACAAGCTCACCGACGCTCTCGACAAGGCGCTGGACGACGAGGCGACGCGCAAACGGCTGTTGGAGCTCGGGAGCGTGCTGCCGGACAAGGCCGGGCGCGGCCAGCAGGCGCTCACGACCTTGGTCAAGAGCGAGATCGAGCGCTGGACGCCGATCATCAAGGCGGCCGGCCCAACGAACTGACGCTTCTATTCACAAGTCGTTCTGCACGTTTCCCCGGCAGGCGGGAGAGCGGTAGACTCGCTCCGACTCGGCTCTTCGCTGCCCGAGGATTGGAGCCATGCGCCAATATCATGACCTGATGGAGCGGATTCTCGCCGACGGGGCGGAAAAGCATGATCGCACCGGCACCGGTACGCTGTCCGTGTTCGGTCATCAGATGCGCTTCGATCTCGCGCGCGGCTTTCCCCTCACCACCACCAAAAAGCTGCACCTCAAATCGATCATCCACGAGCTGCTCTGGTTTCTCGCCGGCGATACCAATGTCAAATATCTCAACGAGCATGGCGTGACGATTTGGGACGATTGGGCGGACGAGCGCGGCGAGCTCGGCCCGGTCTATGGCCGGCAATGGCGCTCGTGGCCGACGCCGTACGGCGGCGTCATCGACCAGATCGCGGGCGTGGCCTCCGCCATCCGCCGCAATCCGGACTCGCGCCGCCTCATCGTCACAGCCTGGAACCCCGCCGACGTCGATAAGATGGCGCTGCCGCCGTGTCACTGCCTCTTCCAGTTCTACGTCGCCAAAGGCCGGCTCTCCTGCCAGCTCTATCAGCGCTCGGGCGACGTCTTCCTCGGCGTGCCGTTCAACATCGCCTCCTATGCGTTGCTGACGCTGATGGTGGCGCAGGTGACCGGGCTTGAAGCCGGCGAGTTCGTGCACACCCTTGGCGACGCGCACCTTTATCTCAACCACCTCGAACAGGCGCGGCTGCAACTCTCGCGCGCGCCGCGGCCGCTGCCGAGAATGCATCTCAATCCCGCGGCGCGCGATCTCTTCGCCTTCCGTTACGAAGACTTCGCGCTTGAAGGCTATGACCCATATCCCCACATCAAGGCCAAGGTGGCGGTGTGAGTGAGCCGCGCGCGCGATCGCGCATCGAGTTAGTCCTGGTCGCCGCGGTTGCCGACAACGGCGTGATCGGTCGCGGCGGCACGCTGCCGTGGCGGCTCAGGTCCGATATGCGGCATTTTCGCGCCACCACCTGGGGCAAACCGGTCGTGGTCGGGCGAGCGACATTTCTCTCTTTCACCATCAAGCCTCTTCCCGGCCGCACCAATATCGTGCTCAGCCGCAACCAAACCTTCGCCGCGTCCGGCGCGGTGGTGGTGTCGTCGCTCAACGCCGCGCTGCAGGTCGCACGCGGCGATGCATTGCGTCGTGCGGCCGATGCGATCATGGTGGTGGGCGGGGCAAATATCTACGCGCAAACGATCGCTATTGCCGACCGGTTGCTCATTACCCGCGTGCACCTGCGGCCGCAGGGCGATGCAAAGTTTCCTGAGATCGATCCCGACGCTTGGTGTGAGACCCAACGCAGCGAGCATCGCCCCGGGCCCGACGACGAAACAAGCTTCACGACGCTCGTGTATGAACGGCGCACGGGAGGCGTTGCGTCGGCAGGGGATACACTGAGCGACATTCAAGCCCGTGCGCCGAGGCGCCGCATGCGGATCAGCCGCGTTGTAACGCGGTGACGCCTCCCCTATAACCCCATCAAATCGAACGAGGTGCGCGGCCCTTAGGCCGATGCGGTGAGGAGGCAACCGATGCCGTGGAGCAATCAGGGCGGCGGGCCGTGGGGATCAGGAGGCGGAGGCAAGGGTCCCTGGGGCTCCGGGCAACCACCGTCGGGGCCGAGCCCGCCCGATCTCGAGGAGTTTCTGCGCCGCAGCCAGGACAGGCTACGCACCGTGCTGCCGGGCGGCAGCCTCGGCGGCAAGGGATTAGGCCTGATCGTCCTCGCCGCCATCGCGATTTGGTTGTTCTCCGGGTTCTTCCGCGTCGAGCCTGACGAGCGCGGCGTCGTGCTGCGCTTCGGTGCGGCAGTTCGTGAAGTGGATCCCGGGCTGAATTATCATTTGCCATATCCCATCGAGACGGTGCTGACGCCGAAGGCTTTGCGCGTCAACAAAATCGATATTGGCATGCGCGTGGTGGAGGACCTGCGCCGCGGCACGACGATGCGCGACGTGCCGGAGGAGAGCCTCATGCTCACCGGCGACGAAAACATCGTCGACGTCGACTTTTCCGTGCTGTGGAAGATCAAGCCGGATCCGAAAGGCGTTGAACAGTATTTATTCAACATCCAGCAGCCGGAAGGCACGGTGAAGGCGGTGGCCGAAAGCGCCATGCGCGAGGTCATCGGCCGCTCGACCCTGCAGCCAATCCTGACCGGAGCGCGGCAGAACATCGAAAGTGCCGTGCATGACTTGATGCAAAAGGTATTGGACGATTACGGGGCGGGCGTCCAGATCACGCAGGTCCAGCTGCAGAAGGTGGATCCGCCCTCGCAGGTGATCGATGCGTTCCGCGACGTGCAGGCCGCGCGCGCCGACAGCGAGCGGGCACAGAACGAAGCGCAGAGTTACGCCAACAAGGTGGTGCCCGAGGCGCGCGGGCGCGCCGCGCAGATCACCCAGAGCGCCGAAGCCTATCGCGACCAGACGGTGGCCGAAGCCAAGGGCGCCACGGCGCGCTTTCTCCAGGTCTACGACGAATACAAGAAGGCGCCGGACGTCACCCGACAACGCATGTATCTGGAGACCATGGAGCGGTTGTTCGGGGGTACCGATAAAATCATCATGGACCAGGGAGGCGGCGTCGTTCCTTATCTGCCGCTCGATCAGCTCACGCGGCGGCCGCAGACGCCGCCGCAGACGGGAGGCAGCCGATGAGACTCAATCTTGTCGGCGGTCTCATCGCCGCCTTGATCATCGCGGCGCTGATCGCGGCCTACGGCACGCTGTTCACGGTCTACCAGACCCGTCAGGCGCTGGTGGTGCGGCTGGGCAGCCCGCTGCGCGTCATCACCGAGCCGGGACTTCACGTCAAGGCCCCGATTTTCGACAGCGTCATCAACATCGACAAACGCATTCTCGACCTGGAAAACCCGGCGCAGGAGGTCATCGCCTCGGACCAGAAGCGGCTGGTCGTCGACGCATTCGCGCGCTATCGGATCAACAACGCGTTGAAGTTCTATCAGACCATCGGAACGGTCGAAGCCGCGAACTCGCAGCTCTCGATCTTGCTCAACTCGGCGCTGCGCCGCGTGTTGGGCGAGGCGACGCTGACGCAGGTGGTGCGTGACCAACGCGAGCATCTGATGGCGCGCGTGCGCGAGCAGCTCGACAACGAGGCGCAAGGCTACGGCATCGCCGTGGTCGACGTGCGCATTCGCCGCGCCGACCTGCCGGAGCAGAACAGCCAGGCGGTCTACCAGCGCATGCAGACCGAGCGACAGCAGGAGGCCGCGCAATATCGTGCGGAAGGCGCGCAGAAGGCGCAGGAGATCCGCGCCAAGGCCGATCGCGACGTGACCGTGCTGCTCGCGGAGGCCCAGTCGAGAGGCGAGCGCACCCGCGGCGAGGGCGACGCCGAGCGCAACCGCATCTTCGCCGAGGCTTACGGCCGCGATCCGGATTTCTTCTCATTCTATCGCTCGATGCAGGCCTACGAGACCGGTTTGCGCGCCAACGATACGCGCATGCTGCTGAAACCTGATTCCGAGTTCTTCCGGTTCTTCGTCGATCCATCGGGCAAACCGCGCGAGGGCAATTCTACGTCTGGTGCCACGCCGCCTGCGCGATAACGTGAAAGCTTCGCCGTCACGGGCTCCGGTTAGGCAAGATGGCCCAGTTCATCGCCGCGATCGGCCTTGTGCTCGTCATCGAAGGACTGCTGTTCGCCGCTTTCCCGCGCGCGGCAAAGCGGCTGGCGGCAAGCGCGCTGGAGAGCCCGGAAAACTCCTTGCGGGTCGCGGGGATCGCATCTGCTGTGCTCGGTATCGTACTAATCTGGCTGGTGCGCGGGTGATGCCGTCGCGCCTGGTTATTGGCGCGTCATCCGCGCCTTGCTTCCGGTGACGTGACAAAGACGTGGATGGCCGGGAGTTCGTCGCAGGCATGACTCGGCGCACGCTGCTTGGGCCGCGGCGGAAGCATATGCCGGTCCCGATTCCGCCCTAATCGCAAGCCTAATTCGCCGCAGCGAGATCGCCCTTGCGTCCAGGTACGGACGGGCGCACTGTCCCGCAAATCACGACTCCAGGAGCGCAGACGTCCATGCTCGGCACGTTTTTTCAATTCGCCCGGCAGATCCGCCAGCCGGCTTTGGCCGTGCTCGCTGCAACAGCGATGGCCCTGCCGGCGCTGTCGACTTCGTCCGCCGCGCGTGGGCCCGATACCATCGCCGACGTCGCCGAGAAAGTGATCGACGCGGTCGTCAACATCTCCACCTCGCAGAAGGTGGAGTCGCGCAACTCGCCGCTGCCGCAGCTGCCCAATGATCCGCAGCTGGACGAGTTGTTCAGGGACTTTTTCAATCGGCGCGGCCAGGGCGACCCGCAGAATCGCGAGCGCGGTCCGCGCCGCGTCAATTCGCTGGGATCCGGCTTCGTCATCGACTCGGCCGGCATCGTTGTCACCAACAATCACGTCATCTCCGAGGCCGACGAGATCACCGTCATCTTCAATGACGGCGCGCGATTGAAGGCCGAGCTCATCGGCAAGGATCAGAAGACCGATTTGGCGCTGCTCAGGGTCAAGCCCGACAAGCCGCTCAAGGCGGTGAAATTCGGGGATTCGGACAAACTCCGGCTGGGCGAGTGGGTCATCGCCATCGGCAACCCGTTCAGCCTCGGCGGCTCGGTGACAGCCGGAATCGTCTCGGCGCGCAACCGCGACATCAATTCCGGCCCCTACGACAATTACATTCAGACCGACGCCGCGATCAATCGCGGCAACTCGGGCGGGCCGTTGTTCAACCTCGACGGCGAGGTGGTCGGCGTCAACACTGCCATCATTTCTCCCTCCGGCGGTTCGATCGGCATCGGTTTTGCGGTGCCCTCGAAAACCGCCACGCCGGTGATCGATCAGCTCAAGCAGTTCGGCGAGACCCGCCGCGGCTGGCTCGGCGTGCGCATCCAGCAGGTGACCGACGAGATCGCCGAAAGCCTGAAGATCAGTCCGCCGCGGGGTGCGCTGGTCGCCGGCGTCGACGATAAGGGGCCGGCCAAGCCTGCCGGCATCGAACCGGGCGACGTGATCGTCAAGTTCGACGGCAAGGACATCAAGGAAATGCGCGACCTGCCGCGCGTCGTCGCCGACACGCCGGTCGGCAAGCAGGTGCCGGTGGTGGTCATTCGCAAGGGCAAGGAAGACACCAGGACGGTCACGCTCGGCCGCCTGGAGGACGGGGAAAAAGTCGCCGCGGCGAATCCGAAAGACAACGGCCCAGCCGAGAAGCCAGTGGTGAAGAAGACGCTGGGGCTCGAACTTGCCAACATGTCGGATGATCTGCGCCGCCGTTACAAGATCAAGGACACGGTGAAGGGGGTCGTCATCACCGCAGTCGACGCGAACTCGGCCGCGGCCGACAAACGGCTGTCCCCCGGCGACGTCATCGTGGAGATCGCGCAGGAGGCGGTGGGGAGCACCGGCGACCTGCAGGCCAAGATCGACAAGCTCAAGAAGGACGGCCGCAAATCAGCGTTGCTACTTGTCGCCGGCGCCGACGGAGAGCTGCGTTTCGTGGCGCTGAGCCTGCAGTAGCGGCCGGCAGAGCGGGCGGACGACGAAGGACGAAAAGAGGCGCTGCGCTTCCGTCTGCGCGACCTATCTGCCCTGCATTGTCGATCAATCCAGCACGTGGCTGATCATGCCGTCGGCGAGTTTCGGCTCGAACCAGGTCGATTTGGGCGGCATGATTCCGCCCGCGTCCGCAACCGCCATAAGGTCTTCCATTTGCGTCGGATAGAGCGCGAAGGCAACCGCCATCTCGCCGGAAGAGACCCGGCGTTGTAGCTCGGTTAAACCCCGCCCGCCGCCGATAAAGTCGATACGCTTGTCGGTCCGCGGATCCGTAATGCCGAACAGCGGTTCAATCACATTGCGCGTCAGCAGCGTGATCGGCAGGCGCCCGATTGGATCGTGACTCGGGTCGGGCTGGATGCGTAGCCGGTACCATTGGCCAGCGAGGTACATGCCAAACTCGCCAGACGTAGCAGGACGGACCGGCTGGTCGGATACCGTCACCATGAAGCGATCACGGAGTTCCGCGAGGAGCTGGTCGGGGCTGCGACCATTTAAATCTCGCAGGACGCGGTTGTAGTCCAAAATGGTCATTTCATGATGTGGGAAAAGCACCGCGAGGAAATGGCGGTGTGAGCCCAGCCGGTTGTCTCGCGCGCGAGCGACCTGCGCGGCGGCAGCCGTCCGATGATGGCCATCGCCGATATAGAGGGCCGGCAATGTATCGACCGCGCGCGTCAGCGCCGCGATAGTCGCGTCCTCATTGATCACCCAAAGCTGGTGGCGCACCCCGTCATCAGCGGTGACGTCCGCTACAGGAGCGCGCTCGCTGGCTTTTGCGAGCATCGCGTCGATTTCCGGGACGGTGGGATAGGCGATCATCACCGGGCCGGTCTGGGCGTTGACGGCCTCGATTTGGCGAACGCGGTCGCGTTCCTTGAGAGGGGTTGTGTACTCATGCCTGCGGATGCGGTTGGAGTCGTAGTCGGCGAGCGAGGCGACCGCTGCAAGACCGGTCTGGCGGCGGTCGTGCCCGGCCACGCGGTAGACGTAGTAGCACGGCTTCGTGTCGCGGATCAGCACGCCAGCCGCGATCATGCGCTCGAGGTTTTGCGCTGCCTGGGCGTAGACGGCTCGGTCGTACGGATCGATCGCCGGCTCGAGGTCGATCTCGGCCTTCGAGACGTGAAGGAAGCTCCACGGTTTGCCCTTGGCGCGCTCGCGCGCTTCCGCGCTCGAGAGCACGTCATAGGGCGGCGCAAGGACTTCAGCGGCACGTCCCGGCGCGGGACGCAGAGCACGGAAGGGTTGAATGAGCGTCAAGAGCGGTCCCTGTATCGCGACAATGAGACACTTTCTTTAGTCGGCGCGGGAAGCGGGTTCAATCTCGGCATGCCGGTCCACAGTAATCTCGTCGCGTTTCGGCGGTTGGATTTTGTTGCCGACCGTGGTCTAGCTCAGCCCCCGTGAGCACAGCGAAAGCGATCCTGATCGCAGGAGCGACCGCGAGCGGCAAGTCGGCGCTGGCGTTGGCGCTGGCCGAGGCGCTAGGCGGCACGATCATCAATGCGGATGCAATGCAGGTCTATCGCGACCTGCGCATCGTCACCGCCCGTCCCACACCGGCAGAGGAGGCGGGCGTACCCCACCTCCTCTACGGCCACGTGGACGCCGCCGAGAACTACTCGGCGGGGCGCTGGTGCGTCGATGCGAGCGCCGCGCTTGGAGAGGTCGAGCGGGCAGAGCGCTTGTCAATCTTGGTCGGAGGCACGGGTCTCTATTTCAAGGCCCTGACCCGCGGGCTTGCCGCCGTGCCGCCAATCCCGTCTCAGATCCGCTCGGCGGTCCGGGAGCAGCTCAAGCGCGAGGGCATCGCAGCGCTTTATGCCGAACTCAGCGCCCGCGACTGCGTGACCGCGCGCCGCGTGATGCCGGCAGACCGTTCCCGCATCACCCGCGCCCTCGAGGTTGTTTTGGCGACCGGCCGTTCGCTCACGGATTGGCACACGCAGGGCATGAAGCCCGCCATCGATCCGCAGCTCGCGGTCAAGGTCTTTCTCGATCTTGATCGAGCGGAACTCTACGACCGGATCGATCGCCGGTTCGACGCGATGTTGGCCTCCGGCGCACTCGAGGAGGTTCGCGCGCTAGCCGACCGGGGGCTGGACAGCGCGCTCCCCGCCATGAAAGCGCATGGCGTGCCCTGGCTGATCCGGCACCTCAAGGGCGAGATCGATTTGGCAGCGGCGGCGGACGCAGCAAAGCGGGACACTCGCCGTTACACGAAGCGGCAGGCGACCTGGTTTCGCCATCAATTGCCGGATTGGACCTGGATCGCGCCCGAGACGGCGCTCGGCGAGATACGCCGCGCGCTCAGCCGCTGACGCGGACGTTTTTGTCGCCACACGCCGATGCCTGCAACGGCGAGCCCGGCAGCGAGCACCCACCATGCCGGGCGCACTTCCATGTCGAGGTCGAAGTGGGCGAGCAGAAGCCGCCGCGCGTCGACGCCGCTCGTGAGCAGGTAGAGCATTGCTTCGCCGACCGCCGTCACCACCGCCGTGCCGGTGGCAAGGAGCACGAGGTGAAGGGGAGTCACCTCGCCGTTGCGCCGGTAAAGCGCGCGGTACGCCAGCAGCCAAATCAGGAAACCCGCCATCAGCACCGGCTGGTAGGTTTCGAGCTTGGATTGAATGAAGAAATGCACGGCCCCGAGCACGGCGATCGCATAAACGAAGCGGTGAAGCGCGTGCCAACGCCCGGAGCCCAATCGGCTGATCGCTGCGTCCGTGGAGGTTGAGGCAAGCGCGATCAGGCCCGCCAATCCGACCGCGCCAATCGTGAGATAGATGCGCAACGCGATCTCGCTGGCCACTTTGAGAAAGTCGAAATGTTGGTCGAGGACGTAGAGCGAAAAGTGCAGGACGGCGTAGCTTGCCGCGGCAACTCCGAGCGTGCGCCTGGCGAGAATGAGGCGTGGATAGTTGCAGATGCGCTGCGCGGGCGTGACCGCGAGCGTGATCAGAAGGAACCGCAGCGCCCAATCGCCGGCTTGGTGGATGGCCTCGGTAACCGGCCGGGCGCCGAGCTCGTCGGCAGCGGCCTGATAAGCGAGCCACAACGCCGGCAGGATCGCGGCGACGAATGCGACGATCTTCACCGGCGACCAGCGCCCGGATCGCTCGCGAAGGAATGGCATCAGGCCCGCTCCAGTATCGACGCAAGACTATAGAGTTATGGAGAATAACGTCCGATCACATCGCTCGCGCTTGGCCTTCACCCGCCATCACGATTTGAAGAGACGTCGCTTCTGCGCTCGCGAGCGCTGATGGGCCACTAACCACCCAGTCCCGCTTTTCAGTCGGCAGGTTTTGGCTTACTTGACTGGTTTCGCGACACCCCATATAACGCGCGCAACGAAATGGCGAGGCAGCCGCGCAATGCGCAACTTTATTGCTCAAGTGCTGGTAGTCGTGCCGAGGCGCACCGCCGTGGATGGCTAACCCATCCACGCATATGGCGGTGCGCAAAGGGCCCTCGCGGCCCTTTTGATTTTCATGAGTGGAGTTGGCGATGAACAAAGAAATGACCGGAGCGGAGATGGTGCTCGAGGCTTTGGCCGATCAAGGTGTCGAGCACGTGTTCGGCTACCCTGGCGGAGCGGTGCTGCCGATCTATGACGCGCTGTTCCATCAGCAGAAGGTCCAGCACATCCTGGTCCGGCACGAGCAGGGCGCGGTGCACGCCGCCGAGGGCTATGCGCGTTCCACCGGCAAGGTCGGCTGCGTGCTGGTGACCTCGGGCCCGGGCGCTACCAACGCCGTCACCGGACTCACTGATGCGCTGATGGATTCGACGCCGCTGGTGTGCCTGACCGGGCAGGTGCCGACGCACCTCATCGGTAATGACGCGTTCCAGGAATGCGATACCGTCGGCATCACGCGCCCTTGCACCAAGCACAATTACCTCGTGAAAAACGTCGGCGACCTTCCGCGCGTGCTGCACGAGGCCTTTCACATCGCCAAAAGCGGCAGGCCGGGCCCGGTGGTGGTCGACATCCCGAAGGACATTCAGTTTGCCCGCGGTCTCTATTCACGGCCGAAGGACTTCCAGCACAAGGGCTATCTGCCCAAGGTTAAGGGCGACCTCGAACGCATCAAGGCTGCCATCGAGCTGATGCGACACGCCAAGCGTCCGCTCTTCTATACCGGTGGTGGTGTCGTCAACTCCGGTCCGGAGGCGAGTCAATTGCTGCGCGAGCTGGTCAGGCTCACGGGTTTTCCCATCACGTCGACGCTGATGGGGCTCGGCGCCTATGCCGCCTCCGATCCGCAATGGCTGGGCATGCTGGGCATGCATGGCACCTACGAGGCGAACATGTCGATGCACGACTGCGACCTCATGATCTGCATCGGCGCGCGTTTCGACGACCGCATCACCGGCCGGCTCGATGCCTTCTCGCCCGGCTCGAAGAAGATCCACGTCGACATCGATCCATCCTCCATCAACAAGAACGTCAAGGTCGACCTTCCCATCATCGGCGATTGCGGCCACGTGCTCGAAGACATGGTGAGGCTGTGGCGCGCCACCGCCATGCACGCCGACAAAGCGGCACTCGAGGCCTGGTGGAAACAGATCGACAAATGGCGCGCACGCAAATCGCTCGCCTTCAAGAATTCGAACGAGGTGATCAAGCCGCAATACGCAATCTCCCGCCTTTATGAGCTGACCAAGGACCGCGACACCTACATTACGACCGAGGTGGGGCAGCACCAGATGTGGGCGGCACAGTTCTACCGGTTCGAGCAGCCGAACCGCTGGATGACGTCCGGCGGCCTCGGCACCATGGGCTATGGGCTGCCCGCGGCGGTCGGCGTGCAACTCGCCCATCCGAATTCCCTGGTCATCGATATCGCCGGGGAGGCCTCGGTGCTGATGACCATGCAAGAAATGTCGACGGCGGTGCAGTACGAGCTGCCGATCAAAATTTTCATCATCAACAACCAGTACATGGGCATGGTGCGCCAGTGGCAGGAGCTGTTGCACGGCGGCCGCTACGCCCATTCCTATACGGAGGCATTGCCCGACTTCGTGAAGCTCGCCGAGGCCTATCACGCCGTCGGTATTCGCTGCGAGCGCCCCGGCGACGTCGATGGCGCCATCCGCGAGATGATCGCGGTGAAGAGACCGGTAATTTTCGATTGCGTGGTCGATCCCAACGAGAATTGTTTCCCGATGATCCCGTCCGGCCGCGCGCACAACGAGATGCTGCTCGGAGATGCGACGGTCAGCGTCGAGGAGGCGATCACCGAGGAAGGCAAGGTGATGGTGTGACGTGCAACCTCCCCGTCATGCGCGGGCAGAAGCGCGTCGAAGACGCGCGTAAACGCGCTGGCGCCCCGCGCATCCATCTTCTTCGCAAGAGGGATGGATTGCCGGGTCAAGCCCGGCAATGACGACCCACTTTGGCGTAGGAGTTCACGCGTGAACACCACCCACTATCCCGCCGCGACGGTCGCCGAGCAGATCGAGACCCACACCTTGTCGGTGCTGGTGGATAACGAGCCGGGCGTGTTGGCGCGGGTGATCGGCCTCTTCTCCGGCCGCGGCTACAACATCGACTCGCTCACCGTCTCCGAGACCGAGCACGAGAAGCACCTCTCCCGCATCACCATCGTCACGCGCGGCACGCCCATGGTGATCGAGCAGATCAAGAATCAGCTTGATCGCCTCGTGCCGGTGCACCGCGTGGTGGACATGACGGTGGCCGGGCCGCACATCGAGCGCGAGCTCGCCATGGTCAAGGTGCGCAGCAAGGGCGAGCATCGCATGGAGGCGCTGCGGCTCGCCGACGCGTTCCGCGCCCGCGTGATCGACGCTTCGACCGAAAGCTTCGTCTTCGAGATCACCGGCGCGAGCGAGAAGATCGAAAGCTTCGTCGCGCTCATGATCCCGCTCGGCTTGGTCGAGGTCTCGCGCACCGGCATCGTGGCAATCGGCCGCGGGCCGGAGGGGATGTGAGTCGTCGGGCTTGTCGCGCCCCTCCGTTGAACCTAGAAGCAGCACGGCAGAGGCAGCGGCCAGCTTGGCGCGAATGACTTCCGCTCATTCCCGCGGAAGCGGGAATCCAGGGCGCACAGTCTGGAGCTCCTGGGTCCCCGCGTTCGCAGGGACGAACGGAAGAGAACGCTAACGCTTGGCCCAAGGAGGGGTGAGGAAAATCATGCGCGTTTATTACGATCGCGACGCCGACATCAATCTGATCAAGGGCAAGAAGGTCGCCATCATCGGCTACGGCAGCCAAGGTCACGCCCATGCGCTCAACCTACGCGATTCGGGCGTCAAGAACGTGGCCGTGGCGCTGCGCAAGGGCTCGCAGGGCGTCAAGAAGGCGCAAGGCGAGAAGCTCAAGGTGATGGAGGTCGCCGCCGCTGCTAAATGGGCCGACGTGATGATGATGCTCACTCCCGACGAGCTGCAGGCCGACATCTATCGCGAGCATCTCGCCCGCAACATGAAACAGGGTGCGGCGCTGATGTTCGCGCACGGCCTCAATATCCATTTCAACCTGATCGAGCCGCGGGGCGATCTCGACGTGATGATGATCGCGCCCAAGGGGCCCGGCCACACCGTCCGCGCCGAGTACCAACGCGGCGCCGGAGTCCCAGTGCTGATGGCGGTGCACAGAGACGTCTCCGGCAACGCGCACGATCTCACTCTCTCCTATGGCGCCGCCATCGGCGGCGGGCGCGCTGGCATTATCGAGACCACCTTCCGCGAGGAATGCGAGACCGACCTATTCGGCGAGCAGTCGGTGCTCTGCGGCGGATTGGTCGAGTTGATGAAAGCGGGCTACGAGACGCTGGTCGAGGCCGGTTACGCGCCGGAAATGGCCTATTTCGAGTGCGTGCACGAGGTGAAGTTGATAGTCGACCTTATCTACGAGGGTGGCATCGCCACGATGAACTACTCAGTCTCGAATACGGCGGAGTACGGCGAATACGTTTCCGGACCACGCGTGGTCAACGACGCAACGCGTGCCGAGATGAAGCGCATCCTCGGTGACATCCAGTCCGGCAAGTTCGTCAAAGACTGGATGCTGGAGAACCGGGTCAACCAGACGTCGTTCAAAGCCATGCGCGCCGAAATGGCCGCGCATCCGATCGAGGATATCGGCGCCAAACTGCGCGCCATGATGCCGTGGATCAAGCAGCGCGCGCTCGTCGACCGCAGCAGAAATTGATCGACGTAGCGACCGGCTGGCCATGCCGCCCGCGGTTGCGCTGTCGCAAGTAAGCGTGAGTTTCCGGCTCGCCGCTGGCGGCAGTTATCCGGCCGTCGAGCGCTCCTCGCTTTCGGTCGGCGACGGCGAGTTCGTGGCCATCGTCGGCCCGACCGGCTGCGGCAAGTCGACTTTGCTCAACGTCGCCGCCGGTCTCGTCCCGCCTTCATCAGGCCGCATCGATATCTTCGGCGCGCCGCTTGCCGGACTCAACCGCCAGGCCGGCTACCTCTTCCAGGCGGAAGCGCTATTTCCATGGAAAACCGCGCTCGAGAACGTGGCGATCGGGCTCGAGACCGCCGGCGTGGCGCGCTCGCTCGCCCGCGAGCGCGCACGAACCTGGCTCGCTCGCGTCGGGCTTGCCGAGTTCGGCGCCCGTTATCCGCACATGCTCTCCGGCGGGCAGCGCAAGCGCGTCGGTCTGGTCCAGGTGCTCATTCGCGATCCGAAAATCTTGCTCATGGACGAGCCGTTCGGTCCACTCGACGCACAGACGCGGCAGATCATGGGCAATCTGCTGCTCGAGTTGTGGAACGCCGACCGCAAGGCCGTGCTGTTTGTCACCCACGATCTCGAGGAGGCGATCGCGCTGTCCGACCGCGTGGTGATCATGTCGGCAGGCCCGGCGGCGCGCATCATCGGCGACTGGAAGGTCAAGCTGCCGCGCCCGCGCGATATCGCCGAGGTCAAGATCGAGCCCGCCTTCCACGAGCTTCACCGCGAGATCTGGGCCACGTTGAAGGCCGAGGTGCTCAGAGGCTATGCGCAGACCGGCGGCGGATGACGCAGCCATGATCTGCTTGCCTTGTGCGGCGGCAAAGAGCTTCAGGTGAAGACCTTGATCGCGCCGGCGGCCGCGGCCCGCAGGAAATCATCGGTCTCGGCCTGTTGGTTCTTGGCCGCAACGATCTTATGAGCCGGCGCAATGGCCGCCATGAAATCGCGCAGATGCCAATGACCGAGCATTGGCAGGCTCGGCAGCGCCGCAGGATCGGGTTCGGGATAGACCGAGACATAGAAATAGGGCTCGTCGTAATACTCGTCTCCAGGAGAAAGCCCGGCACCGACAGAGCCGGTGGCGCCAGCGTTCCGCGCTGGGAGTGTGGTCAAAGTCGCGAGATCAAAATGGTGGGGCCAGCAGCGCAGGGGCGAGGCCGCTAATTTGCGCCCAATCATTTGTCTTTGGATGGATGCGAGCGAATGTTCGGCATTGCCGAACCATGCCGCAAGCTCGGCCAACGCATCGGCCAAGCCGGCCGGACCATAGGCTGCGCCTTGGGAGACAGCGTGTGCGGGCATCTCGTAGGGTGAGGGCGCGTCAAGAGCGTGCGCATCGAGCCCTCGCGCGCCGAGCTGCTCGCTCAGCCATTGGCGTGCCTGCGCGTCCGAGCGGCCGTCGAGAGAAAAGGACTGAGCGTGCATGTTTCCCTCGCCGACATGCAATGCGAGCGTGAGATCAGTAATTTTCAAGCTCAGCCACGCGCCGTCTTTCAACGGATGCGTGGTAAAGCCACCAAGCGCTCTGTCCCAACCGACATTTGTGTGTTGATCGTCCGGCTGCGGCGGGACATAGGCCCGCGAGGCCCGCGCGAGCCATTGTACCGCATAGTGGGCTTGCAGGCGGGCCTCGCTCAGCCGGCGTTGGTCAATGCCGCGAAGTGGCGTCCAATCCGGATCACGCATGATCATCATGGCTCTTCCTTTTCCACTACCGCATCACGCTCATGTTACTCGTACCTCATCGCCGCCGACGTACCCGGCGCCAGTGGGCGCGGGTCGACCTCGACCATGCCGTGCGCAATGCGCACGCGGTAGGTGACGAGCTTCTCGGTGAACGGCGGCGGCGCGCAGCCATCCTCCAGCCGGTACTGGTAGCCGTGCCACGGGCAGGTCACGCAGCCGTCGATAATGCGTCCCTCGCCGATCGGTCCATTCTGGTGGGCACAAAGGTTTGAGAGTGCTCCGATCTGCGTGCCGTCGCGGAATACTGCGATGCGTTCGCCATCTCGCCCCGCGACGATGCGGGCGCCCTTGTCTGGGATCGAAAGCGGCGGCCCGACCGCGAGCCAGCCGTCGCTGCCGCAAGCGCTGGCGCGGTCGCCCGTCCGCTCGCGCCACCCGGCCATGAGATGGAGCAACGTCACACAGCCAAAGCCACTTGCCAGCATCGCCACAATGAACGGATTGTGGTCGTATTGCATGGCTCCGAGCGCCACGTGCATCACGACGAGCCCATACGCGACGTAGAGTGTCATGTGCAGACCCTTCCAGACCGGCGGCGTGAGGAAGACGAGCCAATAGTCGTGGCTGGTCGCCGCCATCAGAAACAGAATGAGGAGTGCGGCGAGGCCCAGCGCCTTGAAGGGAAAACCGATGAACTTGCCATAGTCGGAGGCTTTGGTCAGTTCGTCGTAGAGACTCGGCAACGCGTTCTGCACCGCATACCATTCGACCATGAAAGAGGCGTGCAGAAGCACGACGAAGAAGGTCAACACGCCGAAATGGCGCCGGTTGTACAGCAGCGGCAGAAACCGGCGATCGAGCCGCGCCAGCGACCCGATCGAGAGGATCGTCGTCAGCATCAAGAAGGCGCAGGTACCGAAAGCGCGGATTAGAAGATCGATCGCGGCCGGCGGATCCTTGGGCGGGTCAAGCCAATACACCACAATCAAAAAGGCGCTGATGTAGAGCGTCACGCTCGCAAGCAAGATGCCATCATAGACGAGCTTCGCCCGATTCCACTGCACCGCGCGAAATCCGGCACTCATGATTTAAGACCCTGCGTTGCCGGTGGAGTTTCCACATCGGGTGGCAGCCGCAGCGCCAACGCCAGCGCCAAGCCCAATGCGACCACCAGGGCCAGAACCGGCCAAAGCGCGCGGTGAACCGATCGCTGCGACCGCGTCATTGGGAGTATTTCAGCCAGCGGATCAGCACGTAGGGCCAGAGCGCCACCGTGCCGGGAAAGAGCATAATGCGCGCACCTAATGTCACAGGGAGGGGCTCCGGGAGCACGCGCGTGACGCCGAATACGAGGAATGCGGCGGCGATTGCGACACCCATTGCCGTGTAGAGCGCAAGAGCGAGCAGCACGACCATGACATCAAGTCCGTTCATCGGTGTGATAGGTCATGTCGTCCCAATCTCCGTTGAAGCCATGACGGTTGCGAGGAGCAGATCGCGGATGAGTAAGATTTATTCCCAAATTCTTTCCGAGGTCCGTTCTCGATGATCCCGCAAATGACCAGCTCACTGGGGCCACTTCAAAAAACAGACCGCGGGCCTTTCCGACAGCACCTTGCAGACGAGGGAAGAACTCTTGCGGCATTCTCACTTCGGTGAATACTGAACCATCCGCTTGCGCGGATGATGACAGCGGAGGTTGTATCTGTGTCTCGCATCAAACTTATCATGCTCCAGTTTCTCGTTGCGATCATCGCGGTGCTGCTATGGCAGCTCTTCACCACCGTGCCCATTGCCGGGGTGAAGCTTCTGCCGCCCTTCTTCTTCTCGACCCCGATCGACGTCGCCACGCGCATCGCCAAATGGTTCGTCGAGGGCACGATCTGGAAACACCTGTGGATCACGCTGCTCGAATCCGTGCTTGCCTTCGTCATCGGTTCGCTGGCTGGAATCCTGATCGGCTTTTGGTTCGCGCAGCAGCCGCTCGTGGCGGCGGTGTTCGATCCTTACGTGAAAATGATCAACGCGCTGCCGCGCGTCGTGCTGGCGCCGATTTTTGCCCTCTGGCTCGGGCTCGGCATCTGGTCGAAGGTCGCGCTCGGTGTCACGCTCGTTTTCTTCATCGTGTTCTTCAACGTATATCAAGGCGTCAAGGAGGTGAGCCCGACCGTGCTCGCCAATGCCCGCATGCTGGGCATGAGCGAGCGCGCGCTCATGCGCCACGTCTATTGGCCGTCGGCGCTCTCTTGGATGTTCTCTTCGCTGCATACCTCGGTCGGTTTCGCCGTGGTGGGCGCCGTCGTCGGCGAGTATCTCGGCTCCGCCGCCGGCCTCGGTTACGTCATCCAGCAGGCCGAAGGCGTCTTCGACGTGGCCGGCGTGTTCGCCGGCATGTGGGTGCTCGCCGCATTCGTGATCGGCATCGACTTTATCGTCACGCTGGTCGAGCGCAGACTTCTGGTCTGGCGACCGGCGGCCGCCGAAACACGCACATAGGTTGCGGGCCGCCCGACTTCCCGCGGCTTTCCTCCCGGCTTATAAGGCGAGCAAAGGCGGCGCGCATGCCGCCGGGAGGACGCGATGAAACAAGCCCAAGCCGCGCTCGCCATCCTTGCGTTGGCGCTTTCGCTCGTGGGGACCGCACACGGCCAAGCCGTCGAGAAGAAGCAGGTGACGCTCGCCGTCGGCGGCAAGACCGCGCTCTATTATCTGCCGTTGACGATCTGCGAGCGCCTCGGCTACTTCAAGGAGCAAGGCCTCGACGTCACCGTCAACGATTTCCGCGGCGGCGCGCAGTCGCTGCAAGCCTTGGTCGGCGGCTCCGTTGACGTCGTCACCGGCGCCTATGAGCATACAATTCGCATGCAGGCCAAGGGTCAGGACATCAAGGCCGTGATCGAGCTCGGGCGTTTTCCCGGCATCGTCGTCGGGGTGCGCATGGACAAGGCGGCGGCATACAAATCCGCGGCCGACCTCAAGGGCATGAAGATCGGCGTAAGCGCGCCCGGCTCCTCGACCAATTTCTTCGTGATGTACTTGATGTCGAAGGCGGGGCTGAAGCCGACCGACGCGTCCTATATCGGGGTCGGCATCGGTCCCTCCGCCGTCGCGGCGATAAAGAAAGGCGACATCGACGCGCTCGCCAATCTCGATCCCATGATCACCAAGCTCGAGCAGGATGGCGACATCAAGGTGGTCGCCGACAGCCGATTGGAGGAGGGGACGCGCGCGATTTTCGGCGGCTCGAATCCGGCGGCAGTGCTCTACGTCAAACAGGATTTCATCGACAAATATCCCGCAACCGTGCAGGCGCTGGTCAACGCCTTCCATAAGACGCTGCAGTGGCTGGACAAGGCGACGCCCGAACAAATCGCCGCGACGGTGCCGGAAGACTATTACCTCGGCGACAAGGCGCTTTACATCGCCGCGGTGCGCGCCAACAAGCCGGCCTATTCGCGCACCGGCGTCATTCCCGGCGCCGGAATGCAATCGGCCGCCGACATGCTTCTGGCCTTTGATGATGGGCTCAAGGGCGCCAAGATCGACTTGGCCAAAACCTTTGACGGCCGGTTCGTGGCGAAGGCCGCAGCGAAATAACGAGAGCGGAGTCGGGTGAACTGGAATCAACACGAGCGGCGAACTCGGTCTGCTCCCTCCCCCGCACGCGGGGCAGGGATGGGGAGGGGGCCAGCAGGCGGGAATCTTGTTGTGTGCCCCCCTCCCTAACGCGGTGGAGAGGACGCACCGAGTGCGCCGCGCGACTGTGTATCCACCACGGATGAAAATGCTCTAGCCCGGCGTATGCCCGCGCCAGCCGGCATTCGGCGCCCCGGCTCTCCGCCTCGCCGAGCACGAGCGGATTTTCCGCGCTCTCAGCCTGCGGCGCGTCCGGTACAGCCGGGGCCGGCGGAACGCCCTTGCCATAAAGAACTTGTTACAGAAATATGACAAGCGCCAGCCTCGGTGAGGAAGACCGCGGCCGCAGCCTCGAGTCATGCCGACCGCCGTCACCGAGCCGAAAAATCGCCTCGCCGCCGATCGCCGGCGCGCCGTGAGCTTCGTGCTTCTTGCGGCGCTAAATCTGACTGCCTTCGCCATCTTGCTTTGGTCGGAGGACGAGCCGGCCGCGCGCGCGGCTTTCCTGCTCACCTGGGGCGTGCTCAGTTTTTTCTGGCTCGCTCTGTTGCGACGGCCGCTGACCTCGGCAGTGCTCTCGCTGGCGCTGATCGTGATCCTGATGGTGTTGTCGCAGTTCAAGCACCGCACGCTGATGATGACGGCGACCTTCGTCGACGTGATGCTAATCGACTTCGCCACGTTCCTGTTCTTCATCAAGGTCAATTTCGGCCTAGTCTTGAAGCTGGCGCTCGCCGTTGCGCTGACAATCCCGCTATGGCTCGTTCTCTGGCGCGTCGATAGCTTACGCTTGCGTCGCAGCCGGGCCGCGCTCGGCTTGCTGGTGTGCCTCGCCGCGCTCGCCGCGCTGTCATTGGCGGCACCGACCGAGCGTGAGGACGAGTTCTTCCCGCACCAATACGTCTCCAAATTCGCGCGCTCGGCCGCCGTTGCGGCAGTCGATCTGAGCACCGGGGGCGTGCTGGAGGCCGATCCCGCGAGCTTAGAGCGCTTGCCCCTCGCGGCCGGCGCAAGCTGCGAGGCGACGCGCAAGCTGCCGCACATCGTGATGGTGTTCGACGAGTCGAGCTTCGACGCCACCATGATGCCCGGCGTCAGCGTGCCGCCGAATTATCGCGAGCGCTTTCGCTCCTCGGACGG
>DATFQX010000437.1:0-35602 GCA_035263865.1 Xanthobacteraceae bacterium
ATCGCGGAGCTCGTGCGCTGGATGAAGGAGCCAGGACAGGATGCCAAGATCGCGCATCCCGGCGTCGGCTCGTTCGGTCACCTGGCAGGCGTGCTGGTCGCCGAGGAGATCGGCGCGACGGTCACGCAGGTTCCTTATCGCGGCGCCGGGCCCGCGCTCAACGATTTGCTGGCGGGCGTCGCCGATCTGAGTTCCATATCGGCCGTGGTCGCTGGACCTTTGGTCAAGGCCGGCAAAATCAAGGCATACGCCATTATTGGTCGAAACCGCTTCGCCGGCCTGCCGGAACTCCCAACCATGGGCGAGGTGGGCTACAAAAAGCTCGATCTAGATTTCTGGCACATGCTGCTCGTGCCCGCCGGCACGCCCGGGCCGATCATCGAACGGCTCAACGCGGCGCTGCGCCACGCGCTCGCTGACGAGAGGGTGCGCAGGACGTTCGCCGACGGCGGCATGGACGTGTTTGCGAGCGAGGAGCAGACGCCGGACGCCGCGCGCGCGTTGCTCAAGCGCGAGGTCAAGCTCTGGGGCGAGGTGATCCGCGCCAACAACATCGCGGCCCAGTAGCGAGGCGCGCGAGTTGCGGCAGTAGCCCGGATGGAGCGCAGCGAAGTCCGGGCGAGGCTGCTGAATGCGCTTCCCGGTTTTTTTTTAGCTCAACCCGGGCTACGATGCAGCGGCGGCCACCTTCTCGTTGGTACCCGACTCGGGCACGAGCGCGGCGGCTTTCAGTCCTTCTTGCACCTTGGGGACGGTCGCCTTCACGTCGGTGATCGGTAGGCCATGCGTGGGCGCGATGATTTTGACGCCGAGCCGTTCGATCAGATGGTCGAGCCGCTCGCAATAGGCGTCCATGTCGGCGAACTTGGTCCAGAACAACGCGAGATCCGCGAACACCGCCGACACGTCCGGCAGATCCAGCGAGACCGCCTCCTCGGCAAGCAAACCGCAGTGGCCGTCGAGATGATAGTGGCTGTAAGCAAACCCGTCGCCGGGAAACAGCACCCGCTCGCGCGTTTCGAAGCCCCACCAGGTCGTGCGCAGGTCACGGATTACCGGCTCGACCGCCATCAGGCTGCGTCCGCCGAGATCGATCGCGTCGTCCTCGTTCATCGACCGCATGCGATGCTCGTATTGCGGAAAGGCGAGGTGATAATCGCTGACGTCCCCGCACAGCATCGTCTCTGGAAAGCGCGCGAGGATGCGCGCGAGCCCGCCGCAATGCGGCGTCTCCTGGTGGGTTACGAAGAGATATTTCAGCGGCGCGATGCCGCGCGCGAACAGCTCCGCCAGGTGCCGCTCGATGACTGGAAAGTCCTTTGGGTGCCCGGTCTCGACCAGGGCCGAGGCGCGCTCGCCGGCGATGAGATAGGCCGCATTGTAGCCGTGATAGACCTTGCCCTTGTGGCGCTGCGCCAGGCAGTCGCCGATCCAGAACACGCCGGGCGTGATCTCGCGGGGCATTTTGTGGGCCATGTGTCAGCGCTCCTCGTCGCGGCCGACGTAGCGCGACACCGCCACGCTCTTATCGAGGCCTGCGAGAACATCGTCGAGCATCGCGACGTGGCGCGCCACGACCGCGCGGCCGTGCAGGATGCAACCGTAGCCCGGCGCGATCGTCTCGACGTCACATTTGGCGAACACGTTGGCGATGCCGCGCCGGATCGAGTCGGTCGGCGCGCCTTCGAGCCACCAGTAGCGCGTGTTGAGCAGGAACGAGCGCAGCTCGCGCGCGGACGTCGTGTCATCATCGTCGGTGACGATCCAGGGACCGTCCGTGCGCGGGCGCCAGACATGGGTGAACATGTCGGAGGAAAACAGCGTGCGGGTTGCGCGGTCGTAGAGCCAGCGCGTGGCGATGAGCCGGATCGGCGCCTGCATGACGTCGATCGCGCGACCATGTTGTCCAAGCTTGATGGTATCGGCGCGGGTCACCGCGGTGACCTTCATCGATTCGAGGATGCTGCGGCCGTTCGCCTTGGCGCCGAAATCGAACCACAACGCCGCATCGACGTTGCTGGTGTAGCAGGTCTCGACATTGAAGTGACCGGCGAAAGTCTCGACGTTGTTGATCGACATGAATTCGTTGAGACGCAGCGGAAAAAGCGACAGCGGCAGGCCGGGCGCGATCAGCGATTCGATCTGCGCGCGGATCGCCGGCTCGTCCTTGCCGAAGCCGGTATCGATCAGCATCGCCGCGTCGCTCTGTGTGAGCAGGTAGCTGTTCGCCACCGAATAGCCGCGCGCGCTGGCCGGATAGGAGCTCACCCGGCCGTCGAGCGCAAACAGGTTCTGCAGCGCGTAGAGCTTGCCTACGGCAAGCGCGGCAATGCCCCCGGCAAAGCCGCCCGTCTCGCGAGCTTTTCGGGGCACATGCTGCGTCAGGACGGACATGGTGCCTCGACCTTACCGGGCGCAGGCAGCGAAGGGAACAGCAAGGTCGCCGGGGATTGGATGCGGTGAAATCCGCGGGCGAGTATGCCCGGCTCAAGTGGCTCCCAGGTTTCCCCGATGTCGCGGAGGGCAATCGGCGCTACGATGCCACACTCATCTGACGTTCAGTTGATCTCGTTCGGCGGCCGGGTCTGAGATGGCAAAAAACGTGGTTATCTGCTGCGACGGAACAGCGAACGAATTCGCGCAGGATCGCACGAACGTCGTCAAGCTGTTCTTTACACTCGCCCGCGATCCCACTCGACAGGTCGCCTATTATCATCCGGGCCTCGGCACCATGGAGCCGCCCGGCGCGCTCACGCGAGGCACGCGCACGTTCACGCGCCTTCTCGGCAAGGCGTTTGGTTACGGGCTCGAAGCCGATATCCGCGATGCGTACGTATTCCTGATGAACAATTTCGAGAACGGAGATCGCGTATTCCTGTTCGGGTTCAGCCGAGGCGCATACACGGCACGCGCGGTCGCATCACTCCTGCACATGTATGGCCTCATTCCCAAGGGCAACGAGCCGTTGGTACCGTATGCCATCCGCATGCTGATGGCGATCAACAACCTCGACCGCAAGCGTGGAGATCGCATCGCGGAAGAAGAGAGCTACTTCAGGCTTGCGCGTGAGTTCAAAAACACATTCTCCACCCGGGATTGTAAACCCCACTTCGTCGGCCTCTGGGATACGGTGAGTTCAATCGGCTGGTACGAGAATCCATTGCGGCTTCCCTTCTCTGCCGACAATCCCGACATTGAGATCGGCCGTCACGCCATTGCAATCGACGAGCGCCGCGCTTTCTTTCGCACCAATCTGTGGATGCCGCGCAATCCTGCCCCGCAAAGTGGACCCAAGGACTTGAAGCAGGTCTGGTTTCCCGGCGTTCATGAGGACGTGGGCGGCGGCTATCCCGAACCCGAGAGCGGCTTATCAAAGATCGCACTGGAATGGATGTTCAAGGAAGCCATCGCCGCCGGTCTTGTCGTCGATCCCGCGCAAATGGACCTCGTGCTCGGAAAACCCGGCGGCGGATACGCCCTGCCGGATGTTAACGCGGTCATGCACGAATCCCTCCGAGGGTTGTGGTGGCTGGCGGAAGTATTGTGGAAGCGGCACTTCAATTGGAATACGCGGCAATGGGAGCGTCGGCCGAACCTCGGTCGCCGGCGCACCATTCCGCCGAGATCGCTCATCCATGAATCGGCCTACCAAAGAGGGAGTCGGTATGCGGAGCGTCTGCCACCGGACGGAATCCCGACCTCGTGATCCGCAGGCGTCGAAATCACGCCAAGTACTTGTCGTTGTCGGCGCCCAGCGCCGGCGAAGCGATCGCTGCTGAGGGGCTCGCGCGAAAGGCAGGATCTAGCGGTAGCGGGAGCGCCGGCATAGCGGCGCCCTCGGAATTTGCGAGCACATGGCGGAACACACCGCGCGCCGCGTAGTGCGGATCGCGAAATGCATCGGCGAGGCTCGCAACGATCGAGCAGCAACAATCCTTGCCGGCGAAGCGCGAACGCCAGACGTCCGCGGTCTCGCTGGCGATGATCGCGGCAACCCGTGCCTTGGTCGCCGCAGCGTTTTTTCTATCGTCGCGGAACTCGGGCTCGAGGCCGATCATCTCGCAGAACGTCTCCCAGAATCGCCGTTCGAGCGGCGCCGCCGCCAGCATCTTGCCATCCTTGGTCGGGTAGAGCCCATAACGGGGCGAGCCGCCGGTGACGAAGCCCGCGCCATTTTCCGGCCAAGCCCCGGCAGCGAGGCCCTGCCCGATCGCCCAGAACATGAGCGGGAAGAGATTGTCCGCCATCGCCACATCGAGGTGGCGGCCACGTCCCGTGCGGCGACGCTCCTCGAGGGCGAGCAGGATGTTCAGCACGGCAGGGTATGCGCCGCCTGCGACGTCTGCGATCAGCGCCGGCGGCAGGACCGGCCGCGATGGATCACCCATCGACAACGCGAGCAGACCTGCGTCGCCAATATAGTTGAGGTCATGGGCCGCGATGTCGCGTTTGCGACCGGTCTGTCCGTATCCCGAGATCGAACAGTAGACGACCATGGGATTGAACGTGGCAACCGCGTCATAGTCGAGGGCGAGCCGCGCCATGACGCCGGGCCGGAATTGCTCGACGATGATATCGGCGCGCTTCAGCAAAGGCTCGAGGCGCTTGCGCTCGGCGACGTTTTTGAGGTCGAGGGTGAGACTGCGCTTGCCGCGATTGAGGAGCGCGAAGCTCGCGCTGTCCCGCCCCCAACGGGGCGCATGGCCGCGCATTTCCTCGCCGCGTCCCGGCGGCTCGATCTTGACGACCTCCGCGCCGGCCTCGGCCAAGAGCAGCGTCGCCAACGGGCCCGGCAGCAATGTCGAGAAGTCAAGGACAAATAGACCTTTGAGAGGCCGCATGATCGCTCCCCGTTCGGAAGAGAGGGCGATATTTATCGTGAAGATCAATTCGGTTTGGAAGACCGAGGGTGTTTGCGCGCGCTACTTTCCCGCCGCAAATTTCGCTACTCTGGCCAACTTGTCGCTGTCGAGCCGCCTCACCCTCCAGCTTGCCAATCCGACGCCCCTTCCGAGCTACTGCGTTCCGGCAATGCCGGCGAGCTTCACCACCTTGCTCCAGCGGACGACCTCGGCGTCGATGAAACGCTGCTGAGCGTCGGGCGGCGGGCTATCAACCGGGATCGTGCCCAGCGCAATCATCTGCTCCCGAACCTCCGGGAGCGCGGCAATCGACTTCAACTCGGCATAGAGCCGCTCGACGACCGCGCCCGGCGTATGCGCGGGCGCCACGATCATCACCCAACCCACGCCTTCATAGCCGGGCACGCCGGATTCCGCGATGGTTGGAATGTCGGGAGCCGATGGAATTCTCGTGCTCGATGACACGCCAAGCGCACGCACCTTGCCAGCGCTGACCAGTGGCAGGGTTGCAACGACATCGCCGAGCGTCAGGGGAACCTGTCCCGCAACGACGTCATTCAGCGCGGGCGCGCTGCCTTTGTAAGGGACGTGCAGCATTTCGATGCCGGTCATACTCTTGAACAACTCCGTGAAGAGATGATGTGGCGAGCCTGGCCCGCCTGAGGCATAGGACAGCCGGCCCGGTTCGTTCTTGGCCAGCTTGATCAGGTCGGTCACCGAGTTCACTGGCAGGGATGGATTGACCACCAACACGAATGGAATGCGTGTGATGAGCGCCAGCGGTGCAAAGTCCTTGCTCGGGTCGTAAAGCAGCTTTCGGTAAATTGTAACCGTCGTAGCCAGCGCGGCGCTGCCGGCCATCACCAACGTGTATCCGTCCGGCGTCGCGCGCGCCGTCGCGGCGACCCCGAGCACTGATCCGGCGCCGGGCCGATTATCGACGACGACGCTCTTGCCGAGCCGGTCGGTCAATCTCGCTGCGAATATGCGGCACAGCGTGTCGACGGCTCCTCCCGCCGGCCACGGAGCGATCAGCGTGAGAGGGCGTGATGGATACTCATCCGCCGCTGCGGGGCCGTGCTGAACGAGCGTGATCAGTGCAGCAATGATAGCCAGGCCATGAATGAATATGCCATGGCTTTCTCCCTCGGGCGCGGCGCGGCATCATAAGCGCGAAAGCGCGCGCAAACCAGCGCGTGCGTGTTGCGGCCCATGCCTGCTTGTTAGGCGGATGGTGCCACAGCGTCGCCTCCCCCGCATTAGGGGGAAGGACAGTGAGGGTTAGGCCAAAGGATAGTGAGGTTTGTGCGTACTCCTCCCTCCCCCGCAAAGGGGGCTCCTCTGATTTCAATTTACCTCGAGCGAAATGAATCGCGGCTGTGCCTGCAGTTAACATTCCGTTTAGCTCTGGGACGGATCATGCGGGCCGTGCGCGGCCCACGCGTGGCGCGCACCGAGGATCCCAGTATGGACGACGAGCGGGCCCGTGGCGCCGCCGGGGCGATGGCCGATCGGGCCGACAGCGCTGCGCAACCGCAGCAGCTCGTGCTCTGGTCGGCGTTACGACACGACTACGACGGCGAGAAGAGCCGCTCCCCACGCAATCTTGCGAAGCAAGCCGCATCCAAATTCCTGCTGATCGAGCCGGTCGGTGGCGCCGCCGAGGCGCCAGCGCGTGAGATCAAGTCCGATCATGAGATCAGGCCGCCACATCGCGACGAGTTCGTGGATCCGCAACCGACTGCGCCCGCGCTCGCGCTATGGGTCCAGTGCGCGTTACTCGTTGGCGCGCTGGCAGTCGGTCTGTGTTTGGGATGGATCGGCGGGTCGGTATCGTCGCGCTTCTTCGCCGCGGCCCCGGCGCCGGTGCAGCAGGCCGATGCATCGGCATGCGCGCGCGAGGGAACTTGCGCCGCGGCCAAGGCGGATCGCGAGGCAGCGAAGATTGCCGGCCCGCGCGCGCGCATCGCCGCGCGCGGTGCGCAGCAGGCGAGCGCCAATCGCGACGTCGCCACCACGAGCAGCATTGCGGCGCCAGAGCGGGGCAAGATCGCGCCGCGGCTCATGCCGTTCCCAGAGACGCGGCCGACCACGATAGAAGGATGGGCGATCCGCGAGGTCACTGGCAGCACCGTCGTGCTGCAGGGCCCGGGCGGGGTGTGGCGCGCGAACCAGGGTGACAGCGTGCCTGGCGTCGGGCGCATCGATTCCATCGTGCGCTGGGGTAGCCGCTGGATCGTCGCCACCACGCGCGGACTCATCTCGACCGCGGATTGATCCGCGACGGCGGGCATTCCCTGCGCAACTCGCGCTCGCCTGATTTCATTTCACGAATCCCGTAGGATGGGTTGGGCGCAGAGAAACCCATCACGCTCTCGAGTCGCGGTAGGATCGATGGATTTTAGCGCGCAGAAGCTCGCTCAACCCATCCTACAAAGCTGGTATCCGTTTTAAGGATCAATCCATGTTCGAGAAACCGAGTGTCGCCGATTTGCGCGAGGCGGCGCAAAAACTCGGCATGACGCCGAGCGATGCTTACCTCGCCGCCGTCGAGGAGATCGTCACGCCGATCGCCAACGCGTATGCCACGCTCGATAAGACGCCGGACGAGCTGCCGGTGGTGAAATATCCGCGTGGCAAGTTCCATCTTCCGGCGCCGGCGGAGAACCCGCACGGCGCCTGGTACGTCAAGACGGCGATCAAAGGCAACGCGGGCGGCAAGCTTGCCGGCCGCCGCGTGGCGCTCAAGGACAATATGTGTCTCGCCGGCGTGCCGATGGCGATCGGCGCGCAGCTCTTCGAGGGCTACCTGCCTGAGGTCGACGCCACCGTGGTCGAGCGCATTCTCGACGCCGGCGGCGAGATCGCCGGCAAGGCCGTGTGCGAATATTTCTGCGTGTCGGGCGGCAGCCACACCAGCGCGAGCGGCCCGGTACACAATCCGCGCAAGCACGGATTTAGCGCCGGCGGATCGTCGTCGGGCTGCGCGGCGCTCGTTGCCGCGGGCGAGGTCGACATGGCAATCGGCGGCGACCAGGCCGGCTCGATTCGCATCCCCGCGAGCCACTGCGGCATTGTCGGCCTCAAGCCGACCTTCGGTCTCGTCCCCTATACCGGCATTGCGCTCCTTGAGATCACCATCGATACCTGCGGGCCGATGACCGCGAACGTTGCCGACAACGCGCTGCTCTTGGAAGTGGTCGCCGGGCCCGACGGGCTCGACACGCGCCAGCGCGGCGCGCCGGTGGGGTGGTCCACCGAGGCGCTCGCGGGTGGCGTCAACGGCATGCGCATCGCCGTCGTCAAGGAAGGTTTTGGCCATCCCAACTCGGAAGCCGACGTCGATGCGCGCGTGCGCGAGGCGGCGCAGCGTTTCGCCAAGCTAGGCGCGGTGGTGACCGAGGTGTCGGTGCCCACCCACGCGCTAGGCTTTCCGGTGTGGGCGGCGATCCGGGGGGATGCCGCCTGCATTATGCTGCTCGAGATGAACGGCGCTGGAATCGGGCACGAAGGACTTTACGTCACGAGCCTCATCGAGCGCGCGATGGGCTGGCGCAAGCGCGCCGACGAATTCGCCGACACGCTCAAGATCGCCTCGATCTTCAGCCGCTACACGCTCGATCGCTATGGGGGCCGGTTCTACGGCAAGGCACAGAACCTGCGCCGGCGCGTACGCGCGGGCTACGACGCGGTCCTCGCGGCGCACGACCTCTTGCTGCTGCCGACCGTGCCGATGAAGGCGACGCCTTTACCGGGCAAGGGTGCAACGCCACAGGAGATCACGCGCAGGAGCTGGGAGGGAACGCGCAACACCTGCCCGTTCAACGTCACGGGACACCCGGCAATCAGCATTCCGTGCGGCATGGAGGACGGCCGGCCGATCGGATTGATGCTGGTCGGCCGCCATTACGACGAGGCGACGATCTATCGCGCCGCCGCCGCCTTCGAGCGCTCCGGCGACTGGACGACGTTCTGAGCATTTCACCTCGGTCCCTCCCATGCCTCCCCGCAAGCGGAGGAGGGAGCAGACCGTTCGCCGCGCGCCTGATTTCATTTCGGTGAAATCGGTGATTAAATTCGTGTCGCCGGTTTCATCGCGAACACGGATGCTCCCCATGCTCGATCGCCGCCAAACGTTAAAGGCTGGTCTTGCGACGCTCGCCTGCGCCGCTGGGCCGATCGCTGCCCACGCGCAACAAAAGCCCCGGGTGAAAATTCGTTACAACGAGGTCGTGCGCTCGATGCTCTATGCGCCGGCCTATGTGGCGATCGCCAAGGGTTACTTCGACGAGCTCGGGCTCGACGTCACGCTCGCGACCGCGCAGGGCGGCGACAAGTCGGTTGCGGTGATGCTGTCGAACCAGGCCGACATCGCGCTCATCGGCCCAGAATCGGCGATCTACGTGCAGAACAGCGATTCGCCGGTGAAAATTCCGATCTTCTGCGGATTGACCTCAACTGATGGCTTCATGTTGGTCGGGCGCGAGAAAGTCGACAAGTTCGACTGGAAGATGCTCAAGGGCAAAGAAATCCTCGGCTTCCGGCCCGGCAGCACGCCGCTGCTCTTCCTCGAGGCGGCATTGCGCCAGAACGGGCTCGATCCACAGGCCGACGTCAAGCTCATGAACAATGTCGGCATCCCCGCACGCGTGGGCTCGTGGCTCGCCGGGCAGAACCAATTCGCGATCTTCATCGAGCCGGATGCCTCCCAGCTCGAGCTCGACGGCAAGGCGCAGTTCTGGGCGTCGATCGGCGAGACCGTCGGTCTTGCCGACTACACCACCTTCATGGCGACCGACAAATACATGCGCGAGAACAAGGGGACGCTGCAGAACTGGACAAACGCCATCGCCAAAGGCATGGCCTGGACGGCGCAAGCGCCGATTCAGGAGCTCGTGAGCACGATCGCGCAATTCTTTCCGGCGGTGAAGCCCGAGGTGCTCGCGCACGCCGCCGAGCGCTACCGGCGGCTCAAGATCTGGAAGACCTCGCCGGTGATCGAGCCGACGGCGATGGAAAAATTCCAGAACATTCTGGTCCAAGGAGGCGTGCTCGAGCCGGGTAAACGCGTCAAATTTTCCGATCTCGTCGTCACCGAGTTTTTCACCAAGGCGAAGTGATTCGTGGCAGCGCCGGCGGCTTCGCCCAAGGTCGAACTACGCAACGTCAACCTGCGGTATTTCGGCATCGAGGGCGAGACCGAGGCGTTGAAAGACGTCTCGGTCTCGATCGCGCCCGGCGCGTTCGTCGCCATCATCGGCCAGAGCGGCTGCGGCAAGAGCACGCTGTTGTCGCTCATTTCCGGCATTCTCCTGCCGACGGGCGGGGCGGTGCTCGTCGACGGCAAGCCGGTGACCGGCCCGAACCGCAAGGTCGGCTACATGCTGCAGCAGGACTATCTGTTCGAGTGGCGCACCATCCTTGAGAACGCGGTGCTGGGCGCGGAGATCCAGGGCGCGGACATGGCAAAAGCGCGCGCGCGGGCAACGGCGCTGCTCACCCGCTACGGGCTCGGCCAGTTCTTGCACCATTTGCCACGGCAACTCTCCGGCGGCATGCGCCAGCGCGTGGCGCTCGCGCGCACGATGTGCACGGAGCCGGACATCGTGCTGCTCGACGAGCCGTTCGCCGCGCTCGATTCACAGACGCGGCTTGCACTCTCCGACGAAGTTGCCGTGATCCTGCGCCGCGAGAGAAAGACCGCGATCCTCGTCACCCACGACATCGGCGAAGCCGTGAGCATGGCGGAGCGGGTGATCGTGCTCTCGCGCCGGCCCGGACGCGTGAAGTCCGACCACGCGATCCGCTTTGCGGCGGCGGCGCGCCCGACGCCTTTGGCCGCGCGCAACGCGCCCGAGTTCAACGATTATTTCAACACGCTGTGGCAGGAGCTCGAAGTCCATGTCGAAGGTTGACACGCTCACGCTAGCGGGCGCGAGCCCGCAATATCTCGCCTGGCTCGCACGCGAGCGGCGCGGACAGCGCGCCGTGCGCGGCACGCAGCTCGCGATCCTTCTTGTCTTCCTCGTAATGTGGGAGGTGCTGCCGAAGGCGCTGATCGTCAATCCGGTGCTGACCAGCTATCCGTCGGCGCTGTGGCCGACCTTTCTCGAGCTGCTCAAATCGACGCCGCAGCAGGCGAGCATTCTTGTGCACACCTGGGCGACGGTGCTCGCAACCGTGCTCGGATTTACCGGCGCCATGGTGCTGGGTACCGCGGTCGCGGCGACCCTGTGGTGGTGGAACGCGCTCTACAAAGTGCTCGACCCCTATCTCGTGGTCGCCAACGCCATGCCGAAGACGGCATTCGTGCCGATCTTCTACATCTGGCTCGGCGCGACGCTGTCGATCTACGGCATGTCGCTCGCGATTTCCGTCTTCATCACCATCCTGATGATCTATTCCGGCTTTCAGGGGATCGATCCCAACAAAATCAAGCTGGCGCAGACCTTCGGCGCGACCAAGGGGCAAATCTTGCGAAAGGTCGTGCTGCCCGGCAGCGTGCCGACCTTGCTCGCCGCGCTCAAGGTCAATGCCGGTCTCTCGCTCGTGGGCGTCGTGGTCGGCGAGTTTCAGTCGGCCAATCTCGGGCTCGGCTATCTGATCCAGTATGGCGCGCAGATCTTCAAGATGAACATCGTGATGACGGGAATAACGATTCTCGCCATCGTCTCCTCGTTGATGTACCTCGCCATCTCCTGGCTCGAGACCGCGGTGATGCGGCGGAGGTAGAGGTGCGCACAGCCCGGATGAGCGAGGCGGCGTTCGCTCACCCGTGATGTCCGCGGATGTCGCTGCTGCGCTCATCCGCCCCACTGCGGCAATAGAAGCGCGGCACGTCGGTCTCGTGATCGGAGGGCGCGCAGAACTGCGCGATTTGCGTTGGCTCCTGCACGCGCGGTTCGCCTTGGGTGAATGCGCTGTTCTGCACGACGAAAAGTGTGGCGCTCACCAGGGCCCGCGTCGCGGCGTGTCTTATGATTCTTTTGATCATGGCTGCACCTTCATTTTTGGGTCCACCCAGCTTGTGCTATCGCCCGACTTGTGGTACTGACTGGTAACACCCATATAGGTACTGACCGGTAACACCCGTGTCAAGAGGAAAAACGCCATGGACCCCGCAATTCACGTAAGCAACTATAAAAGCGAGAGAATTCCGCCCCGGGCGCGCATCCTCGCGGCGGCGGGGGAGTTGTTTTATCGGGAGGGGATCCGGGCGGTAGGGGTCGAGGCGATTGCGGAGGCCGCCGGCACCAACAAGATGACGCTCTATCGCCACTTCGCCTCGAAAGATGAGCTCGTGGCGGAATATCTGCGGGAAAGGGCAAGGCTCGCGGACGCCGCCTGGGATCGGCTCGCGGCTGCGCATCCCGGCGATGCGCTGGCGCAGTTGCGCGCCTGGATCGCCAAAATGGCCGAGCGGCTGGCCAACGCCGATGAGCGCGGTTGTGCGCTGGTCAATGCCGCGGTCGAATTGCCGGAGAAGAGCCATCCGGCGCGCCGTGTCATCGAGGAATTCAAGACCGCCGAGCGCACCCGGCTGACGCAAGTGTGTCGCGCAACGGGGTTGTGCGACCCCGATGTGCTCGCCGACGAATTGCACCTGATGCTGGAAGGCGCGCGTGTCACCACGCAGAGCGTCGGCCGCGACGGCCTTTCCGAGCGCGTGATGCGCATGAGCGAGGCGTTGATCGCCGCGCACATGAAACAATAGTCATCACCGTTTGCGCGTCGGCGCTGCCGGTTCGCGTCCGCGAAAGTCGACACGCAAAATAGCGAGCGCGGCGCGGGCCTTGCGCCCGCATGCGCGGCGGAGGCTAGGCTATGGAGCGATCGCCCATGCGCATTCACGCCAGCTGTCATTGCGGAAATATTCGCGTCGTATTCGACCGGCCGGAGTCGGGGCCAACCATCTCCGTCCGCGCTTGCGGCTGCGCCCTCTGCACGAAGCACGGGCGGCCTGGACCTCGGATCCGAACGGCCGGTTTCATCTGCGCATCGCCGACCACTCGCGGGTGACGCGATACCGCTTCGGCACAAAGACCGCAGATTTTCATGTTTGCGCGACGTGCGGCGCGATTCCCATCGTCACGTGCACGGTCGAGGGCGCGCGCTATGCCGTGTTCAACATCAACACGTTCGACGATATCGATCGCTCGCAGCTAGTCGCAACAGCGACCGACTTCGAGGGCGAGACGACGGAAAGCCGACTCGCGCGCCGGCGGCGCAATTGGACGCCGGAGGCGGCCCATGGCGAGGATGGAGACTAATTGCGAATTCCGCTATCGTTCAATCCGTAAGTAATTGGAGATGCCCCGCATGCAGTGTCGCGTAATTGGCCTCGCGCTTACCCTCCTCGCCGTGCTGGTGCTCGCCACACAGCCAGCGGCGGCGCAGACGTGGCCGCAGCGGCCGGTCAAGTTCATCGTAACGCTGGGTCCCGGCAGCGGCGTCGATATCGGCACGCGGTTGATCGCGGATCGCTTGACCAGGCGCTGGGGCCAACCGGTGATTGTGGAAAATCGTCCCGGCGGCGACGGTCTCGTCGCCATCTCGGCCTTCGTCGGCGCCAACGACGATCACGTGCTGCTCGCCGCGCCCAGCGGCTCGTTTACCGCCCATCCCTTCATCTACAAGCACCTGCCGTACAAGGCAGAAGACATCGTGCCGGTCGCCCGCGTCTCGAACACGATCGTGGTGGTCGCCGTGCCGGCGGCGCTCGAGGTCAAATCGCTCGGCGATCTTGTCGCCAAGGCGCGCGCCGAGCCCGGCAAACTCAACTGGGCGGGCACCACCGGCAGCAACGAATTCATGTTCGCCGCATTCCTCAAGACTGCGGGGCTCGCCATGTCGAAGGTGCCGTATCGCAACCTGGTCGAAGCGGCGAACGATCTCGCGACCGGACGCATCGACATCAACGTCACAGCGTTCGCGATCGTGCGGCCGCAGATCGACGCCGGCAAGGTCAAGCTGTTGGCGGTGACGAACAGCGCGCGCTCTACCGTGCTGCCCGACGTGCCCACGGTGGCCCAGGCCGGCTATGGCGAGCTCACGCTCGACGGGCTGGTCGGCTTTTTCGGCCCGCCGACCATGCCCGAGCGCATCCGCGAGGCCATTGCCGCCGACTTGCATGAGGCGATGGACGCGGCGGTCGAGGAGCGGCTCAACCTCACCGGGCAGATTCCCAATTTCGGCGGGCCCGCCGCATTCGCGGCTGAGATCGACGGGCAGCGCGCGCGCATCGCCCGCGCCGCCAAGGAGATCGGCCTCGAGCCGACGCAGTGACTGTTGCTGTCGTCCTTACCGAGCGCGTAGCGCGAGAGCCGGCACAGGTCGGTGTTCATGGGTCCCCCCTTTCGCGGGGACAACAGCGAGTGATAGCGAGCCGATCAGCCCGGTTGCATATTACTCCTCGAACACCGCCACCGCGCGGATGGGCGAGCCGGTGCCGCCGCGCCACTTGAGCGGCAGGCCGATGAAGCGGAATTCGCCTTGGCCGAGCAGCGCCTCGAGGTTGCACAGACTTTCCATATGCGTGATGTCGAGCTCGAGGCAGGCCTTGTGCACGAGCGAGTTGACGACGCCCATCGGGCCCGGACGCATCGAATCGATACCGAAATGGACGATGCCTTGGTGCGCGAGCCACTCCGTCGCCGCGACGTTGACGCCGGGGTTGTCGGTCGAATAGGCCGGTGTGGGAAAGGTGCGCGCGTGGTGGCCGGTGCACAGGAGAACCGTGCCGCGCTTGGGAATAACGGCGCCTGATTTTTTTACCGCCTGCTCCAGATCCGAAGGTGTGATTTCCGCCTTGGGCGGGATGTGGCGCAGGTCGAGACAAATTCCTCTCACGTAGCAATGCTCGAGCGGGTACTCGTCGATCGGGATGCCGGTCTTGCCGAAATGGCGCGGCGCATCGATGTGGGTGCCGCCGTGGTCTGGCATGGAGAAGAACATGACGCAGTTGCCGTGCACGTTTCCGGATTCGACGAAAGATTCCTCGTGCGTCTTCCAGATGCCGTGGATGATCGGCGGCTGCCCCGGATAGGTCGGCGTGCGGTGATAGAGCTCCCGGCTCAGGTCGATCATTCGCATGGCTTGCTCCTCCCACTGATTTGCGTGTCGAGCTGAAGTGTATCGAGTACGACGGGTCGCGCCACAGCGTCCCCTCCCCCGCTTGCGGGGGAGGGATAGGGAGGGGGCACCCCAAAAGGATAGAGCGTTTGTGCTCACCCCCTCCCCACCCCTCCCCCGCAAGCGGGAGAGGGAGCAGACCGAGTTCGCGGCGCGGCTGATGTAAGCCCAAACAGCGGACAATCGTAGCCACTTTCCCCGCAAGTGTGGCATTCCGATTACAGCCAGGCACGGGGAATTTGCGGTTTACTCCGCCGGCACGATTCGCGATCGACGGGGGGATCGGGGGGCGGCAAAATGGGGGCTCGGATCTCGCGCTGGCGCCCGCTTGCGCTCGTGAGCGTCGTAGCAACGTTGACGATTGCCGCGGCCGGCTCGAACGAGGCACAGGCGAAGGGCAAGCGCGAGCATCCGCGCCCCCGCGCCATCCACGGACCCAATTATCATCCGCCCTATGCCGACATCGTCGTCGACGACAAGTCGGGCGTCGTGCTACGCGAGGTGAGCGCTGACGAGCCGCGCCATCCGGCCTCGCTCACAAAAATCATGACGCTCTACCTGCTGTTCGAAGAGCTCGAGGGCGGCAGGCTCAAGCTCGATACGCCGCTGCCGGTTTCGACGCGCGCTTCGCTGCAAAATCCGACCAAGCTCGGGCTCAAGCCCAACCAGACGCTCAGTGTCGAGGAAGCGATCAAGGGCCTAGTCACCAAATCGGCCAACGACGCCGCGGTCGTGGTCGCCGAGGCGATCGCCGGGAGCGAAGAAGAGTTTGCCATGCGCATGACCGCAAAAGCGCGCGCGCTCGGCATGGCGGGGACGACCTATGTCAACGCCTCCGGCTTGCCCGCCGAGGCGCAGATCACGACCGCGCGCGACCAGGCGCTGCTCGGGCGCGCCATTCAGCATCGCTTTCCCGTCTACTACCAATATTTCGCGACGCCGAGCTTCAAGTACAAGGGCGCGGAGATGCGCAATCACAATGGCCTGCTCGGAAACGTCAAGGGCGTTGACGGCATCAAGACCGGCTACACGGAAGCGTCCGGATACAACCTAACCTCGTCGGTTCGGCGCGAGGATAGGCACATCGTCGCCGTGGTCCTGGGTGGCACCTCCAACGGGGCGCGCGACGCGCGCATGCGCCAGTTGATCGAAGAGCACATCATGCGTGCGGCGACGCTGCGTACCGCGCCGCTGATCACGGAAGCGACGGGCATGGAGAGCGATGGGTCGTCGGAGGACAGCGCGCCTGTGGCCGCGCGTGCAGTCGCGGCCGCTCCGGCCGGCGCCAGCCCCGCCGTCGCCATGGGCGATACGGACGCGGCCGCTCTAACCACGAAAGTCGAGCCGGTGCCCGTTCCCCGCCCGCGCGTGCAAACGGCCAAGCTTGCGCCGCAGACAACAAAGCATGCGGCAAACACCAAAGCGCCGCCTCGCACGCGGATCACCGCCAAAGCAGCAGCGCCGATCACGCTTCCGACGAGCGCCTACACGCTAAGCTCAAGTCAAACGCGCCCCGTCGAGCGCAGGCTCAAGTCGTCCGCTCCCTGATTTAACTCGAGCGACAAGCTTGGGCCTTCTCCCCGCTCGCGGGGCCAGAGCCTGCTCAGTTGATGAAGTCGACCCGGGTGCCCCTGTGCACCATTTTCGCCAGCGCCCGCGCGTCCCAGTTGGTGAGGTGGACGCAGCCGTGGGATACGCTCTTGCCGACGCTCTGCGGCGCCGGCGTGCCGTGGATACCGTAGCTGTCGCCGAGATCGATCCACGTGCTGCCGACCGGATTCAAGGGACCCGCGGCGATGTCGAAGGGCTTTTGCGTCTTCACTCCCTTGAACTTGAGCTTCGGACTGTAGTGGTAGGTGGGATTGTCCACGACCGAGCGAATGTGCCGCGTACCGCTCGGAGACGGCCGCTCTCCGCTGCCGACCGACGCCGGATAAAAGCTGATCAGCTTTCCATTGCCGTCCAACGCGCGAACGGTGAGTGCTGATTTGTCCACCACGACTTTTTCGACTTTCCGCTCCGCCGGCTTCGTCGCGACATTCGGCACCACGATTTTGGTGCCGACCGTTTCGAACGACGCTTTCGGATTGAGCCTCGTCAACAGGGCGGGGGCGACGTGGAATTTTTCCGCCAGCAGCTCACGCGGGCTGGTGTAGTTGAGATTTTTCAGTTCAGCTTTTTTCTCAAACGACTGCGGGATCGTCTTGTTGAAAGGGCCTTTCACGTCTGCCGGTTGAATTTCGTACTCCATCAGCGCCGGTTCGCTGGACGTCGCCGTCAGGCGCGCCCAGGTATCCGCATCGAGACGGCCGGTCGGCTTGAGCCCGTTTGCCCCCTGAAACGCGGCGAGCGCCTTTTCATCGTTGGCCCCATTCCTGGCCATCGATCTGGCCGGGCGAATCGAGCAGTATTTCCTCCTTTATGAGCGCGGCCGTGCCGGGCGCGGAGGCGCGCTTTTTACCGGATGTCGTCTGGAACTGGGCGCTATCGATGGCCTGCGCATCGAGCGCCGTGGGCGCCGCCGCGCGCGACGCGGCATGCCTTGCATGCCTGGCGGCCTGCGCCGCATCCGCATGCATCAGTACAGCAGCTGCGCAGAGTAAAGCCCCGATGCAGGCGCCGGCGGAGCGCCTGCCGATCAGAAACGTGCTAAGCATTTGAACGACCCTCACGTACCGGAAGGATAGAGAATGCCCATTGAGCCGGTGGCTAGGCAAGCGTGTTTCTTGGTCGTGCGAAATGATGTGAATTAGAGGACGCAAGAGCACTTCCGCATCCCAGGGGACAGTATGACGCGCAATTCGACGACCGACTGGGGCTGGCCCGTATGACGCCGCGCCTGGAGAGGCTCGCCAATTACGCCGGGCATTCGGCCATGGGATACGACCTGCTCGCGCTGCTCATCCTGCGGCTGCTGTGGCGCTGACTCAACCCGTTGCCGGACTTTCCCGCCGAGCTGCCGCGCTGGGAGCACGTCGCGGCGCGCGTCTCGCACGCACTCCTCTATTTTCTGATGTTCGTGGTCTCAGTGACGGGGTGGATGGTCGCCACCACATTCCGCGCTCCCATGACGAAGGATATGTTCGGGCTCGACGTGCCGCCGACCGTCACCTCGGTGGACCGAACAATGCGGCAGTGGCTCGAGGAATCCCACATGGTGTTGGCCTATGTGCTTGCCGCGCTGGTGCTCATCCACATCGCGGCGGCGCTGCGTCACCACATGCTCAAGCGCAACGACGTGATGCGGCGGATGATCTGGAGTTCGTAGGGCTGACGAAGTTCTACGCGCCTGCCTTGCCCCGCGCGGGCGCTGGCCGCGGAGCCGCGACGACACCGGCCTCTTCGAGCGCGTAGGCGATGCGCAGCCCCACGTCCTCGCGCCACGGCGGCGCAATGATCTGCACGGCGATCGGCAGGGGCTGCAGAGGGACCGGCACCGCCACCACCGGTAGCCCGATGAACGAGATCGGCTGAGTATAGATGCCGAGGTTGGCGCGCACCGCAAGTTCTACCCCGTCGAGCACGAAAGTCTTTTGTCCGATCAGCGGCGCGGTGCACGGCGTCGCCGGCGCGAGCACGGCATCGACTTTCGCAAACAGCGCGAGCACTTGCTCGCGGTACCAGCGGCGGAATTTCTGCGCCTTGACGACGTGCGCGGCAGGGATCATCGCCCCCGCAATGAGCCGGTCGCGCACGGCGGGGTCGAAATCGTCCGCGCGCTCACGCAGGCGCGCAAGGTGCAGCGCGCCGCCCTCGGCCGCGGTGATGACATAGGCGGCGGCGCGGGCGCGCTTGGCTTCCGGAAGTTCGATTTCGGCGGTAGCGCCCAGTGCCGCGGCGACGCGCGTGAGCGCCGTTTGCGCGTCAGCGAACGCGACGTCGCGGAAATAGCCGCCGGCAATGGCGATGCGCAGGCCCTCGCTGCCGCGTTCGATCAACTGCGCGACCGGTTCGACCGGACGATTGGCGCAGACCGGATCCTCGCTGTCATGACCCTGCATGGCGTCGTAAGCGAGCGCGAGATCGGTGACCGAACGCGCGAGCGGCCCGACGTGATCGAGGCTTGCCACGAACGGGAAGGTACCCGCGCGCGAGAGCCGGCCGTAGGTGGGTTTTAAGCCGAAAATTCCGCAGAGCGATGACGGCACGCGGATCGACCCGTTGGTATCGGAGCCAAGCGCGACCGGCACCAGGCCGCCGGCGACCGCAGCGCCCGAGCCCCCGGAGGAACCGCCAGTCATGCGCTGAACGTCGTGCGGATTGCGCGAGGGGCCGTAATGCACGTTCTCGCCGGTGAAGTCGTAGGCGTATTCGCCCATGTTAAGCGCGCCGACAAGCACGGCCCCCGCCGCTTCGAGCCGCGCGACCAGCGTTGCGTCGCGCGGAGCCGGCGCGCACTCGCGATTGATCTTCGAGCCGGCAAGCGTCGGCAGCCCCGCGATATCGAAAAGGTTCTTGACCGCCAACGGCACACCGGCAAGCGGCCCAAGCTCCCGGCCCTCGAGCCGCGCGTTGTCGAGCGCACGAGCTCTGCCGAGCGCGCGCTCCCCGAGCACGGCGGTGAACGCGTTGAGCACGGGATCGTCGGCGGCAATGTGCGCGAGCGCCGCCCGCACCACCGCGCTCGCGCTGGTGCGGCCCTCGCGAACGGCCGCGGCAATCTCGCTTGCCTGTGCCCAGGCGGTGTTCATGCGGCGAGTGTCCTAGGCCCAAAAGATCGGGGCCGGTTCCGCGTCGTCGGGCAGCGGGAAATCTGCGAACAGGCCGGCCAAGCGCAGGGTGATCTCGAGGTTAGTCTTGACCGCGGCTTTCCACGCCGGCTCGAGCTTGAGATCGAGCGCGCGCGCCGCAGCGTCCACCAAATCATCGAGCGGATTGCGCGCTCGCAGTTCGCGGTGTGCACGCCTGCCCTTGGCTCGCGCCGCCTTCGCCAGGACAGCGCGCGAGGCCTTGGATTTGCGCGCGGATTTGGGCCGCCTTGTCATTTCGATCCGCTCTCCAGCTTCCTCAAGCTCTGCCTTCCGGCGTCCCCGCGCAAGCGGGGACCCATAACGACCGGCCTCAGATCATGGGTCCCGGGGAAGACCAGAGCTAATCAAGCAAACGTCGGATGCGGAACTGCGGCGAGGAGGTCACGGGTATATTGGGCCTGCGGCGAGGTGAGAATTTGCGCGGTCGGCCCTTGCTCGACGATACGGCCCGCACGCATGACGAGGACGCGGTCGCACAAGAGCCGCACGACGTTGAGGTCGTGGGACACGAACAGATAGCTCATACCCAGTGATTCTTTGAGCTCCTGCAGGAGATTGAGAACGACGGCCTGCACCGACACGTCGAGCGCCGCCGTCGGCTCGTCCAGCACCACGAGATCGGGGTTGAGCGCAATCGCTCGCGCAATGCCGACGCGCGCCTTCTGTCCCCCGGAGAGCTGATGCGGGAAGCGGTCGAGCAGATGAAGCGGTAAGCCGACCTGGGCAGCGAGTGTCTCGCAACGCGCGCGCACCGCTTCGCGTCGCTTCGCGTCGCCGAGCCGGAGGATCGGATCGGCAATGGCGCGCGCGGCGGTGAAGCGCGGATTGAGGCTGTCGGTCGGATCCTGGAATACCATCTGGATGCGCCGGCGCAGCGGCAATTTGGCGAAAGTGTTGGCGGGAATCCCGCCGATGTCCTCGCCGTCGAACATGATGACGCCATCGCTCTTGTCGATGAGGCGCATGATCATGGTGGAGGTTGTCGATTTGCCGCAACCCGACTCTCCGACGAGACCCACGCTCTCGCCACGCGCGAGGGTGAAGCTGATGCCGTCAACCGCGCGAAAGGTCTCCGGCTCCGGCGCCGGATTGCGCGCAAACGTTTGCGCGAAGCGCCCGCCGAGCCGCTTTCGCGGATATTCCTTGACGAGCTTCTCCACCACCAACAGCGGCGCGCGGCCGTCGCCGCGCAAACGCGCTGCAGACTCGGTGCGTTCCGCTCCCCCGCGTGGAGAGGGGCTAGGGGCGGGGGTCAGAGTTGGCGGACGCGTCTCCTGCAACAGCGATGACCCCCCTCCCCACGCCTCCCCCACAAGGGGGGAGGCAGCAGACCGAGTTTGGGGCCTGGCTGGTCGTGGACCCACGTCATCCCCCGGCAAGAGATCCCGCAGCGACACGCCGGGGCGCGGCGTCGCGCGCATCAGCTTGCGGGTATAGGGGTGCGATGGCGCGGTGAAAATCTCGCGCGAGGGCGCCGTTTCCACCACGCGGCCCTTCTCCATCACCACCACACGATCGCAATAGGTGGCGGCAAGCCCGAGGTCGTGGGTGATCAGGATCGTCGACATGCCGCGCTCTTTAGTCAGTTCAACGATGAGATCCATCACCGTCTTCTGCGTGGTCACGTCGAGTCCGGTCGTCGGCTCATCGGCGATGAGAAGCTGCGGCCGGCAGGCGAGCGCCAGCGCGATCACCACGCGCTGGCACATGCCGCCGGAGAGCTCGAAGGGATAGGCGTGGTAGCGTTCGCGCGGGCGGGCGATGCGGACCTGGTCGAGCAGCTCGATCGCCTTCTCGGTGAGCGCGAAGGAGCCGACCTGGGAGTGCTGCTCCAGCACGTCCTCGATCTGACGCCCGACCTTGCGGATCGGGTTCAGCGCCGCGCGTGGGTTCTGAAAGATCATCGACATCTCACGCCCGCGCAGGTCGCGCATCTCCTCCTCGCTGGCGGCGCGCACGTCGAGCCCCGTGAAATGCACGGCGCCGTCGACGATGCGTCCAGCACGGTCGAGGATGCGCATGACCGCATACGAAGTGACCGATTTTCCCGAGCCGGACTCGCCGACGATGCCGACCGTCTCGCCCTTGCCGACGCGCACGTCGATGTGCTCCACCGCGCGCACGACCCCGCGCCGCGTCGTGAACTCGACGGTGAGGTCGGCGACATCGAGCAGCGGAACGGGTTGGGTCATGGGATTCACGTGCGCCGTTGCGGATCGACGATGTCGCGCAGACCGTCGCCGAGCAGGTTGAAGCAGAAGACTGCGATCATCAGCGCGGCGCCGGGGAAGAACGCGATCCACCATTCGCCCGACACCATGAAGGCCGCGCCTTCCGCCACCATAATTCCCCATTCTGCGGTCGGCGGACGCACCCCGAGGCCGATGAAGGAGAGGCCCGCGGCGTTGAGGATGGCGTAGCCCATGGTCAGTGACATCTGCACCAACATGATCGGCATGATGTTCGGCAGGATCTGCGCGAGCAGAATGCGCATCTCGCCGTTGCCGCAGAGCCGGGCCGCCAGGACGAAGCCTGCCTCGCGGCGAACGTTGGCTTCGGCGCGGGCGACGCGCGCGTAAAGGGGGAAATTCACAATCGCGGTTGCCAGCACCACGTTCTCGACCGTGTTGCCGAGCGCCGCGACGATGCCCATCGCCAGCACGAACAGCGGGAAGGCCATGATGGTATCGGCGATGCGCCCGACGACGCGTTCGGTCCAGCCGCCGAAGAATCCGGCGGCGACGCCGGCGAGACCCCCCATCAGGAAGACCAGTGCAACCGAGGTAACGGCGATGAGAAAATCAAGCCGCGTCGCCACCACGACGCGGCTGAATATGTCGCGGCCGAGCTGGTCGGTGCCGAACCAGTGCGCGGCCGAGGGCGGCTTGAGCGCAGCGGCGGTGTCGCTCGCCAGCGGATCATACGGAACGAGGTAAGGGCCGACCACAGCCGCGAGCACGATCAAGAGAAACAGCGCGAAGGCAAAGCCCGTCACTGCGTTCTCGGAGAGGATGTAGCGAGCGTGGCGCAGCGCGGCGGTGAAACCGGTGTTGTGGGCGACCTCGGGCGCGGAGCGCTCGTGGGATAGCGCAGTCATACCTGCCACTTCGGTTTGTCATTCCGGCCGAGCCGCGACAGCGACGAGGGCCGGAATCCATAGCCCCCGCCCGTGGTTATGAATTCCGGGCTCGCGAGCTTCGCCCGCGCCCCGGAATGACGAGTCAGAACCATGCGGACCCGCCTCATGCATCGATCCTCACGCGCGGATCGATAATGCCGTAGAGCACGTCGATCAAAAGGTTCAGCGCGACATACATCACCGCCATCGTAAGCACGAAGCCCTGCAGCGGCGCGAAATCCGCCGCGATCAGCGCCTCGACGGCGAACGAGCCGATACCCGGCCAGGCAAACACTTTCTCGACCAGCACGTTAGCGCCGAGCAGGAACGAGAACACCATGCCCAGCGTGGTGATGACCGGCAGCATGGCGTTGCGGAACGCGTAGGTGATGACCACCGTCGCGGGTGAAAGCCCGCTCGCGCGCGCGGTGCGCACGAAGTCGGAGGCCAGCACCGCGAGCATGGACGCGCGCGTCATGCGGGCGATCGGCGCCAGCGCGAAAATGCCGAGCGTGAGTGCCGGCAGCACCAACTGCTTCAGGCTTGCGGCAAACACCTCGCCGTCGCCGGCGATCAGGCTGTCGATCAGATAGAAGCCGGTCACTTGCGGCGGCGGGCTGAAAAAGACGTCGAGCCGCCCGAGCGGCGCCGGCGCCCAGCCGAGGAGATAGTAAAAGACATAAATCAGGATCAGCCCGGTAAAGAACACCGGCAGCGACACCCCCGCGGTCACAATCACGCGGCAGAGGTGATCGATCATGGAGTTTGGCCGCGTCGCCGCCAGAATTCCGAGCGGCACCGCGATCGACATCGCCACGATAAGCCCGAGCAACGTGAGCTCGGCCGAAGCCGGAAGCCGCGTCTTGATCTCGTAGGCGACGGGCTGCCCAGTGGTGAGCGAGTTGCCGAGATCACCGCGGGCGAGGTCGCCCACGTAACGGACGAACTGCACGTAGAGCGGTTTGTCGAGCCCGAGCTTTTGGCGGATCTGCTCGATCGCTTCCTTGGTGGCGGCGGGTCCTGCGAAATAAGCAGCGGGATCGCCGGGCAGCGCCCGGGTCAGCAGGAAGGTGACGATCACCACGCCGACAAGACTCGGCACGGCGACCAGCATGCGCTTGGCAACCATCCTCAGCATGGCGGACGTTTACAAATTCCCGATTGACTCGACCGAGCAACGGACTCGGTGGGCTCCCTCTCCCGTAGGGAGAGGGGTGGGGCGAGGGGTTAAGGTCTCTCGATAGATCTGAACTGCCTCACGCCATCCCTCTCCCCAAGGGGGAGAGGAACGAGTGTGCCGCGTCTGCTGCCGCCAAGTCGGCAGAACGTCCCTCACGCCTTCACCAGCGACCGGTAATCGAGCTGCCGGTGGAACCAGTAGCGATAGCCCGAGACGTTCTTCTGCATCGCGACGCTCAGGATCGGCTGGAACAGCGGGACCCGCGGCACCTCGGCGAACGCCTTTTCGACGAAGCCCTTCACGCTCTGGTCGTAGGTCGCCTGATCTTTGTTCGCCGCCGCGGTGCGCGACGCGTCGATCAGCGCGTCCATGTCCTTGTCCTGATAGCTCATGGTGTTGAACACGGCGTTCTGGCCGTGATAGCACCAGAAGAAGAAGTACTCGGGATAGTCGAGCCAGCCCGAGAAAAAGTTGGAGATCAGCGGCATCTCCTTCTTGAGCAGCTCGTTGCGCCAGTTGGCCCCGGGCACTTTGTTGATCGTCGTCTGGATCCCGATCTGGGCGAGGCTCTCCTGCATGAGCACGCAGAGCGGCTCGTTGACCGCTCCGAACCCGAGATCGAACGAGAGCGTGGTCTCGAAGCCGCCAGCATGGCCGCTTTCGGCCAGAAGCTGCTTCGCTTTGGCGAGATCGGTCGTGTAATGGTGTGGCTGCGGCCAGGCAACCTCGATCGGCGCATCGGCTTTGGCGCCGTAGAGCGGAACGGCTAGGCCGAACATAACCGCGTCCATGATCTTCTGATAGGGAATCGCGTAAGCAACCGCCTGACGGACCTTGAGGTTGTTGAACGGCGGGTTCTTGCAGTTCATCCCGATATAGCCGATGCCGTTGCCGATCGGCGTGGTGGCTAGCGCGAGCTTGCCGAGCTGCTTGAGTTCGACGAAGTCCTTGTTGGGTAGATCGACGGAAATGTCGGCGTCGCCGCGCTCGAGCAATGCGCGCCGATTGCCGGCGGACGGCACCGTGCGCCACACGATGCGCTTGACCTTCGGCAGCGGGCCGCTCTTCCAATTGTCGTTGCGCTCGAACACCACCTCGGTGCCCGGCTGCCAGCGCGTGACCTTGTAGGCGCCGCCGCCGGCGATATTGCCCTTGGTGTACTCGAGGCCCCAGGGGTCCTTCTCGGTCGCGTTCTTCTTGACCAGTTCGGAGTGATAGACCGCAGGCACGATGACCGCGAGATCGGGCATGGTGAGCCGGTCTTTGCGGATGAGGTCGACGCGGAAGGTGTGGTCGTCGACGGCGATGAACTGCTCGGGCTTCTCGAGGGAGCCCGCTTTCATCTGGAAGGTCGGGAAGCCACCGACGGTCACGGCGCGGTCGAACGACCACTTCACGTCCTTGGCGGTGACGGGCGTTCCGTCGTGGAAGGTCGCATCTTTGCGCAGCTTGAAGGTGACCGATGTAGCGGTGAGGTTCCAGTCCTCGGCGAGTTCGGGGAGGAACATGTCGCGATCGTAGGATTCCACGCCGTCGGGCAACGTCTTCTTGCCGTGCGTCATGAGCCGGTCGTAGCAATTCCACGCCACCTCGTAGCCGGGCCGGTTGGTGCCGACGCCATGGATATCGAAATTGTTGGGACCGTATTCGGTGACGGCCAGCACTGTCTCCTGGCGCGATTGCGCCTTGGCCGGCGACCAGATCGCCGGGGCCGCCGGCAACACGCTGCCGGTCGCCAGCGCGGTCATCGATTTGAGGAATTGGCGACGCTTCATTTCCAAGCTCCGGATGGGATCCCCCCATCGGGGCAAAAGCAAAAGCCGGGCCGGATTTGGCGGCTCCGTGGCGGGCGGGATAGGACCCCCGGCCCGTGCCATGCGCCATCGAACCTTGCCGCGTTGCTCGAAACTTCAGCGTTTGCCTAACAAACAGGCGCGCGCCCGCCGGGGCCCATGGAAATCCGCTCGTCCCCGCGGAAGCGGGGACCCAGAGTCAGAGTCCGCGGCCCCTGGATTCCCGCTTTCGCGGGAATGAACGGAGTTTGGGCTGAGACGCTCCTCGAATCCCGCCAACACCCGTGGATTGGCACGGCCATTGCTAATTCGCCGGCGCATGCCGGCGCGAGGCGCCGGCGCGAAGATGGAGCGCGCGCCATGTCGACCTTCGACAACCCCTTCGACCCCGAGCGCCGGCTCAATGGGGGGTGCGTGTGCAGGCGCCACGGCAGCCAGGGCGAACACGATTATGAGGCGCGGCGGCAGCTTCACTGCGCGGGCGTCGAGCGGCAGAGCGAAGAGGAGCGCTACCAGGGCGTCGTCGCCTCCGCCGTGATGCGCGCCGTGTTTCCCAAGGATCGCGCGCGCCGCGCCTTTTTGAAATCGCTCGGCGCCTCGACCGCGCTTGCCGCGCTCTCGCAAATTTTCCCGCTCAAGGCCGCGACCGAGGTCTTCGCGCAGACGGGCACGCCGGAGAAGAAGGATCTCAAAGTCGGTTTCATCCCGATCACGTGCGCCACACCGATCATCATGGCGCATCCCATGGAGTTCTACAGCAAGCACGGCCTCAACGTTGAAGTCATCAAGACCGCCGGCTGGGCGGTGATTCGCGACAAGACGCTCAACAAGGAATACGACGCCGCCCACATGCTCTCGCCGATGCCGCTCGCGATCACGCTCGGCGCGGGTTCAAACCCGATCCCCTATACGATGCCGGCGGTCGAGAACATCAACGGCCAGGCAATCACGCTCGCAATCAAACACAAGGACAAGAACGATCCGAAGCTTTGGAAGGGCTTCAAGTTGGCCGTGCCGTTCGACTATTCCATGCACAATTATCTCTTGCGTTACTACGTCGCCGAGCATGGGCTCGATCCCGATACCGACATCCAGATCCGGGCCGTGCCGCCGCCGGAAATGGTCGCCAATCTGCGCGCGGACAACATCGACGGCTATCTCGGTCCCGACCCGTTCAACCAGCGTGCGGTCTATGACGGAGTCGGCTTCATCCACGTCTTGTCCAAAGAATTGTGGGAAGGGCATCCGTGCTGCGCGTTGGCGGTCTCCAAGGAATTCGTCACCACCATGCCGAACTCGTACGCGGCGCTGCTCAAATCGATCATCGACGCCACCGCATTCGCGCATAAGCCCGAAAACCGCAAACAGATCGCCGCGGCGATCGCACCCGCGAACTATCTCAATCAGCCGGAGACGGTGCTCGAGCAGATTCTCACCGGCACCTACGCCGATGGGCTGGGCAACGTGAAGCGCGACCCCAATCGCATCGATTTCGATCCGTTCCCGTGGCAATCCTTCGCGATCTGGATCCTCACGCAGATGAAGCGCTGGGGTCAAATCAAGGGCGAGGTCGACTACAAGGCGGTGGCCGAGCAAGTCTATCTCGCGACCGATACCGCCAAGCTGATGAAGGAGGTCGGGCTTGCCCCTCCGGAGACAAGTTCGAAGAGCTTCAAGGTTATGGGCAAGGAGTTCGATCCGCAGAAGCCGGATGAGTATCTCAGGAGCTTCGCGATCAAGCGGGCTTGATGTGCCGCATCCACGACTTGCTTAGCGGCAACAAGGGAAGACGTCGATCCCCGCGACGAGCGTGGGCATGACGAAGCGAATAGGAACGAACCGTTTCGCCGGGAGACGGACCATGATTTGGCGCGCGGCACTGCTGTCGCTGTTGCTGTTCGGGCTGTTCATCGCCGTGTGGCACCTCGCCATCACCGGCGGCGGCCCCGCCGCAACGATGGACCCGGAATATGCCAAGCTCGTCGGTGCGACCGCGAGCCAAGGCAAATCAGCGATGCCCGGCCCCGCGGACGTCGCCTTCAAAATCTGGCAGCACCTGAAGGAGCCCTTCTACGACCGCGGCTCAAACGACAAGGGTATTGGTATCCAGCTCGCGTATTCGATCGCGCGGGTGATGACCGGCTATCTCATCGCCGTGGCGGTGGCGATCCCGATCGGCTTCCTCATCGGCATGTCGCCGCTGATGAGCCGGGCGCTCGATCCGTTCATCCAGGTGCTCAAGCCGATCTCGCCGCTCGCCTGGATGCCACTGGCGCTCTACACCATCAAGGATTCGAGCCTGTCGTCAATATTCGTGATCTTCATCTGCTCGCTGTGGCCGATGCTGATCAACACCGCCTTCGGTGTCGCCGCGGTACGCAAGGAATGGCTCAACGTCGCGCGCACGCTCGAGGTTGGTACGTTCCGCCGCGCATTCACCATCATCCTGCCGGCGGCGGCGCCGACGATCCTCACCGGGATGCGAATTTCCATCGGCATCGCCTGGCTGGTCATCGTGGCGGCAGAGATGCTGGTCGGCGGCACCGGCATCGGCTACTTCGTCTGGAACGAATGGAACAACCTCTCCATCACGAACGTGATCACCGCGATCCTGGTGATCGGGCTCGTCGGCATGGTGCTCGACCAGATTCTGGCGCGCGCGACGCGGCTGGTGACGTTCCCGGAGTGACGACTTGATAGCGAAGGCTACCTCTCGAGAGTCGTTGCCGGGCTTGACACCGCAAGTCGGGTTTACCCGACTTGCGGTGCTTAATAATGCGCAACTCGGGCAAGCCCGAGTTGCGGTGCAATCCAGCATTTTTTCACAAGGAGATGGATGCCCGGAGCACCAGCGCGTCTACGCGCGTCTGCGACGCGCTTGCGCCCGGGCATGACCAGCGGATGACCGATAAATTCATCTCCATCGAGGCGGTCAGCAAGAAATTTCCAGCGCCGGGCGGTGGCGCCACCATCGTGTTCGAGGATTTGTGGCTATCGATGGCACGCGGCGAGTTCGTCTGCATCATCGGGCATTCCGGCTGCGGCAAGACCACCGTGCTCAATATCCTGGCCGGCCTCGAGCCGCCGTCGGATGGCACCGTGATCGTCGACAAGCACGCGATCGAAGGCCCCAGTCTCGACCGCGCGGTGATCTTCCAGAGCCACGCGCTTCTGCCGTGGCTCACCGTCATGGGGAACGTTGCCTACGCGGTTGCGTCGAAATGGCGCTCCATGAGGAGGAACAATCTCCATCGCCAGGCGCAGAAATTCATCGATCTCGTCGGCCTCACCGGCGCCGAGCACAAGCGGCCGGCCGAGCTCTCTGGCGGGATGAAGCAGCGGGTCGGGATCGCGCGGGCGCTCTCGATCGAGCCGAAGATCATGCTGATGGACGAACCCTTCTCCGCGCTCGACGCGCTCACGCGGGGCACGCTGCAGGACGAGGTCCGGCGCATCTGCCTGGAGACTGGACAGACCGTGTTCATGATCACCCACGACGTCGACGAAGCGATCTACCTCGCGGATCGCGTGGTGCTGATGACCAACGGGCCGAACGCAGTGCTTGCCGAGATCGTTGAGAATCCACTGCCGAAGGAACGCCAGCGCAACGACGTGCATCGGCATCCGCTCTATTACGGCGTGCGCAATCACATCATCGACTTTCTCGTGAGCCGGAGCAAAAATTTCGCCGAAGAAATGAAAGGTGCGAGCTACGACCGCCGACACGTGCCGGTGGTGCGGCCCGCCGCCGCGCCGAGCGCCGCAAACTCAGCGAGCGCCCACTCTCCATTTGCGGAGCGGGATGGGGTAAGGGAGTTACAAAGCGTCCGCCGACGAGCCGAGGGCTAAGTCGCGAGCTTCTTCTCATGCGCCACCAATCAAGCGGCCCAATACCAAGGAGACGCCAATGACCCGTGCCGATCTCACCGAGAAAATTCTCGATATCAAGCGCGCCAAGGGATGGAGCTGGAAATACATTCACGAAAAGATCGGCGGCACGTCGCCGGTGCTGCTGGTTGGCGCGCTGCTCGGTCAGATGAAGCTTACCAAGCCGCAAGCAGCCAACGCCGCCGATCTGTTTGGGCTGTCGAAGACCGAAGCAGCGGTGCTCAACGAGGTGCCGATGCGCGGCGCCGGCGTCCCGATGCCGCCGACCGACCCGCTGATCTACCGCTTCTACGAGCTGGTGATGGTGAACGGGCCGGCGTGGAAGGCACTGATCGAGGAGGAATTCGGCGACGGCATCATGTCGGCGATTGACTTCGACATGCAGATCGAACGGCTGCCGAATCCGAAAGGCGACCGGGTCAAGATCACCATGTCGGGCAAGTTCCTGCCGTACAAGTATTACGGCAATTCGGGCAACGTGCCGGAGTACGGGTACAAGGAGGAGTGATCCCTATCCGGCCGGCCGCGGCCTCCGTTAGATTTTCCCGGTCTTTCAACGACTTGATACTGCCGGCGGCTTCGCCGACGGCCCAAGCCCGCTGGTGCAGTCTTGGGCAGGCCCGCCCACCGAGCCAGGCGCTCCCAATAGGCCAACTATCCACAGGCGCGCTTTTCGCTTCTGAGCGAATCGCAGCTTTATAGCGGCGCGCCGGTCTTGCTCCTGGTGCTCCACTGGGGTGAGCCCCGCGGCGAACGGGGCGTCGCATGCGCTTCCACGCGGACCTGCACGTCCACTCCAAATATTCGCGCGCGACGAGCCGGGATCTCGATCTCGAACATCTTGCCGCCTGGGCGGCGCGCAAAGGGATCGGCGTCGTCGCCACCGGCGACTTCACGCATCCGGCCTGGTGCGCCGAGCTCAAGCAGAAGCTCGTCCCGGCCGAGGCGGGTCTCTACCGGCTGCGCGGCGACATCGAGCAGGCGATCGCGCAAGCATTGCCGCCGGCATGCCGCACGCCGGTGCGCTTCATGCTCGAGGTCGAAATCTCCACGATCTACAAGAAGGCCGACCGCACGCGCAAAATCCATCACCTGATCTACGCGCCGGATTTCGACACGGTCGAGCGCATCTCGGCGCGACTTGCACGCATCGGCAATATTGCCTCCGACGGCCGTCCGATCCTTGGGCTCGATTCCCGCGACCTCCTGGAGATCACGCTCGAGTCAAGCCCGCACGCCTATCTGGTTCCGGCGCATATCTGGACGCCGTGGTTCGCGGCGCTGGGCTCCCAGTCCGGCTTCGACTCCATTGTCGAATGCTACGGCGACCTCGCGGATCACATCTTCGCCGTCGAAACGGGCCTCTCGTCCGACCCGCCGATGAACTGGCGCGTATCGTTCCTCGACCGCTACCGCCTCACCTCGAACTCCGACGCGCATTCGCCCGGCAAGCTGGGGCGCGAGGCCACGACGTTCGACTGCGAGCTCGACTATTTCGCCATCAAGCAAGCCTTGGAGAGCGGTCGCGGCTATGTCGGAACGGTCGAATTTTTTCCCGATGAGGGAAAATACCACCTCGACGGTCACCGCAAATGCGAGGTGCGGTTTTCCCCGAAGGAAACGCTCGCGCATGGTGGACGTTGTCCGGTATGCGGCGAGCCGCTGACGATCGGCGTCGAGCACCGCGTCGAGGCGCTCGCCGACCGCAGCGAAGGCGAGGCGCTGCCGCCGCCGAGCGCCGGCACGGTATCGAACCTGGTGCCGCTTCCTGAAATTCTGTCCGAGCTTGCCGGAAGCGGGCCGGCATCGCAGGCGGTTGCGCGCGGCTACGATGAGGCGATCGCCAAGCTCGGCCCCGAGCTGTCGATCCTACAGTCGGTGCCGGTCGAGGATCTCGGCCGCGCGGGTTCCGCGCTGCTTGCTGAGGCGATCGCGCGCCTGCGCGGTGGAAACGTGATCCGCGAGGCAGGCTATGACGGCGAATACGGCGTGATCCGCTTGTTCGAAGCGAGCGAGCTCAAGCGGCTGACCATGGGCGGATCGCTATTCGATGCGCCGATGTCGAAACGACCGATCTCCGATCGGCCGAAGGCGGCCGTAACAGGCGACGCCCTGGCGGATGACGTCGCAAGCGTCGGGCCGGCGCGGCCGCGGCTACGGCTGGTCAGCGATCAGGCGCAGGCTGCTTCAGGCCTCCTCGCGCAACTCGATGCCGACCAGCGCGCCGCGGCGAAAGCAGACGGGCCGCTGATGATCGTCGCCGGTCCCGGCTCGGGAAAGACTCGCACGCTGACCTACCGCATCGCCCATCTCATTACGGAGCGTGGGATCGAGGCCGAGAGGTGCCTCGCCATCACGTTCACTCGCCGCGCCGCCGCGGAAATGCGCGAGCGGCTGGCAACTCTGCTTCCCGATCGCGTCGAACGGGTTGCAATTCACACCTTCCATTCGCTCGGCCTTTCGCTTCTGCGCGAGCACGTAAGCGCGACGGGCCTCCAGCGCGGCTTTCGCATCGCGGGCGAAGCGGAGCGCGCCGCGCTTCTTGCCGAGACGCTCGGTGTCGCCGCGTCCAAGGCGGAGCGGCTCTTGCACGCCATCTCCAAGGAGAAGCGCACGCGCGGCGCAGCCGGCGAAGGCGAAGGCGAGGCATATGCCCGCGCGCTCGCCACCCGCAACTTGATCGACTTCGATGACCTCATCGCGCTTCCCGTGCGCGCGCTTTCTGCCGATCCTGCTTTCATCTCGCTCTATCGCAGCCAGTGGGAATCGATCTCGGTCGACGAATTCCAGGACGTCGACGAGCAGCAATATCGCCTGCTCAATTTGCTTGCGCCGTCGGAGAGCAATCTTTGCGTCATCGGCGACCCCAACCAGGCGATCTACCGCTTCCGCGGCGCGGATGCGTCGTGTTTCGATCGCTTCCGCCACGATTATCCGGCTGCCCGGGTCGTGCGGCTCACACGCAACTATCGTTCCACCGGCACCATCGTCACCGCCTCGGCCCAGGTGATTGCCTCTCGGCAGAGCGAACCGATCGCCGAGATGGTGCGCGACATGCAGGAGCGCATCGCCATCCAAACCGCGCCCAGCGAACGCGCCGAAGCCGAATCCGTCGTCGCGGCGATCGAGGGAATGATCGGGGGGCACAGCTTTTTCTCGATCGACAGCGGCCGCGCAATTCCCGCATTGCAAACGGAGCGCTCCTTCGCTGATTTTGCCGTGCTCTACCGCAGCGACGCGCAATCGGCGCCCCTTTGCGAGGCGCTCGAGCGTTCCGGCATTCCTTACAAGAAGAACTCCCATCGACCGCTCATGGACGAACCGGCGGTTCGGATATTGTTGCAGGAGCTCGCCGATAGCGGCGAGGCAACGCTTGCGGATGGGCTGCGCGCCGCCGCCGAACGACTGAGGCAGCGGGGCGATGCCAGCGACTGCGCCGTGGCGCTGCAGCGCCTCTTCGCACTCGCGCGATCGTGCGGCACTGATCGCGCACGCCTTAACGATGCAGCCGCGCTCACCACCGACGCGGAATTCTACGACCCGCGCGCCGACCGAGTGTCGCTGCTGACCTTGCATGCCGCAAAGGGACTCGAGTTCCCAATCGTGTTCATCGTCGGGCTCGAGGACGGGGTATTGCCGCTGCATTGGGGCACGCCAGACGAGGCAGCGATGGCGGAGGAGCGGCGGCTATTCTACGTCGGCATGACTAGGGCCAAGGACCGGCTGATCCTCAGCCGCGCCCGCCAGCGGTTTTGGCGCGGCCGCCCGCGCACGCTCGAGCCCTCGCCGTTCCTGCGCGACATCGAAGCCGCGCTGGTGAAGCACGTGCAGGGAGCGCGCACCAAGCCGCAGGAGCGCCAACTCAAGTTGCTGTAGAGCACGCTCCGATCAAATCGAACTGCATCTCTAAAGCGGCGTGCGCGCCACCGTAGATGCACTCACGAACACGAGGCCGGCGCGACGTCGGCCCACAATCGGCCGGTTCCGCCGCGCGTGGCCAGCACGCGCACGCAGGCGCCGGACGGCAGCCGGCTGTGCATCTTGCTCGGATCGTTGGCGCCTGACTGCGGCTCGGACCACACCGGCAGCATCGTTTTCGCGGACAAGACCGTGCCAGGCGGGGGCAACGACGTCTCGGAGATCGCATACCCGGTGAAGTTCGGCACCCACATTCCCGATTGTCTCCGACTGATTGCCACCCATCCGTAATGCTCCTTAGAGCCCGCCATGCCAAAAACGCTGAGCGAATCCCACGGCGCGCGCTGCGACGAAGCGCCTGCTGATGCATGCGCAGGGGCGGCCTCGGCGGGATGTTCAGCCACGGCCGACTAAAAAATGGTGCGCGCCTCGGGATCCCCCTCGGCGCATAGCTTGTCGAACTCCATGACGTCCTTCTTGAGCAAGCTACGCTTCGTTTCCGACGCGATATTCCTTTCCATGACGGCGATGATGTCGTTGCGCAGCTTCTGGCACGTGACGTCGATCGAGAAATAGCTTTGGTATAAGGTGCCGACGGCCGCTGCGGGAACCCCGAGCGCCGCTCCGGTAATTTGCAACATTCTGTGCCAGCCCTCTGCGGTCATGGGCTCCTCTGCCCGAGTGCTCTACGACCATGCCGCGACGGCGCCAAAATGGCAACGCGCGTGCACGTGTCTCAGCGCGGAGCCGGGGCTGGCGCCGCGGTGTCGAGCTGGCGCGGCTCGCGCGGTGCGGGGCGCCCGGCCGGCAGACGCCGCGGCGGCAAGGCGGTAGCTTGCCTCCCGATCGTGGGATCGAGCGCTGCCGGGTTCGAATACCAGTACTGGGCTGGAGCCTGGCGCCGCAATTCCTGCTCGGCCGCCTTCATGGTGGCAATCGTGTGCGCCGCCTGATGCTGCGCTTCCGCGAGGTCCTTGACCTCGTCCTTGAGCACCTCGATTTGCCCTCGCAGCCGGTCGATCTCCTCTTGCGCTGCCGCGCGTTGCGCGTTTTTCGGTGCCGCCGATTGCAACTCCAGTCGCAGCCGCCCGTCCGCATTCGACCAAGCGAATGCAAGCGCACCAATGGCACCAAGCCCCAGCGCGATACCGGCGAGCAGGAAAAGCCGGGCGATTATGCGGCGACGGCGCGCACGTCGAGCCGCCGCGGCGTCCTCTCCGAGCTCCTGGTCGAGCACGTCGAGCCTTGGCATGTCCGCCGATTCAAATTTGTTTGGCATCCGTTTCCGTCGGACGGCGCTTTAACTTCCCGCGCGCTTCGCTGCGCGCACGAACATTTTCCGGCCGAGCGGCGCATGATGCGCGCATCGCATCCGCACCTCAAGCCGCTCGCGAGCCAGATGCGGCACGCCTCGGCCCGCCCAGCACCTTCGTGTTAGGTTGACGCACACAAACCGACAGCTGGCAGGGAGGGTTGCGATGGATATCGGGTTCATTGGGCTGGGCCAGATGGGCTTCCACATGGCGCGCCGACTCCTCGAGGCGGGTCACCGCCTCATCGTGTCCGACACCAGGCGCGAGCCGATTGACCGGCTCACCGCACTGGGGGCGCAAGCCGTCGGCTCTGCGCGCGAGATCGCCGACGCGGCGGAAACCGTGATGGCAAGTCTGCCCACGCCCGAGATCGTGCTCGAGGTCGCAACCGGCAAGGGCGGGGTTGTCGAAGGCGGGCGCGTACGTCGCTTCGTCGATCTCTCGACCACCGGCGCGGTCATAGCCAAGCGCATATTCGAGTTACTCAAGGAAAAAGGCATCGTGCAGATCGACTGCCCGGTGAGCGGTGGAGTGACCGGGGCGGCGAAGGGGACGCTGGCGTTGATGGCGTCGGGGCCACGCGGAGAGGTCGCCGCGATCGAGCCGGCGCTTGCCGCAATCGGGCGGATGTTCTTCATCAGCGAGCGG
>DATFQX010000438.1:0-2166 GCA_035263865.1 Xanthobacteraceae bacterium
AACCGTCAACAACACGCGCCGCAACCAGACGCCAGATGCGGCTGAGACGGCCGTGCTCGCCGCCGTCGGCGTCAAACCGGAGGAATTCAGCGACACCCTCGCCTCGTGCGATTCTTCGACGGGACATCGTAACCGATCAAATCGGTAGACTGGAAGTCGCCAAACGCATTTGCAGATATTGAGGGAGCATTTTCTGCTGCCCGCTTTGCCCCCATGACATTAATCGGCGGCAGATTAAATCAAATCTCTGTCTTGCCAGCAAAAATTGGTTTCAGGAGTCCGCGCGCGAGCAAGCCTTTACAACAATGTCTTCCGCGCTGAGCGTGATCTCGCTCTGTGCAGGCCACAACGCGCTTAGATCGCGCAAGGACGGAGCTCTTCCAAGCGCTTTTCCATCCTCGATACTGTTATTTCGTTAGCCGGAGATCGTCGGACATTGGCACGTATCCTCTCGAAGCGGGGTCGCATGTCCGCTTTTGGCACCTAGCGACGCTTCGCGGCAACGCAGCACTTCGGTCGCTTTCCGAGCGAAGCGGACATTGACTGAGCCGCGCTTACAGAAAGCGGATTTACGAGCACACGCCCTTCTGACCAGCGCGCGCCATGCCGCTTTATATTGCAATCCGCGCCCCTGACCCACCCCAACACCTGCTATACTTCGTCTGTGATCCTTGGCCTTGGGGTAAGCCCCATGAGGCGGCGGGAATTCATCGCACTTCTAGTCAGCGGTGTAACCGCGTGGCCGCTCGCGGCGCGCGCGCAGCAGTCGTCGAAGCTGCCGACCATCGGCTTCCTGGGCGCGGCCACGGCGTTGAGCTGGAGCCAATATCTCGCCGCCTTTAAGCAGCGGTTGCACGAACTCGGCTGGGTCGAGGGTCGCACCGTCGTGATCGAGGTTCGCTGGGCGGAGGGGCGCATCGAGCGCTTCGCCGAGATTGCGGCCGAGTTCGTCGGGCGCAAGGTCGATGTCATTGTCAGCTCGGGATCTCCAACCGAGGCGGTGAAGCAGGTAACATCGGTCATCCCGATCGTGTTCGTCGCCGGCGACCCGGTCGGCAGCGGCTACGTCGCCACTTTGGCACGACCGGGCGGCAACGCGACCGGACTCTCGATCCAGACCCCTGATCTCGCCGGCAAGCGACTCGAACTCGTACGCGAGATTGTCCCCGGCCTGCGCCGCTTGGCGATCTTGGCGAATGTCGACATGCGCGTCGCCGTGCTGGAAATGGGCGAGGCTGACACCGCGGCCCGCACGTTTGGCCTCGATGTGGTTCGGCTCGAAGTCCGGCGGGCCGAGGATATCACGCCCGCCTTCGAGTCTCTCAAGGGTCGCGTCGACGCGCTTTATGTTACGACTGACCCGTTCATAAACACCAATCGCATTCGCATCAACACCCTGGCCAACGTCGCGCGGCTACCGACGATCACAGGCGTGAGGGAATACGTCGAGGCAGGAAGCCTGATGTCCTATGGACCAAACCTCACGGACCTATTCCGGCGCGCCGGCGACTTTGTCGACAAGATTCTGCACGGTGCCAAGCCGGGCGATATTCCGGTCGAACAACCGACCAAGTTTGATCTCATCATTAACCTCACGACGGCTAAGGCGCTTGGCCTCGACGTGCCACCGAGCTTGCTGGCCCGCGCCGACGAGGTGATTGAGTGAGGCGCCGCGCGTTCATCTCGCTCCTCGGCGGCGCGGCCGCGTGGCCGCTCGCGGCACGCGCGCAGCAGGTCAAGACGCTGCCGAGCATCGGCTTCCTGGGCGCGAGCACATCGTTGAACTGGACTCATTGGACCAACGCCTTCGTGCGGCGTTTGGCCGAGCTCGCCTGGATCGACGGGCGCACGGTGACGATCGAGTATCGCTGGGCGGAAGGACGCAGCGAGCGCTTTGCCGAGATCGCGGCCGAGTTTGTCCGACTCAAGGTAGATGTCATTGTCACCGTGGGTGGCGCGGCCCTGGCCGTGAGGCAGGTCACGCCGACCATCCCCATCGTCCTCGCGGCCGCTACCGACCCGCTGGGCGGCGGCTTGGTGGCGAGCCTGGCGCGTCCGGGCGGCAACACGACCGGTCTGTCGATGCAGTCGTCCGACGCCGCGGGCAAGCGGCTCGACTTGCTGCGCGAGCTTCTGCCCGGTCTGCGTCGCTTGGCGGTCATCGGC
>DATFQX010000439.1:0-4060 GCA_035263865.1 Xanthobacteraceae bacterium
GCCATTGTCCTTGCGGAAGTCAGCAATCGTCTTGTGGTCGGGAACAAGACGGCCCGTCAGCCACATCACCTCAACGTTGCGCCCAGCCTCGCGCTCAAGCCGGCGGCTCGACTGAACCCGATTGAGATAGCCGTAGATGTAGAGCTTCAGCAGGACAGATGGATGATACGAGGGCCGGCCAGTTGCCTCGGGAGTGATCCCGTCAAATCCCAGTTCCGCCAGATCGAGTTCATCAACAAAGACGTCGATCACCTGAACGGGATTGTTCTCGTCGATCCAGTCTTCCAGGCATTCAGGAAACAGCGTGCTCTGCCCACGATCCCTGCCCTCAACGAAGCGCCTCATCCGATCCTCCTGCGAATCATATCGCGAGAATCTCACAAACGAGGTGTTTTCACACAGCCAGGGTCAAAAGCTACCAATCCATCCATACGCTCCTTGCCGTGGACGTCCGGAGCTCCCCAAAACCGGACATTCGAACAATCTCTCTATCTCGCGGCTAATTCTGCGCGAACGATCTTCGCCCCTTCTACCATTGCGCACATTTTGCCGTACGCCACTTCGCGCGGCAGGTACTTCAGCCCGCAATCGGGCGCGACCACGATACGCTCGGCTGGCACGTGCGGCAGCGCGCGGCGGATGCGCGCGGCGACCGTATCGGCCGTCTCGACGCTCATATCAGAGAGATCGAGCACGCCGAGGATGATGGTCTTGCCGGGCAGCTTTTCGAGCACCGCGCAGTCGAGTCCCGACTGCGCCGTCTCGATTGAGACCTGCTTTACCGAGGAATTGGCGAATTCCGGCAGGAACGAATAGCCCGACGGCCGGACGTGGATGATCGCGGCATAGCCGAAGCAGATGTGCACCGCTGTCGTGCCGGCGACGCCGTCGAGCGCGCGGTCGAGCGCCTTGAGGCCGAACTGGCGCGCCTTTTCCGGCCGCGCCTGCATATACGGCTCGTCGATCTGCACGATGTCGGCGCCGGCGGCGAACAGGTCATTGATCTCGGCATTGACGGCCGCGGCGTAATCGAGCGCCATCTCCTCTTCGCTCTTGTAGAAGTCGTTCTGCGCCTGCTGCGACATGGTGAATGGGCCGGGTACCGTCATCTTGATCGTGCGGTCGGTGTTGACGCGCAGGAACTTGACGTCGCGCACTTCAACCGGACGCTTGCGGGCGACCTTTCCCATCACGCGCGGAACCGGATTGGGATGGCCGGAACGGTCGAGCGCCGTGCCGGGATTGTCGATATCGACGCCTTCAAGCGCCGTGGCGAAGCGGTTGGAATAGCTCTCGCGCCGCATCTCGCCGTCGGTGATGATGTCGAGGCCAGCGCGCTCCTGGTCGCGGATGGCGATCAGCGTGGCATCGTCCTGTGCTTCTTCCAGGAATTCGGGCACGACGCGCCACAGTTCCTTGGCACGCACGCGCGGCGGAAAGCGCGCGGCCAGCTTCTTCCGGTCGATCAGCCACATCGGCTGCGCGTAAGAGCCGACAAGAGAGGTTGGCAGCAGCGGTAGCGGCATGATGCTCCCCTTGGAAAGTCGTGTTCTCGATCATCCGTCGCTACGGTTTCGATCGTGCTGGCCTTGCGCCGCCCAACGGTATTCGATGGTGATGTTCTGCGTCTCGACGTAGCCGGTCTCGCGCAAGCCTTGGCGAAATGCTGCCGCCTGGCCCTTGCGGAGCCGATGATAAAAGCACGGTTCGCCGAGCTTGGCGGCATTGCGATTGGGGGCTCGTCCACCGAGTTTGGCAAGTTCATAGCTGACGAAACCGAGAAATGGGGAAAAGTGGTGAAGTTTGCGAACATCAGGGCCGAGTGAGAGTCGATCTAAGTATAACGGTCCGCTTTACCCCCGAAAGCGGTAGGCATCTCGATATGTCAGCTTTGTGCCAAAAGCGGACGAACGCACTGCAGCAAGCTATGGCACAAGTGCAGTGATTATTGTGACGAGGTTAGGGAGATGCGATTGAGGCCTTGGCTGAGACCCTATGGCTCAGTCACTCAAAAATTTTCTAGGCTCTAGCGGAGCGAGGCGGAGGCACCTGACGCGAGGAGAATTTCGTTGGTGCCTCCACCCCATTGGCCACAGACATGATGCGCCGATGCCTGTGCTGACCATAGAGTAGCGGAACGTCGGACCAGCGAAGTTAGTTGCCCTGATCGCCTCCTTGTCCGCTAGTACCATCGCCCGAAATAGGACGGACGGTAATATCCTCCATAGAGGTAGGGAGAATATCCTCCATAGGAGTAAGGATAGTATCCGCCATACGAATATGGATAACCATAGTAAGCACGTCGATAGGCTCGTCGATAAACCCGGCGGTAACGCCCATAAGTGATGGCCTGCGCCTGATCAACACTTAGCTCTAGACCACGTGGCGTTAGCTGCGGGGAGATCGGGATAGTTGCGAAGATTGCGGCCGCGAACAGCAGACCGATGACTGTGAGAATCTTCATGACTGGATTTCCTTCCTACGCGAAACGAGACCGGTTGTTTGGACCTACGTCGCAGGAACCTTCCACGTAGGCGGTGCTGTGGAAATTATCGCGCTGGCAGTTGTCCCGAGCCATCGGGGTTTGCCTGAAATCCGGCTAGGAATTCCCCTGATGTCCGCTTCCCCCAGAAAGCGGACAAGTAGGACGACATCGCGCTAAGTCCGCTTTGTGCCATAAGCAGACCAATGCACCGCAACAAAAAGCCCTGTTACTCCATGACGTCGTCGGCGATAGCGAGCACGCCCGGCGGAATGGTCAGGGCGAGCGCCTTGGCGGTCTTGAGGTTGATCACCAGCTCAAACTGGGTTGGCTGCAAAACCGGTAGATCGGCGGCCCTCTCGCCCTGCCTCGCCGGCAACTACACCGCTCGGATCCATCAGTATCGCGAGTACGTTGCGGCGGGCGGTTTGATCAGCTACGGAGCGAGCCTTACCGGCGTCTCGACCGCGTATTTCTGCACGGTGGCGCTCGTGCCGTCGCCCCAGCGATAGTGCAGACGAATATTCTGCCCAACGCTCCAGCCCAATTGCTGCAGCGCTTGGACGAAGGCCGTCACCCGATTCTGTCCTTCAGAATCGTGCGGGGCGAGCGGTGTGAGTACGCCGACGCTCCGCATCCGCTCGCGCTGCTGCGCCCGCGCCGCCAGCGCCACGCCGCGCCGCCGCCGATGAGCGTGATGAAATCGCGCCGCCTCATTCAATCACCTCGTCGGCGCGAGCGAGCACGCTGGCCGGCATCTCGATGCCCAGCGCCTTCGCGGTCTTGTGGTTGATGAGCAGCTCGTACTTGTTCGGTGCCTGCACCGGCAGATCGGTCGGCTTTTCGCCCTTGAGGATGCGATCTACGTATGAAGCGGCGCGGATGTATTGGTCGAGCCGGTCGGGCCCGTAGGAGATCAGGCCGCCCACGGTCACGAATAAAGGATCCGAGTAAATGCTTGGGAGCTCAACTTTTGCTCATCATCAGCGGCGATTCCCGCAACTCTATGTAGTTGCGGTGCGAGCTGTTTTGTTATTTGCTGCCGTTAATTTGCTCTTGCGTGCCGTGACCAGGTGCCGCTCCGATGCGCGGAGCTAGTCGCCGCCGAGCGATTCGAGAGGCGAGTAAGACCGAGCGTCGAGCCAGGGTGACACACCTTGACTTGCAGCCGGACGCACTGGGCGTGGCGACGCGATTGGCGACAGTACGCCTGCGCGAGGCGGGCGTTGTGCTCAAGCCGCTGTTGAGAAGCGCCGGTCTGTCTGCCAGTCAGATCAACAGGAAAGACATTCGGATCGGCGTTGCGAGCCAGATCAGGTTTCTGGAGCTTGCGGCCAAAGCATTGAACGATCCACTCCTCGGCTTCAGACTGACGCGCGATGCGGACGTCCGGTTTGTCGGGCTGCTCTACTACGTTGCCGCCTCCTCGCAGACGCTCGGCGACGCGCTAGAGCGGGCCGAGCGCTACAGTTCGATCGTCAATGCAGGCGTCGTTCTAAAATGTTTCGAAGCCGGCAATCTCACGATTACCTTGCGCTACGCCGGTGTCGCCAGACATTCCGATCGGCAACAGATGGA
>DATFQX010000440.1:0-2727 GCA_035263865.1 Xanthobacteraceae bacterium
ATCGCCAAGCATTTGGCGGCCGGACTAAGCGCCTACGCCGTCGGCAAGCAGCTTGGGATCGATCCGCACACGGTTGCGAAGTATGGCCGCCCTTTCGAGGTCGAAAGCGCCGCCGCAGCGGCATGAAGAAGTGAAGGCGGCAATGAATTACGGTTGCTCAGGGCCCTAGTCGTCAAGTTCACTCGGCGGCGGCGTGGCGCTTGGGTCGCTTGGCATCGCCCCCTGGCTGCAGGAGGAATAGGCGCGCCGCTTTTTATTGCCTCGCGCACCACTGAACCCACTCCAACACCTGCTATACTTCGTCCGTGATCCTTGGCCTTGGGGTAAGCCCCATGAGGCGGCGCGATCTCATCACCCTGCTAGGCGGTGCAGCCGCGTGGCCGTTTGCGGTGCGCGCGCAGCAGCCGGGCAAGACGCCGCGTGTCGGGTACATCCGGGCGGGAACCCCGCGGAGCAATCCATTCCGCGAGGAATTCGTGCGCGGGATGCGCGACCTCGGCTATGTCGAAGGGCGCAACATCGCCTACGAGTTTCGCCATTATGGCGATGATGTCGAATCGATACCCTCGCTGATCGGCGATCTGCTGCGGGCGAAGGTCGACGTCATCGTAGTCGGCGGCACCGCTGCGATCCGAGCCGCGCAGAACGCAACGCAGAGCATTCCTATCGTCATGGGAGCGGCGGCCGACCCGTTGGGCACCGGCTTGGTCGCAGGTCTAGCGCACCCGGGGGGCAACATAACCGGGTTCTCCCTCATGTCCACGGAACTGACCGTGAAGCGGCTCGAACTGCTCAAGGAGGTCATGCCGCAAGCCGTTCGGATTGCAATCCTCCAGCAACCGGCCAATCCGGCGCATTCCTTGTTCATAAAGGAGATCGATTCGACCGCCGCGCTGTTCGGCTTCACCTATCGGATTTTGCATGTGCGCGGGTTGGAAGATTTCGAGCCCAGTTTTTCGTCAATGCGGGCGTGGCCGGCCGATGCCATCTTCGTGCTGGATGATGCTACTTTCATCGCTTCTCGTGCCGCGCTGGCGGCGGCGGCGGCGCGCCACCGTCTGCCGCTGATCTGTGGAGTGCGGGAGATGACTGAGGCAGGTTGCCTGTTCTCCTATTTGGCTAGCATCAAAGACATGTGGTACCGCTCGGCCAGCTTCGTCGACAAAATCCTCAAAGGGGCAAAACCAGCCGACCTGCCGGTGCAGCAGGGGACCAAGTTCGAGTTCGTAGTCAACCTGAAGACGGCGAGGGCCTTGGGTTTCGATGTCCCGCCAATCTTGCTCGCGCGTGCAGACGAGGTGATTGAATGAAGCGCCGCGCGTTCATCAGGTTGCTCGGCGGCGCGGCGGCGTGGCCGCTCGCGACGCCCGCGCAGCATGCGATGCCCGTCATCGGGTTCATGAGCTCAAGGTCGCCAGAAGACTCGGCGCATCTCCTCGAAGCGTTTCGTCGCGGCCTGAGAGAGGGCGGTTTCACCGATGGCGAGAATGTCGCGATCGAATTTCGCTGGGCGCGCGGCGATTACAGTCGCCTGCCGACTCTTGCCGCCGAGCTCGTGAGCCGCCGGGTAAACGTAATCAGCGCGTTGGGCGGTCCCCCCTCGGCCCTCGCGGCGAAGCGCGCCACCTCGACTGTCCCGATCGTGGCAACGTTCAGCGCCGATACCACCGGCCTGGTCGAGAGTTTCAACCGGCCGGGCGGCAACCTAACCGGCTTCGCAGTCGAGACCGATCTAATGGATCCGAAACGGCTTGGGCTGTTGCGCGACTTGGCGCCTGGGGTCGTTCTCTTCGGAGTCCTGGTCAATCCGACTTACCCTCCGGTGGCGCGCCAACTGCAGCAGCTCGAAGAGGCTGCGCGTGCGATCAATCAGCGGCTTTTCATAGCCAAAGCTAGCACCGACCCCGAATTGGACGCCTCGTTCGCATCCCTACAGCGGGAGGGCGCTGGGGCGCTGCTGGTCGCCGCTGATCCTTACTTCGACACGCGGCGCGAGCAGATCGTTGGGTTCGCCGCACAGCAGCGACTGCCCGCAATCTACCAGTTTCGCGAATACGCGGTTGCGGGCGGACTCCTGAGCTATGGCGTGAGCATCACCGACACCTATCGACAGTGCGGCGTCTACACCGCGAAGATTCTCAAGGGCTCCAAGCCCTCTGACCTGCCGGTGCTGCAGTCAACCAAGTTCGAGCTGGTGATCAATCTCAAGACAGCCAAGGCGCTCGGGCTTTCAATCCCGCCGGACGTGCTCTCGCTCGCCGACGAGGTAATCGAGTGAAACGCCGCGAGTTCATCACGCTGCTCGGCAGCGCGGCCGCGTGGCCGCTCGCGGCGCGGGCGCAGCAGCCGGCGACGCCGGTGATCGGGTTCCTGAACAGCCTACGGCAAAGTGACCGCCCGAATCTCCAGGCGGCCTTCCGCCGTGGTTTGAGTGAAGCCGGCTATGTCGATGGCCGCAACGTCACAATCGAATCCCGTTTTGCAGAAAATCAGCACGATCGATTGCCGGCGCTTGCGGCCGATCTGGTCGGCTGCAAGGTCAATGTGATCGCCGCGACGGGAGGCGGCGCTTCCGTGTTGGCTGCCATGGCGGCGACCAAGACCATTCCGATTGTGTTCACGACGGGCGGCGACCCAGTCCAGGAGGGCTACGTGGCGAGCCTCAACCGGCCGGGCGGCAATGTCACCGGAGTGAGCTGGTTCAGCAACTTGATCACCGGCAAGGGG
>DATFQX010000441.1:0-32792 GCA_035263865.1 Xanthobacteraceae bacterium
ATGGCACGATGCCGCGACCGAAGCGCCTGAGTGACCGCCGAGTTGCGTGGGACGTGAAATCTCTCGACGCCGCCGTCGATCGGCTGCCAGAACACGGCGGCGCAGATAATGATACAACTTGGAGCGATGTCGATGCCTCGCAAGATCCCGCCATTCGTTGAGTGTTGGCGCGACCGGCATGGCAAGTTGCGGACCTATGGCCGTTTGGCGCGCAAGGGTCCTCGTATTCCGTTACCTGATTTTGGTACAGCTGAATTCAATGCGGCTTATGCTCAGATGTTGGCGGGGCAGCTCGTGCCAGCGCGCGAGCGGCGGCCTAGAATTATTCCGGGCACGATCGGCGCACTTGTCATCTCTTATCTAAAAAGCGCCGCCTATGTCGGGCTACGCGAAACCACGAAGGTAGGATACGCTCACCGTATTGAGGTTCTGCGCACGCAGCACGGGCATCGCAGTGTCGCCGGCCTGACGCGCGAGCGAATTATTACGGGCATTCTGCAGCCATACGCCGACAGGCCAGGGGCAGCGCTCTCAATCCTAAAAATGCTCCGCGTTCTGATCCGACACGCGATCGATATCGGATGGCTCAAGCACGATCCTTCGCTTGGCATCAAGCGCCCGAAGACGCAAGAAATACGATCATGGACTGATGCTGAGATCGAGATATTTGAGGCACGCTGGCCGATTGGGACCAAACAGCGGCTTGCGTTCGCGTTGATGCTCTACACTGGCCAGCGGCGCTCAGACGTGCATCGCATGACCTGGACCGACGTGTCAGGCAATACGATCCGCGTTCTGCAGCAAAAAACGAAAGGCAAGCTTATTATTCCGTTGCACGACGAGCTACGCAAAGCGCTCGCTGCCGCGTCCCGAAAGCATGTGACGATTATCAACACCGAATTCGGCCGGCCTTACACCGTTGACGGATTCAGCCAATGGCTACGCGATTCGATCCGCGCTGCCGGCTTGCCCCTCGATGCTCAGCCGCATGGGCTACGCAAGGCCGCCGGCCGCCGTCTCGCAGAAGCCGGCTGTACAGCGAAAGAGATTATGGCTGTGCTTGGACACAAGACACTCGCTGAGGCCGAACGCTATACGCGCGAGGCCAATCAGGCTCGGCTAGCCGCCGCTGCTGTGACTAAGCTCGAAGCACACAGCGAGAACGCTATTGCCCAAACCGCCACTCCAAGGGTTGGAAAAACTAGAAAGTCGAAAGGCAAATCAAGATGATAGAAAAACCTTGGCGCTCCCTAGGGGACTCGAACCCCTGTTTTCGCCGTGAGAGGGCAAAGTCAGAGCGGGTCTTCTGAAACGTATGTGAGCAGAAAGCCGGGCGAGGGTGACAGTCCGGCTGTGACTGTATCGGCTAAAGTTCAACTTGCCCCGCCTGTCCTATGATATGACGCTGTGCATAGGTAACGTCAAATAAGGCTTGCCAGCGTTCATCAGTAGCGAATTTTCTCCGGACTGGCGGCCCATTCCGTGAACGCCACCTGAGCGCCGTCCGTTATCAGTCGGAGGTGCGGAATCTTTCTCAGCTCCGGCGCCTGCGCAACTTCGCCATAGATGAATCCGTCGTCGAAGCCGATCTGCGCCGCCTCGATCCGCGTGTTGGCGTAATAGACACGCCGCAATCGCGCCCAATAGATCGCGCCGAGGCACATCGGACAGGGCTCACAGCTCGTGTAGATGTCGCAGTCCAGCAGATTGAACGTGCCAAGCAGTGCGCAGGCTCGGCGAATGGCCACGATCTCGGCGTGCGCGGTCGGGTCGTTGGTCGATGTCACTTCATTCCAACCCTCTGAGATAATCGTGTTGTCGCGAACAATGACTGCGCCGAATGGCCCGCCGCTATTCGCGCGCATTTTCTCAAGCGCAAGCGCGACCGCGCGTTGCATAAACGTATGTTCGGTCATGACTGCTTCGCCCATCTAGGGACACCCGATATCTCGGCCGTCGAACGGTGCCTCACGTAACGGCGGAACGATCAGCGCATCGCGGAATGAGCCAGCTCATTGCGTTTCCTCGCTGCGCTCGCCGCGCGTCGTCACGCGTTCGAGGTAGCCGAACAGCATGAATGAGCTTACACCAAGCGCAGCGAGGACGACGATGGCGACGAACAGGAGATCGGTGCGAAGCTGCGTCGCCGAGGTGATGATGAGATAGCCTAGGCCTCGATCGGAACTATAGAACTCTGCGACCACTGCGCCGACCAGCGCGAGCGAGGCGGCGATCTTGAAGCTCGCGAAGATGAATGGCAACGCACTCGGCAGCTGAACCTTGAGCAGGATTTCCAAGCGCGTGGCGTTAATCGACCGCATGAATTCGATGATGCGGCGGTCGGTAGCTTTGAGCCCGCGCGTCGTGTTGGTGACGATCGGGAAGAATGAGATGATCGAACAGATCATGATCTTCGGCGCGATACCGAAACCGAACCAGATGGTGAGCAGCGGAATGATGGCGATGATTGGGATCGCGTTGGATACGATGACATAGGGGAAGACGCCGCGTTCGAGGAAGCGCGAATGCACGATGCCCGCAGATAATGACACGCCGAGCACGGCAGAGACCGCAAATCCGGCCAGTGCCTCAAGTACGGTGAGGCCAGTGTGATACCAGAGCGTCGTGGTCTTGAAGAAACGATCGACGACGTCACTTGGTGCAGGCAAGAGCCATGGCGGAATGTCGAGGATCTTGACCGAGAGCTCCCAAAATCCAAGCGCTAGCGCGAGAATGATGAGCGGCGGCAGAATTTCGTCGCGTAAACGATTCTGTATCGTGGGTGCGGCATCGCTCATGATCGCAACGCCTCGCGGGCCATGCGCGTCCATTTCATGAATTCCTGCGTCTCGTGAAAGTCGTCGGTGCGCGGCCGCGGCAGGTCGGGCCTGAGAACGGTTTTGATTCGGCCAGGATGCGGAGACATCACGACGATGCGGTCGGCGAGATAGATCGCTTCGGAAATATTGTGCGTGACGAACAGTATGGTCTTGCGCTCGTGGTTCCACAGCTGGAGGAGATCGTCCTGCAACTGACCGCGGGTGAGTTCGTCGAGCGCGGTGAACGGCTCGTCCATCAGCAGGATCGACGGGTTCCAGGCGAGCGCACGCACCATCGCTGCGCGCTGCTTCATGCCACCGGATAACTCATGCGGGTAGGCATCCTTGAACTTCAGCAGCCCTACGGAATCGAGCAGCTCCTCGCAACGCGCGATCCGCTTTTCGGGTGGATAGCCAACGACTTCGAGCGGAAGCTGCACGTTGCCGAGCGTCGTGCGCCAGGAGAGGAGCGCAGGCTCCTGAAACACGAAGCCAAACTGATTGAGGCGTCGCGCCGCCGCCGCGGGTTCCCCACGCACCGCGATGGTGCCCGCGGTTGGCGCAAGGAGATCGCTTACGAGCCGAAGAAGCGAACTCTTGCCGCAGCCGGTCGGTCCGAGCAGCGCGACAAACTCGCCCTCGGCGATGCTCAGGCTGATGTCGGAAAGCGCCTGCACCCGGCGGCGCTCGCTCTGGAAGCGCAGGCTTACGCGGTCGAGTACGATGCATGGGAACGCGGGCCCACTCGCCGCAACCGAAGGTGGCGCGGGGACCTCAGAGAACGCCGGATCGCGCTGCCGGCGAGCTTCCATCAGTCCATCTCGGCTTCAACCGGCGTGTCCATGAGTCGAGCCCGTCCTCCCAACGGTCTGGCCTTAATCAAGGCCTCCTGCCCGGCAAGCGAAGCGAAGAAGCGGAAAGGGTCTGAGGCGTTCTGCGAGAGAGCCCGAATCTAACAGTTCCACCGGGCATGTTGGCGCCGACTATTTGCCGAGATACGTGTTCACGAACACGTCCTCTGGAAGCGGCGCCGTCTCGATCAGGCCAAGCTTCTTCGTGATGTCGATGGTGTCGTGCCAGCGCTGCTCCGTCTGCCAACCGAACCCCTGCGCGTCCGTCTCCTTGCTCTGCCAGTAAGGGATCGTATGTTCGAGCACCTTTGCCTCACGCTTGGTGTTGGTTTCGGCGACGGCAGCCGCAACTGCCGCAACGGCTCCGGCCGGATCCTTTATGGCTTCAGCCACGGAGAGCAGAGTCGCTTTCATGAAGCCCTTCACGATCTTCGGGTTCTGCTGCATAAACTCAGGATTGGACACGATCGTCAGACCATAAGTGTTGACCCCGTAATTCGAGATCGGCATCAGCGTGACCGCCATCCCGCCGCTCTCGGCTTCGATCGGCTCATTCATCGAGAAGCCCATGATAGCGTCGACCTGCTTCACAAGGAGTGGCTGTACGCCGAAGCCGATATCGACGAGCTTAATCTGTTCGAGCTGCATGCCGTTGGCGGAGAGAAGCGCCACGAGACCCTGGAAGGTCGCGCTGCCTTTCTTGGAGCCAAGCTTGATTCCTTCGAGCAGTTGGCGCGGATCGGTTACCGGCTTGTCTTTCGGACTGATGAGCACGATTGGCGTGCGCTGGTAGTAAGCCGCAATCGACTTCGCCGGCAGGCGCTGCTGCGCGCCTTGTACCAGCACGAGCGCATCAACGAGCCCGAATTCAACGGCCTTGGAGCCCACCTGCTTGATCGTGTCCGACGAGCCTGAACCCGAAATAACTTCGAGATCGATACCCTGTTGTTTATAGAGGCCGCGCTGCTGGCCGAGATAGAACGGGGCGTGCTGTGCGCCGCCTTTCCAGTCGAGCCTTATCTTCACCTTCGCGGGCGTCTGCGCAAAGGCCTGGGCGGCGCCGACGACGGCGAACATTAGCGCCATAAAACCAAGCCGAACCAATCGGGATCGAGCCATGAGTTTCCTCCAATCAAATGTAATTCGGAGACGTGGGGTCATCATTCCGCACACGGAAGCTAGAACCGTGCCAACAACTCGGTCGCCTTTGCCGCAGCCTCACGCGAAATGACCGCGCGCTCGACGTCCCATTGGAGCGGCATTGTCGCGTCCAGGGCGAGCTTAGCCGACACACCGTCTCGCGACGACGGGTCGAGCCGATTGCAGAACACTTGTGGCACCATGAACATGTCAGTGTCGGCTTGGAAGCGGGTGGCGAGCGCCCACAGCACCTCTTCCTCGTCGAAGACATTCACATCTTCGTCGACCGCGACCACGAACTTGAGATACGGATCAAGGCCCAGGAGCAACATTAAGGCGTGACGCGCCTGCCCTTCCGCAGTCTTCTTGATCGACATATAGGCATGGAAATGCGTGCCGGACTTCGGAAAATTCAGTGCAACGAGGTTTGGCACCATTTCCTTGAGCCGCATAAAGACATGCGCCTCCTTTGCGGAGCGCCCGAGCAGCAGGTGTTCGGCCGAGTAGCCAGGAATGATGTCGTGGAAGATCGGTTTGCGACGGTGCGTGATCGCCCTTACGACGAAGACGTTGCGGGTCGAGCGATAGGTGGAATAGCCAGTGTATTCGCCGTACGGCCCTTCGTCCTCCTGCACGTTGGCGAGGATTTCGCCTTCTAGCACGAACTCCGCCTCCGCCGGCACCTCGATGTCGATGGTTTTACATTTCACGAGCTCGACTGGGCGCCCGAGCAACGCGCCAGCCACGTCGAATTCGTCAACCTCCATCGCTACCTTCGCGCCCGCCGCAAGATTGATCACGGGATGCACGCCGATCACGACGGCGACTTCCAGGTTGCGGCCGCGCGCCTCACAGCGCAGCAGGTGGTCCCAGATGTGGCCGCGCGAATGCAGGCTCGCACCGAAGCGGTTCGGTCCCTTGAGCTGCAGCCGTTGGTAGCTGAGGTTGCGCACGCCCGTGCCCGGGTCCTTGCAGATTAGGATGCCGGAGCCGATGTAGCGCCCGGCGTCCTTCTCGAAATGCCGGCTGATCGGCAGCGTGCCCGCATCGACTTCGTTCCCCTGCGCAACAACCTCCTGTACGGGTCCCCGAGCCACCACGGTGGGGGGCGTGAGGTTCGCGAGCGCACGCACCCAGGCATCATTGAAGCCGCCGGGCGGTGCCCCGACCATGCGCGCGATGCGGTCCCGACTCGCGAATAGGTTGGCGACGACGGGCACGTCGAAGCCTCTTGGCCGCCCGATCATGACAACGGGCGTCCGCCGGCGTTTCTCGAGTTCCAGGATCAGAGCGGTTGGCAGAAAGTCGAGGTCCAAGGGCTCGGAGATGCGGAGAATGTCCTCTTCAGGCAGTTCAGCAAGAAACGTGCGCAGCGAAGGAGTATCGACCGAACGGCTGGTGAGGGGCATAGCAACCATGTCGGGGTTCCGAACCGCTGCTTTTATCGCGGCATTGAGGCACCTATAAGCAGTCCCCGGATATTTGTAAATTTCCCGGCTGTTGCGGGGAAGGCAGGCCAACTACCCCGCGCGAGCAACGAGCTAATCGCCCGCCATGACCGACGTGATCGCCCCTTCGCTGCGTACCTTCCTTGCCGAAGGACGGTCGGTCGCGCTGGTCACCGTGGCAGAGGCCAAAGGTTCGACCCCGCGAGAGATGGGCGCACGCATGCTCGTAACCGAACGTGAAACGCGCGGCAGCATCGGTGGTGGCGAGCTTGAATTCCGCGCCATCGCGCAGGCGCGCGATTTCCTCAAACGCGACTCCTTGCCCACGATCCTCGACGTGGCGCTCGGCCCGGAGCTCGGGCAGTGCTGCGGCGGGCGTGTCAGCGTAAGCATCGAGCGCGCCGACGAGCGCGCACTTGCTAGCATCGAACTGGCTGAGCGCGCCGCCGCCCAGACACGGCCGATGGTCCTCGTCTTCGGCGCCGGTCACGTGGGGCGGGCCCTCGCGCGCTCGCTGAGTCTCCTGCCCTTTCGGGTGCGATGGATTGACGCGCGTGGGGGCGAGTTTGGCACGGCCCCACTGGGCGATAATGTCGAGATGATTGTCACCGAGCGCTGGGGTGAGGAGGTGGGGCGAGCGCCGCCTGATGCAGCTTACGTTGTGCTCACCCATAGCCATTCGCTCGACAGCCTGATCGTCTCGGCGGTGCTCGAACGCGGCGACTTTGCCTATTGCGGCCTGATTGGCTCGCTGACCAAGCGGCGCGTGTTTGAGCACGCTTTCCGCGAAGTTGGAATCCCCGAGGATCGCATTGCACGCCTTGTCTGCCCGATCGGGGACCGCGGTGTAGATGACAAGCGGCCGGAGGTCGTCGCCGCGCTGGTTGCCGCGGAGCTCGTCGAGGTGTTCGCCAAAGCCCGCAGAGATGCCGATCTAGGCGCTGAAGCGCCTTGAATAGAGCTCACCTTTTCGGCAACAAGTGGAGTCTATTTCTGCGTAGCAAGAACGTACCATCGCGCGGCGAGGCCGGCGCCCACCGCTCCGCGCCCACGCGAGAGGAGAACCGTGGCGCCTGCTCAGCCATCGAAGGTCACCCCAGTGGTGACGCGTGATGCAACAAGGGTCGAGCAAGGCCCCGGCACCATCAAGTTCGATCACGTGTCGGTGACGTTCGGCCGTGGGATGGACGCGGTCAAGGCGCTTGACGAGGTGACGCTTGAGTTGCGCGATGGCGAATTCGTTGGGCTCGTTGGTCCGTCCGGCTGCGGCAAGTCGACAATCCTCAAGCTCGTCTGCGGCCTGCTCGCGCCATCGAGCGGGACGGTCACGATCGCAGGCAAGCGGGTCGAACGTGGGAAACTTAGCGTCGGGATCGCCTTCCAGAACCCCACGCTGCTTCCGTGGCTCACGATTGAGCGCAACGTCATGGTGCCTCTAAAAATCGTGGAGCCGTTCCGCTCGCAGTACCGCGCGAAACGCCGTACCGAATTCCGCGACCGCGTTCACGCACTACTGGCGCAAGTAGGCCTGAAGGGCTTTGCCAACAAATTCCCGTGGCAGCTTTCAGGCGGCATGCAGCAGCGCGCAAATCTATGCCGTGCGCTCATTCACGGGTCGAAGCTGCTACTTCTCGACGAGCCATTCGGCGCGCTCGACCATTTCACGCGCGAAGCGCTGTGGGGGACGATGCAGGAACTGTGGATGCAACGCCGCCCGACCGTCTTGCTCGTCTCCCACGATCTCCGTGAGGCTGCCTATCTCGCGACCCGCATTTGCGTGATGAGCGCGCGGCCAGGCCGTATCATCTGCGATCAGGACGTAAGCTTCGCGCGCCCGCGCACCATCCCTATGACCTACGAGCACGACTTCGTCGCGCTGAACCAGCGCCTGCGCGCTCTCATAAGCGATGTTCCAACAACGTAGAGGCCAACCCATGCAACTGGCAAAACGCATGCACGAGCAAATGTCATCGATCCTCCTCATCATGGGCTTTTTCCTCGCTTGGGAAGTGCTTTGCCGGATGTTCGGCGTGAGCGACCTCGTGCTGCCGAAACCGAGTGAGATCGTCGTCACTCTGGTTAAGCAATTCCACGGGCTGCTGCCGCACTTGATCCAGACGGTTTACACAACGGTGGTCGGCTTTGCGCTTGGCCTCTTGGTCGGTGTTCTGATCGGCGGACTGATCGGGACGTCACGCCTTGCCTACAACAGCGCGTATCCGCTGCTCATCGGTTTTTCTTCGATCCCAAAAGTCGCGATTATTCCGATCCTCGTGGTCTGGTTCGGCGCAGGCACGGTACCCGCCGTCCTCACCTCGCTCATCATCTGTTTCTTTCCGATCGTCGTGAACGTGGCTACTGGCCTAGCCACCACCGAGCCCGAGCTTGAGGACGTGCTTAAGGCGCTGGGCGCAAGTAAGCTCGACATTCTGTGGAACGTTGGGTTGCCCCGCACAATGCCTTATCTGTTTGCATCGCTCAAAGTTGCGCTCACCGTCGCCTTCATCGGCACAATCACTTCGGAGACGATCGCCTCCAACCAGGGCATCGGCACAGTCATGATGATCGCCTCGGCAAATTTCGACGTGCCGCTCGTGTTCGCCGGGCTGCTGCTGGTCTCGATCATGGGCGTCGCGCTCTATGCGGTGTCTGCGCTGATCGAACAGAAAGTCACCGGTTGGGCCAATCGAAAGACCGAGTTTGCAATGGGGTAACTAGTCTGCAACGATCGGGTTGAACAGGAGGTTTTCTAATGATACTGGAACGCTTGACCGCTGCATGCTGCGCGCTTGCCCTCTCACTAGGTTTTGCAAGTGCGCAAGAACTCACGAAAATCAAGTTCACGTTGGACTGGAAAGTCCAGGGGCCGCACGCGTGGTTCTACTTGGCACGCGACAAGGGCTATTTCCGCGAGGCGGGCCTCGACGTGACGGTGGATCAAGGCGAAGGCTCGGCTGCGACGGTCACCCGCATCATGTCGGGCGCCTATGATGCTGGGTTTGGCGACATGAACGCCATCATCCAGAACGCGGCAAATCGGCCGGGCGAGCAGCCGGTGATGGTCTATCTCATCTACAACCGCTCACCATTTGCGCTGATCGTCAAATCGAGCGGCCCAATAAAGACGCTAAAGGATCTAGAGGGCAAGTCGCTCGGCGTCCCGGCGGGCTCCGCCACTCACCGCATGCTTGCGCCGCTCGCGAAAAAGAACGGCGTCGACGAGAGCAAGATCAAGGTAGTCAATGTCGCGCCCAATCTGGTCGAACAAATGCTGATCCAGGGCCAGGTGGACGTGATCGCTGCCTTCGCTGCAACGACCTACATGAACGTGGTCGCGCAACGGCAAGACCCTGAGAAGGACTTCCGCTGGTTCTTCTACGACGATTACGGCCTCGATCTCTATTCGAACGGTGTCATGGTCTCGCAGAAACTATTGAAGGAGAAGCCGGAAGCAGTACGAGGCCTCGTGCGCGCAATCAACCGCGCGCTAGTTGAGATTGCCGCGAAGCCAGACTCCGGCATGGCCGTGCTGCAAAACGTTGAGCCGCTGCTCAAACCCGAGGTTGAGAAGCCGCGCCTTATCTACTTCCTTGAGAAACAGATGATCACACCGGAGACCAACGCTCTCGGGATTGGCGACGTCGATGACAAGCGCATGGCGAACGCTATCGCGGTGGTGACCGAGGCTTACCAGCTCGCCAGCAAGCCCGAGGTGAAGCAGGTATTCGACCGCTCTTTCCTGCCGCCCAAGGCCGAGCGGGAGCTCAAAATGCCGGGAAAGTGACAGCACGCGCCTTAACAATCGCGAGCTGGTCATCGCGGCGCGGAGGAATCTGCGGCCTACTGACGCTTACCGACAACGAGAGAACCGGTATGAACGCTGATCACGAGCGCTTCATGGCGATCGCCATCGAGGAGGCGAAGCTGGGGGCTGCCATGGGCGAGCAGCCGTTTGGCGCGGTCGTCGCGCGCAACGGAGAGGTCATTGTGCGCACGCGCAGCCTGAAGGTTTCGACGTGCGACACCACCGCCCATTCTGAAACGCTGGCGATCAAACACGCGACGCAGAAACTCAAGCAGCGCACGCTGCCAGATTGCGTGTTCTACTGCACCTGCGAGCCATGCCCGATGTGCTGCGGCGCAATCCTCAACAGCGGGATCAAGACCTTGGTCATGGGTGCGCGTAACCGCCACATTAAACGCCTCGCCAAGCTCGCGTTCAACTTCAAGGACTATACGGTCGAGCGCTTTGCGGAGATGGTCGGATGGAACCTGACGGTGATTGAGGGCGTGCTCGAAGACGAATGCATCGCGCTCTACCGTAATGCGAACGTCGAGCTGACACGGTGAGAGTAATTGGTCATGCAAGGCAGTGCCGTTGAACAGGTAATTGCCGGCCTCAAGGCCGCGGGCGTCAGCGTGGTCTGCTATCTGCCAGATTCCCTGCTCAAGGAGCTCTACCCGGCGCTCGACCACGACCCAGACATCCGCACGATCCGCGTCACCAACGAGGGAGAAGGCGCGGCGATCTGTGGTGGCATCTGGCTATCAGGAAAAAAGTCTGCACTGATCATGGAGAATTCGGGGCTGCGTGCCTCGATCGAGCCGCTCGCGCGCATGGGCATGGGCGCAGGCATTCCGGTGGTAATGATCATGAGCCATCGCGGAGACCTCGGCGAGAACAACTGGTGGGCCATCCCGCACGGCATGACCATGGAGCCGCTGCTCAACGCCATGCGCATTCCCTACCGAATCGTCGATCACGAGGAAAACATCCAACGTGCCATTATGGACGCCTACCTCTGGTCGCATACGGCCCACTATCACTCCGCGGTCGTGCTCTCGGGGAGCATTGTGCGATGAATCGGTTCGATTGCATGACGCGGCTCGCCGCACGGCTCAAGGACGAGCTTGTGGTGCTTTCACTAGGTGCGAGCGTCGACGAATGGTACAACGCGGCGCCGCACATGCGCAGCGCGAGCCTGTTCCAGCAGCAGCTCGGCTGCGTGACGCCGCAGGCATTCGGGCTCGCCGTCGGCCTGCCGCACCGGCGGATTGTGTCCCTCGATACGGATGGCGGCCTATTGTTCAACCTTGGCATTCTGGCGACGCTCGCAAACGAGCAGCCAAAGAACCTGTTTATCGTAATCTGGGACAACGAATGCTATGAGTCGATCGGCGGCCCGCCGACGCACACCGCGTCCGGGCGGGTCGACCTCGCAGCGATTGCGCGCGGCGCGGGCATCGAGCACGCTTACGCGGTGAAGACGCTCGACGAATTCGATCGACATTGCGAGATGGGGCTGCCGGCGCAGTCACCCTACGTTGTGGTAGCGAAGATCGATCGCAGCGTGAAGCGCGATATCAAGCGCAAGCACAGTGATGGAAGAGAGGATAAATACATTTTCGTCCGCCACGTTGAGCAGATCGAGAACATTGTCATCATGGGACCGAGCGAGCATAACTAGCATCGAGCAAGACGACCCATCAGAGTATGAGTGCTATTCGATTCCTTCTCGGCGAAGACGAGTGCGCGCTGCGGGATGTGCCCCCCACGCTAACTGTGCTCGAATATCTACGGCGTCAGGCCCGCCGCACCGGCACCAAGGAAGGCTGTGCCGAAGGAGACTGTGGCGCCTGTACCGTGGTACTGGCGGAGCCCGACGGTGCGGGCAGATTGCGCCATTGGGCGATCAACGCGTGCATCCAGTTCGTGCCGGCTCTGCACGGCCGTCAGCTTCTAACGGTCGAAGACGTGAAGCACGCCGACGGCACGCTCCATCCGGTGCAGCAGGCGCTGGTGGACCATCACGGCTCGCAGTGCGGCTTCTGCACGCCTGGCTTCGTTATGCAGCTTTATGCCGGGTGGCTCGAGGGCACGCTGAAAGATCGGCAGAGCGTCAAGGACTGGCTCGCCGGCAATCTTTGCCGCTGCACCGGCTACGGTCCGATCATAGACGCCGGCCTCGATGTGGCGGCCGCGCCCGGCCCGGCAGCAGCAGCGCAGGCGGTGACCGCGCGGCGACTTGCCGCTCTCGATGACGGCGACATGCTGCATATTAGGCACGGTGACCAGGAATGGTTTGCGCCGCGCAGCATTGACGAGCTCGCCGAGGTCTATAGCAAGCAGCCGGATGCCGTGCTGGTCGCCGGAGCGACGGACGTCGGGCTTTGGGTAACGAAGCAGCAGCGGCATCTCGCGACCCTTATCGACGTGACCCGCGTGGCCGGACTCAATGAGATCAAGCAGTCGGCGGACGGCCTTAGCATCGGCGCGACTGTAAGCCACCGGGAAGCAACCGCGGCACTCGGTCGACTTCACCCAGATCTCGGCGAGCTGTTTCGGCGCTTTGCCTCGATTCAAATTCGCAATGCGGGGACGGTCGGCGGCAATATCGCCAACGCCTCTCCGATTGGCGATCTGGCGCCTGCGCTGATCGCGCTCGGCGCAACGCTGCGGCTGCGTCGCGGCGCCGCACGGCGCGAGTTGCCGCTCGAGGCTTTCTTCCTCGCCTATGGTAAGCAGGACCGCGCGCCGGGCGAATTCGTCGAAGCCCTGCAGGTGCCGCGCGTCGGCGAGGCCACGCGTTTTGCCTGCTACAAGATTTCGCGCCGCTTCGACCAGGATATTTCTGCGGTGATGGGCGCCTTCGCGGTTACGCTGCAGGACAACAGGGTCGTTCGGGCGCGTGTGGCCTATGGTGGCATCGCCGCGACGTCAAAGCGCGCCGAAAAGACGGAAGCGACGCTGACCGGTCAGCCCTTCGAGGCGACGACCATCGAGCGCGCCTGCTCAGCGCTGACCGACGACTTCACCCCGATTACCGATATGCGCGCCTCAACGAACTATCGCCTCCTCGTCGCGCAGAACCTATGGCGGCGGTTCCACCTGGAAAACAGCGGCGAGAAAGTTGCAACGCGGGTGCTGGAGCTAATTGATGATGGGTGAGGCGGCGCAACGCGGCGATGTTCCGGGCATGCTGCAGGAGCAGCCGATTCGCGGCGGCGTGAACGCGGCGCTCGCTCACGACAGTGCGACGCGTCACGTCTCGGGCGAAGCGATCTACGTCGACGACATCCCCGAGTTGCCTGGTACCGTCCATCTCTACGTCGCGATGAGCACGCGGCCGCACGCGCGAATCGTTGCGCTCGACGTGTCCATGGTTCGTCAGCAACCAGGGGTCGTTTGCGTGCTCACTGCCGCCGACATTCCAGGCGTGAACGATGCTAGCCCGATTTTCGGCGACGATCCGGTCTTTGCGGTCGACGAAGTCCAATATGCCGGACAATCCATCTTCGCGATCGTGGCAGAGACAATCGAAGCTGCACGCGCGGCTGCAAAATTCGCTCGCGCCGAATACGAGGATCTTCCCGCCCTGATCACGATCGACGACGCGCTCGCGGCCAATGCCGATCTTCTGCCCGCGCAGACCATGCGCCTTGGCGACGTCGATGCGGCGCTGCGCAAAGCGCCGAATCGTATTTCCGGGACCGTACGCACAGGTGGACAGGATCATCTTTATCTCGAGGGTCAGATCGCCTACGCGATCCCCGGCGAGGACAACAATATGCTGGTCCATTCCTCGACCCAGCACCCGAGCGAGGTCCAGCATAATGTCGCAAAGGTACTCGCATTGCCTGACCACGCGGTAACGGTGGAAGTGCGGCGCATGGGCGGTGCCTTCGGCGGCAAGGAAAGCCAGCCCTCGCTATTCGCGGCGATCGCGGCGCTGGCCGCGCACAAGACCGGCCGGCCGGCCAAGCTCCGCGTCGACCGCGACGATGACATGATCATCACGGGCAAGCGACACGACTTCCGCATCGACTACGAAGCAGGATTCGATGATCACGGCCGCATCCTCGGCGCGCGCTTCGATCAGGCGGCGCGCTGCGGCTATTCGGCAGACCTTTCTTCTGCAGTCGCCGACCGCGCGATGACCCACGCAGATAATGCCTACGCGCTCCATAATGCATCTGTCCATTCGCGCCGGATGAAGACGCATACGGTATCGAATACCGCCTTCCGCGGGTTCGGTGGACCCCAGGGCATGCTCGGCATGGAACGCGTCATTGACGAGATCGCATTTGCGCTCGGCCGCGACCCGCTCGATATCCGCAAGGCCAATTTCTATCCCTCGAAGGGCGGCGGCATCACGCCGTATCACATGGAGGTCGCCGATAGCATCATCGCCGAGATGGTAGAGGATCTGGAGGCTTCATCCGACTATCGGCGGCGGCGCGGCGCGACGCGCGAATTCAACAAAAAGAATCCCGTCCTAAAAAAGGGCATTGCGCTCACGCCGGTGAAATTCGGAATTTCTTTCAACAAGTCCTATCTCAACCAGGCCGGCGCGCTCGTTCACGTCTACAAGGATGGGTCAGTCCAGCTCAATCACGGCGGCACCGAGATGGGGCAGGGCGTGCTTGTGAAAGTGGCGCAGGTGGTGGCGGAGGAATTCCAGATCGACATTGAGCGGGTCAAGATCACGGCGACCACGACGGCAAAGGTGCCCAACACCTCGGCAACTGCGGCCTCATCCGGTTCCGACCTCAACGGCATGGCCGCGCGCAACGCCGCGCGAACGATCAAGGAGCGCTTGGTCGATTTTGCGGCCAAGCACTTCCACGTGTCTCAGGAGCAAATCGTGTTCCTGCCCAACCGGGTACTCATAGGCAACAAAGAGCTAAGCTTTGCGGAACTCGTCATGCAGGCCTACCTCGGGTGCGTCTCGCTTTCGTCGACCGGTTACTATTCGACGCCTGGCCTAAGCTACGATCCGATCAAGCATCGCGGGCGGCCCTTCTTTTACTTCGCCTATGGCGCGGCTGTGAGCGAGGTCGTGATCGATACGCTCACCGGCGAGAACCGACTGCTGCGGGTAGACCTCGTGCACGACGTCGGCCGCTCGCTCAATCCGGCCGTCGATCTCGGCCAGGTCGAGGGCGGATTCATCCAGGGGCTCGGCTGGCTTACTACCGAGGAATTGTGGTGGGATCCTTCGGGCTGCCTGCGCACCCACGCACCATCGACATATAAGATTCCGACCGCCAACGATCGACCGGATGATTTTCGCATGCGGCTATGGAACGGCGAGAACCGCGCCGAGACCATCTACCGCTCGAAGGCAGTGGGCGAGCCGCCGCTGATGCTCGCGCTCTCGGCCTTTGCCGCGATTACCGACGCGGTAGCGGCGGCCGGCGACTATCGCGTTTTCCCACGCCTCGATGCGCCAGCGACTGCGGAGCGTATTCTGATGGCAGTCGAGCAGATTCGCCGAAAGATTTAATTTCGCCGGGTCGGCACAAACATTCCCAGCGATCGTTGCATCAGTCGTGCATCGGCTCCGGCTGGCAACATCGTGGGAAGCTCGTGAGCAGGGCGCGCATTTGGGGACGAAGGACAACGCAAATCCGTCTTCGGGACAGATCATGAGTTTTGAGATTTTGGGCGATAGCGGTCGAGCTCGGACAGATAGCGATTGCGCAATTCCTCCGATATGTAAGCGCCGGTAAAACTGTTTCTTGTCATCTGCCACAGCTCTTCGTCGGTAACGCCAAGCGCAGCCTGGATCGCGGCATAGTTCTTGTTAATGTAGCCTCCGAAATAAGGCGGATCATCTGAATTGACAGTGATACAGAGGCCGCTCGCGTGCAGCTTGCGGATATTGTGCGATTTCATATCGGGGAACACTCGCAGCGCAATGTTGGAACACGGGCAAACGGTCAAAGGCGTGCGTTTCTCAGCGAGCCGGCTCACAAGATCTGGGTCAGCATCGCAGCGCACGCCGTGGTCAATGCGATCGACTTTGAGCGTATCGAGGGCGTCTCGGACGTACTCGGCCCCGCCTTCCTCGCCGGCGTGAGCGACGGCGCCCCATCCATAGTCACCGCGCGCGACCGCAAACGCTCGGCGGAATTTTGATGGGGGATGACCGATCTCCGGTCCTCCTAGACCAAGGCCAAGGATGCGGTCGTGCCATGGCTTAAGTTCGATAATCATGGCCAACGCGTCGGCTTCATCGAATTGCCGCTGAACGCCCGCGATCAGTCCGCCGGTAATGCCATGGGCATTATGGGCAGCATCGAAGGCGGCGAGGATATTCTCAATGATGGGTGCGATGGGCACTCCCCGGCGCAAATGCGCCTGCGGGCTAACGAAGACCTCAGCGTGACGGACATTCTCATGTGCCGCCCGCGCCAGATAGGCCTCGGTCATCTGGTAGAAATCGTCACCAGTCTGCAGCACTGTGAGGCCAAGGTAATAGAGGTCGAGGAACGACTGCAGGTTGTCGAACGTGTAAGCGCGGCGCAACGCCGCTGCATCGGCATATGGCAATCGCACGCCGTTTCGTTGCGCCAGGGTGAGCAGCATTTCGGGCTCGAGCGAGCCCTCCAGATGCATGTGCAGCTCCGCCTTCGGCAGCGCGGCGATGAATGCGGGAATTTCGGACATGGGCTGGCCTTATCGCTAGATCGGCCCCTTTGCACGCGCCTAAGTTTGGGGCAAACGGAACAGGGATTGCTACTGCGTGCCAACCGTCGACAAGTCGTCCAGGGGCTGGGCAAAACAAACCGAGATTGGTCAAGTTTATTCAGCGGCGGCAGGCACTTCTTGGTCGGTGCACAAGTGGCATGGCCTTTGATGAAAACGTTTTCAGCATACGGTTTTTTCCGGCTACAGTCGGCCTAAAACAGCAGGAGGGGTTCATGGAGAATCGTCGATCGACCCGGTTGGTCTGCTGGATTTGCGCCGTGGTTGCGTTAGCAACCATGCCGTCCTTTGCACAGCAAAAGCCTCTGCAAAAGGTGCGCCTTGCGGTCGGTACTACGGTGCTCAACGTCGGCTACCCGATGCTGACCCTGGCAGTGACATTGGGTTACTGGAAAGAGGAGGGTTACGACGTCGAGCTATTGCCGGTCGGCGCGTCGCTGCAAGCGATTCAGCAGATGGTTGCCGGCAATGCGGAGTTCGCCGAGGTCAATGCCAGCGTGATTGTGCAATCCAACGCCAAGAACGATTTGCCGGTACGCATCGTGATGGCGAACGGCGTGATCGACTGGGCGGTCGCGGTCGACGCTGACGGACCGATCAAGTCGGTCAAGGATCTCAAGGGTAAGACCCTCGGCGTATTCAGTTTGGCGACCGGCGGTATCGCCTATCTCAACAGCTATCTCCGCGCCAACGGGATCGATCCGGCGAGCGACCTTGAAATGGTCCCCCTCGGTCTCGGCGCTCCGCCGGTCGAGGCGCTGCGCACCAATAAGGTGCAAGGCCTGCTCTATTGGGCCGCGGCGATCTCCACTTTCGAAAATGCCGGCTTGAAACTGCGTAAGCTCGTCGGTGACGACTGGCGCACCTATCCCGACTATTCAATGTCAACCATGCAGGCGACAATCGACAAGAACCCGGCCGCGGTGATCGGCATGGCGCGCGGCGCCGCCAAGGCGACAGTGTTCGCGCTCGCCAATCCGGACTGCGCCCGAAAGCTGCATTGGGCGCGCTACCCATCGACCAAACCAAGCGGCGCGGATGAGGCGACACTGATTAAGTGGGACATGAATAACCAGCAGGCCCAACTCGATTCGTTGTCGGATGGCTATAAGCTCAATGGCGGCAAGCTGTGGGGCAATGCCGATCCGGCCGCCTTCAACCGCCTCGTGGCGTTCATGCTTGCAGCGAAACAGATCGACAAGACAGTGTCAGCGACGAAGATGATCGTCGGAATTCCCGACTTCTTCACCAAGGTCAATGCATTTGATGTCAAGGCTATCCAGGAGAGCGCCAAAGCTTGCAAGTTCGATCTATGAACCCAGTGACGCAGTTCGCGCCAACGTCGTTGCGGCGGCCTGCTGTTGCCGATTCCGGCGTGAACAGCAAGTGCTTGGTGCGCATCTCCGGCTTGGAGAAGATCTATCAGGCCAAGGACGGCAAGCATATCCACGCGCTGCAAGACATCAATTTGGACATCCAGCCTGCCGAGTTCATCAGCATCGTTGGGCCGAGCGGTTGCGGCAAGACCACACTACTGAAGATCCTTGCGGGAATTCTCCAACGATCGGCAGGCGACGTCATTATGCAGGGACGTAGCCTGAGTGGGCCGAGCCGTGAGCTCGGCGTGGTGTTCCAGGCGCCCGTTCTGCTTCCCTGGCGCACAGTGTTGCAGAATGTGATGGTTCCAGTCGAGATTCAGAGGCGCGATCGCACCGAATTCGAAGCACGGGCGCGGCAATTGATTGCGATGGTCGGTCTGTCCGGATTTGAGGACAAGTATCCCTTCGAGCTCTCAGGCGGCATGCAGCAACGTGTAGGCATTTGCCGTGCCCTCGTCCACGACCCGTCGTTCCTGCTGATGGACGAACCGTTCGGGGCGCTCGATGCCATGACACGCGAGTCCATGAACGAGGAGCTGCAGCGAATTTGGAGCCAAAGCCGCAAAACCATTCTGCTGGTGACTCACAGCATTCCGGAAGCGGTGTATCTGGCCGATCGGGTGGTGGTGATGACGCCGCGGCCGGGCCGGATCGTCGATATCATCCCAGTCGATCTGCCGCGGCCGCGCTCACTTGGGATGCAGACCACAGCGGAATTTGGCCGGTTCGTTGCCGGCATTCGCCGTCACTTCACTTCCGCAGGAACTCTTGACACATGAGCGCGGACTCGAAACCACACAATCGTCTGGCCGGGGACCTGCTGGTCTCGCTGACGACGTTCGTCATATTCATCATCGGCTGGGAGGCAGCGGTGCGCGGCCTCAACATATCGAAGATCGTGCTGCCGCCACCGTCAGCCGTTGCCATCGCGCTCTGGGAGAGCCTGCGAGGAGGTGAACTGCACTGGCATGTTGCGGTCACGCTATACGAAGTTCTTGCCGGGTTCCTGGTCGGGTCCATCGGCGGCCTGGCGCTGGGCTTTGTGATTGCGCTGTCCCCGCCAATGGAGCGGATCTTCTATCCCTACGTCGTGGCTTTCCAAACAATTCCCAAAGTGGCGATCGCGCCGATCATCGTGATCTGGTTCGGCTATGGCGTGGCTTCGAAGGTGGTCATCACCGCGACCATCGCGTTTTTTCCCCTGCTAGCCAACACGATCATCGGTCTCCGCGCCGCCCCTCAGGACCAGGTGGAGATGATGGTCTCCTACACAGCATCGCGCTGGCAAGTGTTTCGCATGGTTCGCCTGCTGCAGGCATTGCCCTACATTTTCGTTGGTCTCGACGTCGCCATCGTGCTGTCCGTCATTGGAGCCATCGTCGGTGAATTCGTTGGCGCCAAGGCGGGTCTCGGATACCTCATCCTGCAGAAGAACTTCAATTTCGACATGGCCGGCACCTTTGCTATTCTGATCATCCTTTCGGCGATCGGCGTCGGGCTCCACGGCCTGATCGGCATCGCGCAGCGTCGGATCGTGTTCTGGATGGATATGGCGGGGGAACGTGTCGTAGGTGCTTGAAAGAAGAGAGCGCGACCGGAAAAGGAGACCAAGATGCAACAAACCGTACGCGCGGCGCGAATGGACGAAGTTCCGGTTATCGACCTTGGACTGTTGAATTCCGGCGGCGATCTTACGCCGTTGGCAAGGCAGGTCCGCCACGCCTGCATGACCATCGGCTTCTTCTATGTCGCCAACCACGGTATTCCCACGTCAATCTTCGATGGGGTGTTCGCGGCGACGAAGCGTTATTTCGATTTGCCGCAAGCGCAGCGTCTCACGCATCGCATGGACGAACGTTTCCGCCGTGGCTTTATGCCCCGGGGCATTAACCAGCATCCGGGCTATGCGCCTGATCTCAAGGAGAGCTACGAGATCGGAATCGATCTGCCGCTCACCGATCCTGACGTCATCGCGGGACTGCCACTCTACGGCCCCAATCGCTGGCCGGCAGAGTGCCCATGGCTGCGGCAGGCGGCCGAATCCTATTTCGCGAAGACCATCGAACTCGGCAAACGATTGCTGCGCGTGTTTGCCGTCAGCCTAGATATGCCTCCGGACTATTTTTTGCAGTTTTGCACCAAGCCAATGGTGCAGATGCGGCTATTTCACTATCCGCCGCAGCCGCCCGCGACCGACGAGAAGGCGTTCGGCGTCGCGCCGCACTCCGACTACGGCATGATCACGCTGTTGTCGCAGGATCCGATCGGCGGCCTCGAGTTACAGAAGCGTGATGGCGAGTGGATCGGCGCACCCTTCATTTCTGGAACGCTGGTCATCAATATCGGCGATTTGTTCCAACGTTGGACCAACGACATCTATCGCTCAAATCTGCACCGCGTAGTCAACCGGACTGGGAAGGAACGCTACTCGATCCCGACCTTCTTCAATCTCGACTATTACACCGAGGTGTCGTGCTTACCGACCTGCCAATCGGTCGACAATCCGCCAAGATACCAACCAATCAAATCCGGCGACTATCTGTTGAGCCGATTCCGAGACGTGCAGAAATATCGCGGCGCTGCCGCTAGCTGATCGCTCTCTCAGGGCCCCGGCTCACATCACAACTTGATGTTGCAAGCGATTGCCTGCTTCTCGACGACCTCGTGGTCAAAATTATTGGCACGTTCAAAGAAGTTCGGAATACCGATGACGAGGTCGGCAGAGGGGACCTTCTTGTCGATCTGCTTAGTCCGAAGCAGGAACTCCTGTAACGGGTCGAATTGCGCGGGCGTGGTCTTACCCCATTCCTTGCCGCCGCTGAGGTTCAGCGCAAGCTTCATGCCGTCCAAAGTCGCATTGAGATAGTGGACGTCGTTTTTGATGAGCGTCGCTTCGTCAGCACCGGTTGGTTTACTTGCCGGACGATACGCCCATTGTACCTTGCGCGCGCAATCGGGATTGGTCAGGGCGAACAGCGACCCTTTTGCTGCGCCGCGCACGACCGCTTCGATGGCCTTGGGATCGCGGTCGATCGTGCTCTTCAACGCGACCAATGAGAAATCTGGCATTTGATGCCAATTTGGATCATAAAATCGACGGAATTTGGCACCGAAGTTCTCGAACGAGGCGATGGCCGAGCCCCAATACATGAGACCCTGCACCTGGTTGGTTCGCAGCGCCTGATACGCGAGCGGGCCGATGCCGACGGGCAGGATCTGAATTTCCTTTTCGGGGTCAACGCCATTTGCCTCCATGAATGATTTCAACAGAGCGACCCCACCAGTGCCCAGACTGGATGTGCCGATTGCCTTTCCCTTGAAGTCCTTGACTGACGTGATTGGGCTGTCCTCGGGGACGACTAGCGACCATTCGATGACCGTGTTCATCATGACATCCTGAACTGGGATGCCATTCTTTGTGACAGCCTGAACCAGCGGCCCTGAATTGATCTGGGCCAGATCGGCTTGCCCGGCGACCAAAAGCTGAATCGACTGCAGCGAACTCTGACCGATGAATACTTCGACGTCGTACCCCTCCTGGCCCCAGTACTTCAGTGCTGCGGGCATTTCGAGCCAGGGATAAGAGATATTCAGGAGTTGGCCGCCATGGGCAATCCTGATCTTGGGCTTTCCTTGGGCGAAGGCTGGTGCCGCGAGAAGTGTCGCAACGATGCTAAGGACCGATGCCGCCAAACGCCAAAAGGCTGCGAATTCGCTTTGTGTCATGACAGCTCTCTCTCGGCAGTCGCACGCGATGATTGACAAATATTTGCAAGCACGTCTGCCCTGCGCAAGTCGCAATCTCCGGCATACAGACTAAAATTTAGCAGCAGGGCGCCGTCACTCCGCATGGACCCAGAACACATTTTCTAAGCTTGTTTCATCCCTCATGTCTTTGTATTCATAACGCTGAAATTTTTCTCTGGAGAGTCCCATGGAAATCAGCCGGCGCGCGGATTTCAGCGAGATTCCAATTATCGACATTGAGCCTCTTGGCCGCGAGGACGCGGAGGAGGCGAAGGTTATCGCCGCTATCCGCGACGCGTGCGAGCATGTGGGATTTTTTTACATCTGCAATCACGGCGTTCCACTTCGCGAAATGCAAAACATTTTCAAGGCGTGCGAGGGCTTTTTCTCGCTCCCCCAGGCGGAGCGGGACAGAATTTACCTAGTCAATTCTCCAAATTACCGGGGCTATCTTCCGATCGGCGTACTGGGCAGGAACGTGGATCGCCCACGGGACCTGCTGGAGTCCTTCAATGTTGGTATGGAACTCGGTCCGGATGATGTGGACGTCAGGGAGGGCAAGCCATTGCACGGCGCTAATCAATGGCCTGCCAATTTGCCGGCCTTCCGTGAACAGGTACTCTACTATTATGGTCTGATGGAAGGGTTGATGTACCGACTGCTGCAGGGATTTGCATTAGCGGCAGAGCTTCCGCGCAACGGCTTCGACGACATGTTTCGCAAGCCTTTGACCCAAATGCGGCTGTTGCATTACCCAGCACAAGAGGTCGTCAAGGACAATATGATTGGCGCGCGCGCACACCGCGATTTTGGCTTTTTTACAATTCTGCTGCAGGACAGCGTGGGAGGCCTGGAGGTCTCGAATCAATCAAGCCAATGGGTCGTGGCACCTCCGATCGGCGATATGTTCGTTGTCAATGTCGCAGAGATGCTCAAGCGGGTTACAAACGGACGTTTTTCGTCTGCGCTTCATCGCGTAATCAACCGCTATGGACGCGAGCGCTATTCGGTGCCCTTCTTCGTCAATCCGAGCTACGACGTTACACTGGAGCCGTTGCCTCAGTTCATTGATGGCGACCACCCAGCGCAGTTTGGCCCCTATCATGTCGGCGAGAATATGCACAATTTCTACCGCAATCTCTGGCCTAGCGCAGGCAAGACAGCAGCGTGATTGCAATCGGCGCCGACCTGGCGCGACCGCAGTGACAAGAACCATCGGAGCACATGAGCAGCCGCAATCAATCGAATGCCGGCGCCAAGTCCGGCGGCAGCTCTTCACGCTTTGCTGAGTATCTCACTCGCTTACCAAAGGTTGACTTGCATTGTCACCTGGTCGGAACGCTCCGACCGGCAACTCTCAGCGATCTCGCGCGCAAGCATGAGATAGCGTTGCCCCGAAGCGAGGACCAAGTCTACGACTTTGATGATTTCTATTCGTTCATCGAGACTTTGCGGCTCTCAGCAACCGTGATGCGGAGTCAGAGCGATTTTGCAAGAGTCGCATATGAGGCGATCCAGGATGGCCACCGCGCCGGAAATCTCAAGCACGTGGAACTCATGTTTAATCCACAGTACTTTTACAGCAGCGGGATGCGGTATCGCGCGATGGTGGATGGCCTGATGGAGGGCATTCATGCTGCTCAGAAAGACTTTGGCACGACGTGCTTGTTGATTCCTTCGATTGATCGGCAAATCGATTCCTCGCACGCGTTGGAGATTTTGCAGGACATTCTCGATTACCGTCCTGATGTGGTTGCCGGAATTGGCTTGGACGGGCCGGAACGCGCAGGTCCGCCAGCGCGGTTTCACGAGCTCTATCGGCGCGCAGGTGAGGCAGGTTTGATGCGAACGGCACACGTATGCGAGGACAATCAGACCTTAGCGGAGGCTCCGCCACAGAACTTCGCGATCTGTTGCGACGTGCTTAGATGTGATCGACTTGATCATGGCTACAATATTTTAGCAGATGACAGCATGATCCGTCGCGCGCGCGACGAGGGTCTTTATTTCAATACCTGCACGATCACGAGCGTGCGACAGAACCTTGTGCGACGGCAGGCAAGTATAGCTCGCATGATCGAATCGGGACTCAAAGTCACTCTCAATACCGATGATCCGCAAATGTTTAAGACCGACATTGGTCATTCCTACCAGGTTCTGTTCGAAGCGCACGGCTGGGGCAAGGAGCAAGCAATAAAACTTTCTTTGAACGGCGTCGATGCAAGTTGGCTCGGCGGCCCGGAGCGGGCTTGGCTGAGGCGGCAATTTGAAGAAGAGATCAGATTGTTGGATCAGCAATTCGAAACCGCCGCCCCGCAGCATCATACGTAGCGTGCATCCTGTTGGGCAGTGCCTGATCCGACGACTGATCCTGGTCTTCAGAAACGGCCATACGTAACTCGGAGTTTGTCAATGCAAACGAGAGACATCGAGTACAAACACGGATCCGATATTCTCGAAGGCTTTCTGGCCGTCGATGATACCAAGGTCGGTAGGCACCCGGGCATTTTGTTGTTTCCCGAATGGTATGGCGTAGCGGAGCACGCCAAGGCGCGCGCCAAAATGCTCGCGGAGCTGGGCTACGTGGCATTCGCAGCCGACATGTACGGAAAGGGGGTGCGACCCACGCAGTTCGATGATTGCGCTCGCGAAGCGGGAAAGTATCAACGCGATCGTCAGCTGATGCGAGGGCGCGGTCGTGCCGGGTTGGATGTATTGCGCAGCCTTCCTGAGGTGGACCCGCACAAGCTTGCCGGGATTGGATATTGCGTCGGGGGCACGCTCGTTCTCGAACTTGCGCGCGACGGCGCAGATCTGTCAGGCGTCGTTACGTTTCATGCAGCCCTCAACACCCCGCGGCCGCAAGACGCCAAAAACATCAAGGGTAGGATCCTCGTCCTGCATGGCGCTGACGATCCGCTTGTGCCTGATACCGAGGTGCTCGCCTTCGAGAAAGAGATGCGCGGGGCAAAAGTGGATTGGCAGTTGGTCAGCTATGGAAATACCGTTCATAGCTTTACGAATTGGGACCTCGATTCTGATCATTCGAAGCCAGCTGCCTACAACACGAAGTCCGACACACGGTCTTGGGTCGCAATGCGCGCGTTTTTTGAGGAAGTTTTCGCCTAGGCGCGGGTCAAGGTTCGCCACGGAAGGCGGGGATTGCGGTGACTTCGATCGTTCGCTGCCAGCGCTCCTGTGTCTGCCATCCAAGCCCGCGATTCTCAGCTAGCGGACGACGCGACCGCCGACTATCCTCGCGATGGGCGAAATCGACACCGCAAACCTCGGCGCCGAGGCAGCATATGATGGACCGTCGCAGGTTTCTGGTCGGCCTCACGGCACCAGCGGTGTTCGCATGTGCGGCTAAAGCCCAATCGGCCGGGCGTCGGGAGACCCTTCGAGTCGCGCCGGAAACGCTGACCAATCTCTTCGATCCGCACTTCACGACCAGCTTTACGACCCGTGACTTTTCGTACCTCGTCTTCGACACGCTCTTTGCGGTCAACGACCGCTGGGAGCCGAGGCCGCAGATGATCGAGCGCTGGGATCGTAGCGCCGACGGCATGACCTGGACCTTCGCTTTGCGAGACGGGCTTTCCTTCCATGATGGCAGCGCGGTCACGTCCGAGGACTGCACTGCAAGCCTGCGTCGCTGGGGTGCGCGGGACGCCTTGGGCGGGATGTTGATCGGGGCAACCAAGTCGCTGGAGCCAGTCGATGCCCGGCGATTCCAGCTGCAGCTGCGCGAACCCTTTGGCTTTGTGCTGGATGCCTTGGCGAAGCCGGGCGCCATGGTGCCGATGATTATGCCACGGCGGCTGGCTGAGACGCCGCCAAGTCGCCCAATCACCGAACCCGTCGGGTCCGGGCCGTATCGGTTCGTCGCGGAGGAATATCGACCAGGCGACCGCATCGTGCTCGTGCGCAACACGGCTTATCGAGCGCGTGAGGAGCCCTCCGTCTGGGCTAGCGGCGGAAAGCGTGCACGTCTCGAGCGGGTCGAGTTGATTGCTACGCCGGATGTTTCCTCCCAGGTCAGCGCATTGATGACCGGCGAACTCGACTATGTGGAGCGGCTACCGGCAGACGTCCTGCCGGTGCTGGAGCGCCACCGAAACATTCTGGTCCAGGTCGTGAGCCCTTATGGGTACCAGGGCATTCTGCGATTCAATCACCTACAACCGCCTTTCGATGATGCGCGCGTGCGGCGCGCGGTGATGCTCGCGGTTGATCAGGCCCAGTATCTCCCGGCAGTTGCGGGCCGGGCCGAGTATGCACGCGAATGCCGCAGCATGTACGGCTGCGGAACGCGCTACGAGACCACGGCCGGAATGCCGCCTGCCACGGATCTGGCGGCTGCCCGACAACTCCTGGCGCAGAGCGGGGCAGATCTCACGCGGACAATTGTGATCTTGCACCCCGCCAATGCGCCGGGGATCGCGGCACTCGGACTCGTGACACAAGACCTGCTGACCCGACTCGGCTTCCAGGTCGATCTGCAGAGCATGGATCTCAACACCTTTTTCGCTCGCCGCGCGAAACCCGAGGGATGGAACATATTCCATACCACCAACACCGTTCCCGATATGCTGACCCCACTGCAGAACGTCTACATGAATGGCGCAGGCGCTCCCGACGGCTTCGCTGGCTGGCCGAAGGACACTGAGGTCGAGCGCCTGCGACGCGTCTTCGCGTGGACCAGTGACGAGGACGAGCACAAGCGGATAGCCGAAGACATTCACCGGCGCGTCGCGGAGGCCGGCTTCTACATGCCGCTCGGGCAGTTCGTCGCCGCGTCAGCGTGGCGGGCGGAACTGACCGATGTGCCGACCGGGCCTGCAATGTTTCTGTGGGGGATTGGCCGGGCGTGAGCAGGTCGCTGCCCTATTCGGACTACCTGGACCTCGTTCCTAAAGTCGAATTGCATCTGTACATCGCGGGCACGGGGCGCGCCAGCACGGCGGGATTGAGTGTTGAAGGTCTTCCATGGTCGTGTTCCTCATCTTGCTGATACGAGGATGACCATGGTGTACCGGCGTGCGCGTACTCACCTGAATCTATGTCCGCTTTTGGAACGACTGCGGGCATAGACGGCCGCCCGGCCTCAGCCTAGTAGACGCGAGATCCCAGTTTCGGGAGACGTTCATCAAAAGAACTGATTCGCAGAATGAAACGTTATGGAACGGGGTAGGGGGCGGCGACCTCATGCCACGGGGGGTACAGCGAGTACGCCCGTTCTAATGCAAGAGCAACGGATCAACTTTCTTTTTGCCACGCTGGGGCGCCATTTTGTAGAGCGTGAACATACGGTCGAGCTCAGCAAGGCAATCCGGATCGAGGTCGGCCTTTGGCCGCTTCTCAGGAAGCCAGTACCCATGCGCATCTTTTCCACGCAGCAACATCGCACTGGCTCCGGGAAAATTGGTTTCCCTCACGTCCGGAGCCACAAAATGGATCGAGAGTCCGATACGGCGGTCGTTTGTGGAATTAGGGTGAGACGCATGAAGCGTATCTCTAGTGCCGTGCATCAGAGCCCATCGCGCTTGTTCCGTCGTCTCTACGAAACTCTGCGTCATAATCCATAATCTCCCGCATAAGCTGCTCAATCAATTGCTGGCGGGTCGTACCATTCTGACCGCATGTCAGTTCTGCCACAGTCTTTGCAAGCGCCGTAACGACTTCGTCGGTGTCAATCGTGTCTGGCTCGCCAGTTGCCGCCGGATACTCGGCAAAAAAATCATCGATCAGTTCGACCATCATGCAATGAAGGCACGGTCGTTCTTGGTCATCTCGCTCGTCTGACATGAATGCTCTATCCTTTGGAGCAGGGACGTTACCGCATGGATATTTGCCATGCCCGGGACCAGTGCTTGAGCTCTGGCGGCGGGGAGGGGGATCGCCCTGCTGCACTTGGATGACAAGGTAAGATCGAGTTCGGCTACCGCAAGATTGTCGTCGGCACAGGTCAAGGGGGCTTAGGCCCAACGACATCGCAACGCTGCGTACAGGCACCGCAGCCACAATTACGGACAGGAAAGGGCCTGCACCTGCGACGGATATCCATCCAGCCAATGCTAGGCCCGACTACATGCTTGCGGATAGCTGTGGAGCGCAGGAAAATTAACGAGGTTGACAGGGAGCCCTGATTCTCATGGCCGCCCCCGACCTGAATCGTGGCGAAGAAGGATTTGCGTCAACAGAGGGGCACGACGCTCTGGAACGTCTACGGAAAATCATTCACGTAGACATGGACGCGTTCTATGCGTCCGTGGAACAGCGCGACAATCCGGCACTCAGGGGCAAGCCCGTCGCTGTCGGCGGGTCGCGAGAACGTGGTGTCGTAGCAGCGGCCAGCTATGAGGCGCGCAGGTTCGGCGTCCGGTCCGCGATGCCGTCGGTGACAGCGCGCCGGAAATGTCCGGAACTAATCTTTGTGAAGCCGCGCTTCGACGTTTACAAAGAAGTGTCTCTACAAATCCGCGCCATATTCGCCGAGTACACCCCGGTAGTCGAGCCGTTGTCACTCGACGAAGCGTATCTCGATGTGACTGAAAATCTTCAAGGCATCGCATCGGCGACAGAGATCGCCGAACAGATCAAGGCGAAGATCCGCGTTAAGACCCAGCTGACGGCATCCGCGGGCGTTTCGTACAACAAGTTCCTCGCCAAGCTGGCCTCCGATTACCGCAAGCCCGATGGTCTCTACGCCATTACGCCTGCGATGGGGCCGACCTTTGTCGAGGGCCTCCCGGTGGAGCGGTTTCATGGCGTCGGACCCGCGACTGCCGCGAAGATGAAGGACCTCGGGATCTTCACCGCGCTTGATCTGCGGGCCAAGGACGAAGCCTTTCTGTTGAAGCACTTTGGGAAGGCAGGAACCCATTTTTACTGCATCTGCCGAGGCATCGATCACCGGCCGGTTGTCCCAAATCGGAATCGCAAGTCGGTTGGAGCGGAGAACACGTTCGCGCGAGACCTGACAAGCCTTGATGACATGAGAGCTGAGCTTGGTCCCCTGGTCGAGAAGGTTTGGCACTATTGCGAGAGCACGGGTGTGCGGGGGCGAACAGTAACGCTCAAAGTAAAGTTCTCCGACTTCCAGATCATCACTCGAAGTCGATCTCGGCCGGAGCCGATTTCGGACCGCTGGATGTTGGCATCAATCAGCGCGGAGTTGCTGGCGGCTCAGTTTCCGATGCGGAAAGGAGTTCGTCTTATCGGCGTCTCGCTCTCTTCACTGTGCGCGGATCCGACAAAGCTCGATACGCAAATGACGCTGCGTTATGAGTCGTCGTGAAAAGGAAGTCTTGAATGCGACGTGCACGATCCGCCGACGCGAATACCGATGTCCCATTCATGCGAGTCTTGGGACGTCGTTAAAGGCCGTCGGAAGCCGCTGGACCAGGCGTGGATCACTCGCGACGAAACTCTAATAAATCCGTGGGAGGATTGAGTGATCCACGTAATCGCAGGCCAATGAACAGGTAACAACATAATCTGAGTCGCGGCCGAAGGCCAACAGAGCAACTCGCACTCAGCGTTTCGCCCTCCGACGCGTCTTGACGCGACCAGCATTCTTATGGACCGCAAAGTCTTCCAGCGTGGCTCCGTCCTTTAGCCTTTCACGCAACCAGACGGGCTGTGCTCCTCGGCCAGCCCATGTGTTACCCGACTTATCGCGATATTTGACGGGGACGCTTCGCCCTTTCAGTGAACTTCCACGAGCCTTAAATCCAATTTCGTGTCCCAGCATCGCAAGCTGAGCTTTCAATTCGTGCGTCCTGCGGGTGAGAACATTCTCGATCCCTTCGCGAAGCTTCAAAAGCGCATCAATTGACATTGATGCAACGTTGACGTTGGCCATTGCTGCCTCCCGACAAAAGAAAACAACATACCCACATTTTGAGCGAGAAACAAAGGCTGCGACTCGTGTGGCAGTTGGTCTGTCCTTCCGGTCGAACGGGAGCGCGTCGGCTTTAACCTCCTATCCGGAATCAATGGAGCTGCATCCTCATAGCTGTATCCTTTTGCGCCCGGATTGCGCAAAGTGCGATAATTGCTGCAGTGAGGGCAATGCCGGTGGTGACAATCGACGCAAACTCCGCCGCCGTCTTCCAAAAAGCAGCACTCCAGAGAAACTCAACGGCCATAATTTTCCGATTTCCTTGGCACGGCAATGAAGAAAAACCCCGCTTAGGGCGGGTAGACCACCTAATTGATCGCTCGACTTTTTGCTAGGTTTGGTGCCGAGATCGTGATCCGGCACCGTGCTGTTGTGAATTCCCAGTCCATAAAAAAAGACCCTGGCGCTTTGGGCGGCGAGCCAGTGTCTTGTAGTGGGTGGGTGAGGGTTTAGGACCCACCCGGCGGAAAATACTGCGGGACATCTCCCATGCCAGGTTTTATTTGAAAGCTACCCACTGTGATGTCCTTTGCGGCAGCAACACCGGTAACGCCACTCCGACAAGCAAGAGCCGTTAATCATCTGTAAAGCATGCTTTGGCACAAGCGCCATGTTCCAAGAGGAAAAGGACATGGCGGATCAGAGCGAAGCCAAGACAAAGACTATTGGCTTTCTTCCCAAAGAGAAGGTTCAAACGTTGAAGGGTTGGGATGAGTACGTAGACAAATCAAGTAAGCTCTCCATCCTGAGGACCGAAACTCAAAAGGCTAAAAACTCCGTGAGAGAGGCCCTAAAGGAAAGCCTTAATGAAAATGGCGACATCGATTTTGTTGGTGAAGGCGACAGGATCAGGGTTTTCAGGGTCTTTCGGAAACAGCAGGAAGGTAGGCGGACTAGGTCGTTAGACCTGTCCTCGTCCTTTCGTGAGCAACAATTAGAAGGAAGCTTAGAAACGAAGGGCCTCGATAAAACAACAATCCAAGCGCCTCTTCTATCTCACGAGTGCGAATCTGACGAGGCCGAGGGATCTACGCCCAACCTAGACCCCATAACAGAAGAGTCTCCGGCCAACCTGGACCCCGTAACGGAGCGCCTAATGGCCATAATGAGAGCGAAAATGGAAAGGTAGAGCAGGAAGGCCGAATTCCTCTCTACGCTGGCCTATCGCACGAATCGCGCACGGCCAGCAACACCGCGGAGAGATTACCGGCGTTACCCGCTTCGAACTACAGCTAACTGCATCGAGGGAACATAGTCGCCAGTTCGCGCCCGCACAGAAAGATGGGCTTGGACGTAAGACCCCCATGCCGTTCAATCCAGGCACGCACCGCGGCGGGATAGGTGGCAGCGACGAGGCGTGTTTCCACTGTGGCGGCATGTTGCCGACCTTGCCCGTCAACGCAGCGGGGCGAGTGGAAACCCAACACGGCGTTTCGGGTGACGCAGATCCGATTTGCTGGGATCGTGCTCAGCACAAGCGTGCAGGAGGAGAAGCACGGCCCGTCGATCACCACTCGTTGACCGGATTGCCGCAAGACCGAGAACAGTTCGAGATATGATCCCACCTCGCCACCAGAACTTGCCAGGATGCGTACTTCGGCACGAGCTGACATTGTAGCGATGAGGCACCAGAGAGCAGCAAACAGCGCAGATCGCACCGCCATTCTCCACTGACCACTTAACGTCGGCCGGAACGATTAAGTCGCCGCCCGACTGCCATTCGCGCCGTGTCGCAAGTGTCTGGAAGATTATATAGCGGTTTGCCGCTTCTCAAAGGTGTGGTGCGCTACCGCGCGCAAGAACCCAGGGTGGGTTGGGTGAAATCCCGTACCGTGACAAATGCCAGACGGACGCTAACAAGACCTCAGCTTCCTCTCGGCCTGCTCCATGATCGCGACAGGCTGGCGATCAACACTGCGACAATTCCGATCAGGAAAATGCCATCAAAGGTTCCAGCACCGCCGATTGAAGCGACCGGAGCGCCCAGTCCACGGATGTTGCCAAGATTGAGCAGGTCAGCGCCGATCAGCGTGCCCAGACTGCCGCCAACATAGGCGAGCGGCGCCGCGTGTTCGCGCGAGAGCAACAACGCAACAATTGCCGTGGCAACGGACGGCACAAATACCGGCTCTGCGATACCGAGACCAGGAATGGGACGGGATAACCAGTAGCACACCGCCGCCACAGCGACGGTGGCAAGCGCGGCTTCTCCCAACAATCGATGCCTGACGAGCAGATAAACGGACATCATGGTGGGAATTACCGCTCCACCGACATTCACCGCGATTAATGTCCCCGGCCATTGGGCGACGACTGGAACAACATAACGCATTCCAAAGAAATCAATCTCCTGCTGTGCCAACACACGCTGCTCGGGCAGGTACGCGACTGGAATATTGAAATAGCTGCCAATGAGAGAGGCAAACAGCAGGAGCAGTGCTGCACCGGAGCTGATGCCGAGGCGCATATAGGCATAGCGCAGCACCCCGAGCTGGATGAGCACGAGCAGGATGACGAATAGCCCGACTAGAATGAAAAAGAAGGGAGGGGCAAGCGGCAGGTAATGAACTTCGCTCAAACTCATCAAACCCTCATCTGTAATTGCGGGTCCGACGCCCGGGAACACCGACACTTGAACTTCGTTGGGCCTCGTCGATTATCTGCGGCAGATTGCTTTGACGCTAGTCCGTATCAGCTTAGGCTAGTGTCAACCGAACCAGCAGCAGCCCAATAGCATATCCGCATGGCCGATGATGATCTGCATGATCAAATATCGAGCCTCGAAGCTCATATCGACGAGCTTACCGGAGCCATAGAGAGCTGTCGGAAACTTATTCTAGTTTCAAAGATAGCCATCGCTGCCGGTGGCATATGGCTGTTAGCCCTCACGTTCGGGGCAATTAGGTTTGATTCAATGGCTATGGTCGGCGCGATTGCAGCTGTGATCGGGGGCACCGTCGTTTTCGGATCGAACACGAGTACATCGAAGCAGGCTGCGGCCGACATCAAA
>DATFQX010000442.1:0-17018 GCA_035263865.1 Xanthobacteraceae bacterium
CGGCGGCTCCCTGCAATACGGGGTGCGCAACGGGGAATGGGGGCTCTATCTCGCGGCGGAAGGCCTCAAGGACGACGGCTGGCGCCTCCAGTCGCCATCGCGGCTGGCGCGCTTCTACGGCGATCTCGGCTGGAAGGGCACTGATGCTGAGATTCATCTCGTCACGTCCGCAGCGGACAATTTCTTCGGCGTGATTGGACCGACGCCGATCGAACTGCTCGCGAACGATTATCGCGCCATTTACACCTGGCCGCAGACCACCAAGAACGAAGCGGCGCTGGTCGCGCTCAAAGGCCGCTACTCCGTGACCGACCATTGGACGGTCCAGAGCAATCTCTATTATCGCCGGTTTAATCAGGAACATGTCGACGGCAACGCGGCCGAGGTCGAGCGCTGCAGCGGGGCCGCCAATAATCCGCTGTTCAACACACTGTGCCTAGAAAACGATGCCTTCCCGCAGCCGCGACTGCCGGCGGCCGACTTCCAGATCCTCAATCAGAACGGCCAACCCATTCCTTGCCCACCGGGTGGCGGGAACACCTGCGCCACGACGCCCTGGGGAACGGTCGACCGCACCTTCACCAAGGCGCTGACGACAGGCGCCTCATTGCAAGGCCTCAACGACGACAAGGTCCTCGGTCACGACAACTACTTCGTTATCGGCGCGAGCGTCGACCGCAGCAAGATCGGCTTCAGGGCCAACAGCGAGCTTGGCTACATCTATCCCGATCTCTTCGTCGGGCCCAACGCTGCGATCCCGGGGACGGGAAAGATCATCCATACCGCCGGCAATCTCGGCTTCAGCCCGGTCAGCCTCGCTGCCTGGCAAACCTATTATGGTGCCTATTTCAACGAGACGTTCGATTTGACCAACCGTCTGTCGCTTACGGGAGGAGGCCGTTACAACCTCGCCGCCATCGACATGGCCGATCTGCTCGGCACCAGCCCCGATCTCAGCGCCAGCTACACCTACGCACGTTTCAATCCGGTGACGGGCTTGACCTACAAAATTCTCCCGGAGCTGATGACATTCTATGCCGGATATTCGGAAGCGAACCGCATACCGACACCGCTCGAGCTCGGCTGCTCGAATCCCCAAAAACCTTGCCTGTTGGAAGGGTTCCTCGTCTCGGACCCGCCGCTTCAACAGGTGGTTGCGCGCACGAAGGAAGCCGGATTGCGCGGCAACATCAACGTTGCCGGCGGTCGCGGCGACTGGAAGCTCGGACTCTTTCGCATCGACAGCCAGAACGACATCATCCAGGTCGCGAGCGTGCTTCAAGGCCGCGGCGTGTTCCAGAACGTACCCGCCACGCGCCGTCAGGGGCTGGAGGCGGGCGCGCAGTACCAGACCGGCCAATACCTCGTGTATGGCAATTACGCCTTCATCGATGCCACCTATCAGTTCTCGGGAGAGTTGGCGTCACCGAACAATCCTTTCGCGGACGCAAATGGAAACATCTTTGTCACTCCAGGCAAGCAGATTCCCGGCATACCGCGCCACCAGGTCAAAGGTGGCGTCGACTACTGGGTCACGCCGGAGTTAAAACTCGGCACCGACGTCATTTGGGTCAGTAGCCAATGGTTTGTTGGCGATGACGCCAACCAGAACCCTAAGCTCGCCGATTACTGGGTCGCGAACCTGCACGGCTCGTACCAGTTGACCAAGGAGTGGCAGATCTACGGGTTCATAAACAACCTGTTCAATCGCAAATTCGCGACCTTCGGCACTTTCTTCGATCCGCAGTCGACGGTCGCGCTCGCGATACCGAACGTGCTGTTCGACCACCGCATGGTCACGCCGGCTCAGCCGCTCTCGGTCTATGTGGGGATGCGCGCAAAGCTGTGATCGCTTCAGCGCGCCCCGCGCCGACCGTCGAGGTCAGCGATGGCATGGATTGCAGGCGTGCAACCGGATTATGCTCTCGGGCGGGCCGAAGGCCCCGCTCAGGGGCGACAGTCACAGATCGCCTCAGTGAAACGCCTGATTGAGCCGCCGCGCGATCTCGTTGCGCAGGGTTTCAAGCTCCGCCGCAGTATGGGCCTCGCGCGGGCGCGCGACCGGAACGTCGGCAAGAATCAGCGCCGGACTGACCGAAAGCAGCAGTAGCCGGTCGGCAAGCCCGACAGCCTCTTCGAGATTGTGCGTCACCAACAGCGTGGTGACGGGCCGGCGGTTGACGAGTTCGGCGAGTTCCTCGCGCAGTCGCGCCGCCAGAGCATCGTCGAGCGAAACGAACGGCTCATCGAGGAGAAGTAGATCGGGCTCGACCGCGAAGGCGCGCGCCAGCGCCACCCGCCTGGCGAGCCCGAGCGAAAGCTCGCCGGGATAGTGATCGCGATGAGCGCCGAGGCCAAGCGTCTGGAACAGCGTATCCAGCCCGGCATCGGTCGCCTGCGGGGCGGCGAGCCGCACATTCTGCTCGACCGTGCGCCACGGTAACAGGCGCGGCTCCTGGAACACCATGCCGAGCCGGCCGTGCGCGGGGAGCGCAACGTCGCCCTCGAAATCGAGGTCGAGTCCCGCGACGATCCGCAGTAGCGTGGTTTTGCCGCAGCCGGACGGCCCGACCACCGCGGCGACCTGCCCGCCGCCGAGGCTGAACGCAAGCTCGCCGAGCACCTGGAGCTTTCCGCCGGAGGCAGCGCGAAAACACTTTTGCTTGATCTTGACGTCAAGCCGGCTTCGGGCGCCAGCGGGCGACATGTCGTTCAAGCGGCTGCACCAGAAACGTTTCGATTGCCAGCATGACGGCGATGAAGGCGAGAGCATAGGCTAGGATGCGCGTGACGTCGAACAATTGGAACGCGACCCCGATCTCGAAGCCGACGCCGTTGGGGCGCCCGAGCAGCTCGACGATGAGCACGATCTTCCAAACCAGCGACAGGCCGGACCGGGCGGCCGCGGCGAGATAGGGCGCAAGCTGCGGCAATATGACGTGGCGCAGGCGCGTCCATGCCCCCATGCGAAACACCTGCGCCATGTCGTCGAGAGCGTGATCGAGCGAGCGAGCGCCTTCGCGCACGGTCACAGTCGCGATCGGAAGCTTGTTTAGCGCCACAGCCGCGATCGCTGCGGTTTCCGTGAGCCCCGCCCAGACATAGGCGAGCACGATGATCACCAGGGCCGGCAGGTTGAGCAGCACGATGAGCCAAGGATCGCCGAGTTGGTCCGCGATCCGCGACCGACCCATGATGAGGCCGATCACTGAGCCAAGCGCCATGGCGAGGATGAATGCCACCGCAACACGCGCGAGCGTCGCGCCGAGATTGAGCGCGAGTGCGCCCGAACGCGCTTCATCGACGATGGCCAGCGCCACTGCCTGGGGATCCGGAAGGAGGCGCGCACCGGCCAGTTGCGAGCCGGCATACCAGGCCGCGATCAGCAGTGCGAGCGAGGCGAGCCTAACGCCCACGTTCACTCCGCAGCGGCCGGCCGGTAGAAGGTTCCAGCGGGGAGCTCGCGTGCCGGGCCGACGAGCTCCGCACCGCCGGTCTTGGCGAGCACGAGATACAAGACCCGCGCATCCGCCTCCTCCTCGGCGGGCGGCCGGCGCACGATGCCTTCGCTATAGCGCTGGCGGTAGATAGAAAGCGTATTCGCGTCGGTGACGCGAATGCGCTGCGCCAGCCGCTGCCATTCGGCCTCCGACGAAGCAAGGATATCCTTGGCCTGACGGGCGGCGGCGAGAAAGCGCTCGACGGTTGATCCGCTGCGCGCGGCCCACGTGCGGTCGAAAGTGTAGCCGACGAGCGCGACCGGCTCCTTCGTCCCGAGGCCTTTCATGACATGATCCATGGCAATGGCGCGCCTGTACCCCTTGCTTTCGAGATCGGCACAGAAGTTCCAAAACGTCAGCGTGGCGTCGATCTCACCTTGCAGGGCCTTCTCCGACAACAGTGGCGGCGCGCCATACACGACTGTCGACTGTTTTTTGAGATCCACGCCCTCGCGGCGTGCCAACGCCTGCAGGAGCAGCCAGCTTTTGTCGAGCGGACCGCCGGCAACAGCCAGTTTCTTGCCCCGGAGATCAATGATCTTCCGGATCGGTGATTGCGCCGGCACCATCACCGCGCCGAGCGTGCTCGACGAGGGATAAAAGACCAGATTGTCGCCGAGCGAGCGCTCGCGCGCGACCCATAGCCAATCCGACAGCATGAGATCGGCCGAACCGCCCTTGAGCGCGATCTTGCCGGCTTCGGTCGAGGCGAGCTCGACGGTTTCGATCGCGAGATCAAACTTGCGATCGAGGCCGTGCGTCCTGATGACGTCAAGCTCCCACGCTAGCGTGCCCGTCCTCTGCACCGCCAGACGGATGCGATCCTCGGCCATCGCGCTCGTTTGAGCGGCAAGCGTGATGATGGCGGCAAACGCAAAACCCAACATGGGAAGCATGTGCAGACGATGCCATAGCTAACGGCGGATGCAAATGCCGACCGGTCAGGCAACGGCGGGAACCCGCCGATCTTTTCAACCTATATCTGCTCGCCTGGCGGCGTGTGTGACAAAACGTCTTTGGGCAATCAGAGATGTTGTTGATGTGTCTGAAGCATGGGAAACCACCGCACAATGAGCCAGCGAGCGAGACATTGGGCGCTTCTCGTCAAACGAGACATGCACGCGATCTATCGGGCGGCACGCGATCCTCGCGTGCCGTGGTACGCCAGGGCGCTGGCTATTTGCGTTGCTGGCTATGCACTCTCGCCCATTGATTTGATTCCCGACTTCGTGCCGATCCTAGGCTACATGGACGATGTTATCATTGTGCCGTTGGGCATTCTAATCGTCGTCAAATTGATTCCGCCGGAGATTATGGCGGAACATCGGGCGTTAGCAGCAGCGGCGCAGGATCGGCCTGTGAGCCATACATCCGCAATTGTGATCGCCATCATCTGGGCAGCATGTATCGTACTTGCAGGATGGCTCTGCTATCGCTCTTTCGTGAACTAAAACTCTCGTCTTGATCAATGGCCCCCAGAGAAGAGGGCCGTGCAAAGCATAAGATCATGATTTAAACAAAGAATGGCCGTTTGTGCTAAGGCGACCCAGACTGACCCCGAACGGAGTGCTTCGTTGATTCGCCTCCTGTTAGCGGGGACTTTCTTCTTCGCGTGGATGTCAGCATCCACCGATGCAGCCGAGGTCAACATCGGCTATCTGCGCCGCACTGATCCGAAGTCGACCCTGTCACTGATCCAAACGCCAGCCAACAACGATGGGATAGCTGGTGCGCGGCTCGCGATCGATGACGACAACACGACGGGGAGGTTCCTGAGCCAGCAGTTCTCGCTGGAAGACGTCCGACTCGCAGGAGGCGCCGATGCTGTGGCTGCGATCATTGCGCTGGCGGAGCGCGGCGTTTCGGTGGTGATCGCCGATTTGCCGGCGGACGAGCTCCTTAAGGCCGCCGACGCAGCGACGCCGCGCAAGATCTTGTTCTTCAATGTCAGCGCGAGCGACGATCGATTGCGGGAGGAAGACTGCCGCGCCAATGTGATTCATACTGCTCCAACGAGGTCGATGCTGGCCGACGCTCTGGCGCAGTATCTGGTCTGGAAGCAGTGGCGCAGATGGCTTTTGGTCGTCGGTTCCCATGCGGAGGATGGGCTCTACGGCGATGCGCTGCGACGCTCGGCTAAACGGTTCGGCGCGCGAATTGTCCAGGACAGGGTATTCGAGGATACCGGCGGCGCGCGAAGGACGGACAGCGGCGTCGTCCAGATTCAGCGCCAGCTGCCCATTTTCACGCAAGGTGCGCCTCCCTACGATGTTCTTGTAGCTGCGGACGAGAGCGAGGTTTTTGCGTCCTATTTGCCGTACCGAACATGGGATCCAAGGCCGGTCGCGGGATCCGCCGGCCTTGTTCCAACAAGCTGGGACGGCTCGCACGATCAATGGGGAGCGGTTCAGCTGCAGGACCGATTCATGAAACAGTTCTCGCGGCGGATGACGGCACGCGACATGCAGGCTTGGACGGCGGTGCGGATGATCGGTGACAGCGCGTCAAGAACGCGTTCAACAGACCCGATAGTCATGCTCGATTTCCTCAAAGGGCCCGATTTCGCCTTGGCCGCGTTCAAGGGCCAGCGGTTGACCCTACGCGACTGGAATCTTCAACTTCGTCAACCCATTCTTCTGAGCGACGGCAGAATGATCGTTTCGGTCTCTCCGCAAGAAGGATTTCTGCACCAGGTTTCCGAACTGGATACGCTGGGGATCGACCGTCCCGAAAGTCAATGCAGGCTCAATAGCCGATGACCGGGAAGACCAGCATTGGACGTCCTCTGCGGCGACGGCGTCCCCACTTCGCTAGCACACGCGATTGCCTGCTCGGGCTGGGCGTGTTCGTTCTCATCGGCGGCCAAGCGAGCGCCTTCACTGCCTATGTCTCGAACGAGAAGAGCAATACCATCAGCGTGATCGATACCAACAAATTCACCGTCGCGAAGACGATCAAAGTCGGTCAGAGACCGCGAGGCATCGAATTGACTAAGGACGGGAAATTCATTCTCGTGGCCGTCGGAGACGATGACACGATACAAGTCATCGACATAAGAACGCACGAGATCGTCGCCACTTTGCCGTCGGGTCCAGATCCCGAGCTATTTACACAGGACCAAACTGGCAAGATCCTTTACGTGGCCAACGAGAACGACAACACCGTCACAATAATTGATTTGGAACGGCGCGTCCCGCTCGGCGAGGTACAGGTCGGCGTCGAGCCAGAAGGCATGGGCCTCAGTCCGGACGGTAAGGTCCTCGTCGCTACATCGGAGACGACCAATATGGCGCATTTCATTGATACCGAGACGCGCCGGATCGTCGCCAACGTGCTGGTCGATGCACGGCCCCGTTTCGCGGAGTTCAAGCGCGACGCCTCCGAGGTCTGGGTTTCATCCGAAATCGGTGGAACAGTGAGCATCATCGACCCGGTGAAACACGAGGTGAAGAAGAAGATCACCTTCGACATACCGGGGCTGCGGAAGGAGGCCATCCAGGCGGTCGGAATCAGCATCACCCGAGACGGCAAGACAGGATTCGTGGCACTCGGTCCTGCCAATCGCATCGCTGTGATCAACGCCGCGACGCATGAGGTTCAGAAATACCTTCTCGTGGGCCAGCGCGTCTGGCACATGGCGTTTACCCCGGACGAAAAATATCTTCTGACGACCAACGGCGTGTCGAACGACGTCTCCATCATCGACGTAGCAAATCTCAAGGTCACCAAGACGATCCAGGTCGGCGAGCTTCCTTGGGGTATCGCAATTTCCCAGCAGTGACATTCTCGCCATGACGACCGCTGAGCCGCCCGCCGTCGCCATCGAAGGCGTGAGCCATTGCTACGGCAGGCGTCAGGCGCTCAACGACGTGACGTTCTCCATTACGCCATCGACTTTTGCCGTTCTGCTCGGCCTCAACGGAGCTGGAAAGAGCACATTGTTCTCGCTGATCACGCGTCTCTACGCCATCCAGCGGGGTCGCATCCGGATTTTCGGCCGCGATGTCGGACGTGCATCGAGCGAGGCTTTGCGCATGGTCGGCGTGGTGTTCCAACAACGGACGCTCGACCTAGATCTCTCCGTGGTCCAGAACCTGACCTACCATGCAGCCCTGCACGGCATCGCCAAACACGACGGCTGCGCGCGCGCCGAGGAGGTGCTCGCGCGGATCGCGCTGTCGGACCGCGCAAATGACAAGGTGCGCAACCTCTCCGGCGGTCAGATGCGGCGCGTCGAAATTGCACGCGCGCTCTTGCATCGGCCCCGCTTGCTCGTGCTCGACGAGCCGACGGTCGGTCTCGACATCAAGTCAAGAGCAGATATCCTCCGCTACGTGCGTCGACTGGTCGTTGAAGATGGCGCCTCGGTGCTGTGGGCCACCCATCTCATCGATGAGATCTCGGACGACGACGACGTCATCGTGCTGCACCAAGGACGGGTTCTGGCGCATGGGTCTGTTCCACGCGTGCTGGACGCCGCCGATGCTAAAGATATCGGCGCAGCTTTCACTCGCTTGACCCAAGGCACCGACGCCGCAATCGAGGCCTCATGACCGTCGAATTGGCCGCGTTTCCCCGGGTGACCGGATTTGCACCGGTCCAGTACGCGATCTGCCTCAAGGGGATTGTTTGGCGTGAAGGTCTGCGCTTCCTGCATCAGCGCGAGCGCTTCGTGGCTGCACTCGTGCGCCCCCTCGTCTGGCTCTTCATCTTCGCCGCCGGCTTTCGGCAAGTTCTCGGCGTGTCCATCATCCCACCTTACGAGACGTACATACTATACGAAGTCTACATCACGCCGGGACTGATGCTGCTGATCCAGCTGTTCAACGGCATGCAGTCCTCGCTCTCCATGGTCTACGATCGTGAAATGGGCAATATGCGCACGCTGCTTGTGAGCCCGATGCCGCGGTGGTTCCTCCTCTCGTCGAAGCTCGTGGCCGGCATGGCGGTGTCGTTGCCGCAGGTCTATACTTTTCTGGCTATCGCCTGGTTCTGGGAGATCGAGGCTCCGCCACTCGGATATATCGCGGTATTGCCAGCCCTGGTCCTGTCGGGCCTCATGCTGGGGGCGCTCGGCATGCTGATGTCGTCGGTCAGCAAGCAACTCGAAAATTTCGCGGGCGCGATGAATTTCGTGATCTTCCCGATGTTCTTCGCGTCATCCGCGCTCTACCCGCTGTGGCGCGTGAGGGAAGGAAGCCCTTTGCTCTACTATGTGTGCGAGCTCAATCCATTCACCCATGCGGTCGAGCTCGTCCGCTTTGCGCTTTACTGCCAGATCAATTGGATTTCGCTCGCGGTCGTCGGCGGATGCACAGCTCTGTTCATGGTCGGCGCGATCCTCGCGTACGATCCGTCGCGAGGATTTCTTGCACGACGCGGAGAGCCTGGAGGCGGCACGTGAAACGTTGGTCGTTCACCATGGCCGTTGCCATTGAACTGGCCTTGCGAGGGATGGCGCTCGCCGCCGATCCACGTTTTCCGGATTGGCCGTGCAGTCAAGTCAAGGTGCCGGAAATCTCGGTTGCCGCCGTGTGGGCAGGACCCGCCATCGACGACGTCGGGAACGCTTGGGAGCAAGACGCCGCGATAAAGGATTTGGTCGCACGGCTCGCGGCTCGCGGCACGCCGCTCGATAAGGCGCAGAAGGCGGTTTCGGACTTCATCACGGGTCCCGAATCCGAGCGGCAGAAAAAGGCGAAGCTGATATTTGCGGGGTTGTTCAAGAACCTCAATCATGAACGCAGCGAAGTGATGCGGGGCATCGAGCGGTATTTTCGCAAGCAAAGGGAATTTTCCGACCAAATCCGATCCACGATTCTCCAGCTCCGCGAGCTTCAGGATCGACCTGATCCCGACCAGAGCAGAATCGACGAACTGACCAATCGCGTCGAATGGGATACGCGCATCTTCGAGGAGCGCCGCAAGACGATGAACTTCGTCTGCGAAGTGCCCGTTCTTATCGAGCAACGCCTGTTTGCCCTCGGCCGTGCGATCCAACAATCGCTCGAATGAGGGGCAGTCACCTTAGACTAGGGCTATCTATCTGGGGATCGAGTCCTCGGTGATAACTCGATCGTTGTCATCGAGTAGCGGTACGCCGAAGCTCAGCAGCAGCTTGTTGATGGCGGGCTGGTTCTCTTTGATGGCGCGATTGAGCTGGCGTTTCCACTCCTGGTCGGAGTAGCGCACTCCCAAAGCGATGCGATAGATGAGACGAGGACCGGTTGTCTCCTTGACCAGTGGCACGACGGTCACTGCCGGGTTCATCCGGCGGGCGTAATAGCCGGCCATGGGGCCCCAAAGGATTGCCGCATCGATTTCGCCGGTGGCGAGATCATGCATCATCGCCGCCGCCGAGGAATCGAAGCGGGTGTCGATGACTAGCGGGTATGGCTTGGCATTCGCCATGAGACCATTGGCTGCCATATTATTCCCGGGGGGCGTCCCCGCCACGATACCGATGCGCTTGCCCTTGAGGCGCGGATCGCCCACCGCGTCCGCACCCTCCAGCCCATGCCCCTGTTTGAACACGAGAGCGTAAGCCGTGCGGTAATAGGGATTGGTGACCTGCACTAGATCATCGCCCTGCGGCACGCCCATGATGACGTCGCATTTGTGCGCCGCGAGCGTGTTCCGCACGAAGCCGGTTGCCTGCGGATACCAGCTATATGAAAGGCCCTTGGCGAACTTATCGGCCAGCAACTCGGCCAGCTTGTTTTCAAAGCCCTCACCCTTGTCGGTCGAGAACGGCATGTTGTTCGGATCGGCGCAGGCCCGGAGCAGCTTGGAGTCAACGAGTTCGATAGACAAATCCGGGCGATCCACGGGTTGCGCGAGAAGTTTTCCGGAGAGAAACATAGCCACCGTCGCCGCGCACAAAACGCACGAACTCACCCGCAGCCACTCTCCGTTGGCAGAGCTCGCCATCGATCAATTCCCATGTCCGAGGCAACTGTCTTCCGCTTGGGCGGCGGCCTCCGGCTTGTCTTCGCGCTTTTGCGGCCTTCCGCGGGAGATCGCGTCATTGGCGCGCGCCCGCAAATAGACGAATATGTCCTCGATGTAGCACATGACGTTCCGATTGGTGCCGAACGACGGCATCACGCTCTCCTGCGCCGTATTGACGTTCTTGCGCCCGTTAACGACAACGTTGGCAAAGTCGGAATAGTCCTTCGTCTTCATGTAATTGCTGAGCGCAGGAGCGTAAGTCGAGCCTTCGCCGTCGGGGCCGTGGCAAACGTGGCAATCGGAGTGGTAGCGGCGGTAGCCGGAATAGGTGAACCAATCGACCGTTCCGTCGTCCTGCACCTTATAGGTCGGATTGCTTTCCTTGTCGTAATATTTGCCGTCCTCGCTCTTGACCGCGGTCGGATCTCCGGAGCCATCGCCGAACGCAATGCCTGCGCCGAGCACGAACGGGCAGCCGGCCAGCACGAGAGCCGCGATAAGCTGTCTCACGGGCATGTCCCTTTGCGCTGACCGCGCGTCGAAACCGACCTACGACAAGACTCCCCGGCGTGTCTTGTGGCGACGCGCCGGGAAGCTTTCGACTCAGCTTGCGACCGACTGGATCAGCTTCACGGCAACGCGAACACGGTGAGTGTCCCGCCAAGCGACGTGTAGCTGCGCAGCCCAGCATAACCCCCGACCGTACCGAGACCGGCCGTTCCAACCATCTGCTCCGCGGAACCGGCTTGTCGCCCCGGATGCACCGCGCCATGCCACCCTGCAGCTTCGCCAGGCGCCAACAGACCCGCCGCGAGACCGATACCGGCCCAGCCGCCGACACCCGACAGGATCGCAATGTACTGCTTGCCGTTATGCTCATAGGTCGTGACGTTGCCGATGATGCCGGACGGCGTCTTGAATTTGTAGAGCTCATTGCCGGTCTTGGCGTCAACCGCCTTGAGATAGCCTTCAAGCGTGCCGTAGAACACCACGCCGCCGGCCGTGGCCAGGGCGCCCGACCACACCGAGAACAGCTCCTTCTTTGACCAGGCGATCTTGCCGGTCCTGGCGTCCCAGGCGATGAAGTTGCCCATGTTGGTTTCGCCCTGCGGCGGAAACATCGACAGCGTCGCCCCGACATAGGCCTGACCCGCCGTGTAGCTCACCCGGAACGGCTCGTAGTCCATGCAGACATGGTTGGTCGGCACGTAGAACAGGCCGGTGTCAGGTGAGAACGCTGCCGGCTGCTGGTCCTTGGTGCCGAGCGCCGCCGGGCAGATGCCCTTGACGTTTACGTCCTGCTTGTTCTCGGTCGAGTATTGCGGCAGGACAGTCGGCCGGCCATATTTCGGCGACGACTTGTTCATGTCGACGCCGCTGGTCCAGTTCACCACCGGATCGTATTTCTCGGCCACGAGCAGCTCGCCGGTGTCGCGGTCGAGCGTATAGCCCAGGCCGTTGCGGTCGAAATGCACCAGCAGTTTGCGGGCCTGACCGCCGATCTGCTGATCGACGAGGATCATCTCGTTGACCCCGTCATAGTCCCACTCGTCGTGGGGCGTCATCTGATAGGCCCACTTGGCAATCCCGGTGTCCGGGTTGCGCGCAAAGATCGTCATCGACCACTTGTTGTCGCCCGGCCGCTGAGTTGGGTTCCAGGTCGAGGGATTGCCAGAGCCGTAATAGACGAGGTCCAGCTGGCGATCGTAGGAGAGCCAGCCCCAGGTGCAACCGCCGCCGATTTTCCACTGATCGCCCTGCCAGGTCTTTAGGCTAGAGTCTTTGCCCACTGGCTTGCCCAGCTCGGTTGTCTTCACGGGATCGAACAGGATCTGGTCATCCGGCCCCTGAGAGTACGCGCGCCACACCCGCCTACCGGTCTTCAGATCGTAAGCAGTCAGGTGGCACGCCACGCCGAACTCGCCGCCCGAAATACCGACCAGCACCTTGTCGTTGACCACCATCGGCGCCGACGTGCCGGTGTCGCCCTTCGCCGGGTCGCCATTTTTCGCCTGCCATACGACCTTGCCATCCTTGGCATCGAGCGCGACCAGCGTGGTGTCGGCCTGATGCAGCAAGATCTTGCCGTCGCCATAGGCAACCCCGCGATTGACCGTGTCGCAGCACATCACGGGAATGACGTTCGGATCCTGCTTGGGCTCGTATTTCCAGAGGATCTTGGCGTCGTTCTTCAAGTCGAGCGCAAAAACCGGATTCGGGAACGGCCCATGGATATACATGACGTCCCCGATAACCAGCGGACCGCCTTCATGGCCGCGTAGAACACCAGTCGAAAACGTCCACGCTACCTGCAGCTTGCCGACATTATCGGCCGTGATCTGCTTGAGCTGAGAGTAGCGTTGGTTCGCATAATCTCCTGTCGGCATCACCCAATCTTTTGGATTCTGCGACATTCTGATCAACTCATCGTTGGCATGGGCAACGCCCGTAGCGAAGACCGCTACGGCGCCCACGCAAGTGCTGAGCAGGAATTTGCGCATCGGTATCCTCCCTGCGACAGTGCCGCGGGTGACCGACGCAAGCGCACACGTAGTGCCGCGGGTCGGCACCCATTCGATGGGAACTTCCGGCCGCGTGTCAACGAGGCGCAAGGGGCACGTCACTTTTGAGACTTACGCCCCGCCTAGCTTGCGAGGATACGATAGGCCCGTTATGCTGACATCGTTGAAGCCGGAAGCTTCAAGAAAAATCTATTCCCGACCCTGATCGATCGCAACCAAAAACGATTTAGGCGATCATCTCCCTTGCGCCAGCGAGAGTGCGATGAAATAATCTTGCACATGAAATGTCGCGATCGGCGCTGACTCTACGTCGCGTCGAGGATGGGGGTTGCTGCCCACTCGCATCTGTTCCGCGTTGCCCACCTCGGCTAATCGTTTGGGCTGCCCACTCCCATAACGCCCGCGCAGGCCCTCGCCCTTTGGAAGTGCAAGGCCAAGCTTCGAACGGTGCGCGGCGCGCCCACGCCGGTTATCCCATCCGACGAATGCCACTCACCTGCTGCCGGTGGCCCAAGCGGCACATTGTCGCGCGACCGCGGTCAGCCGCCGATGCAAGCCGGACAGTCAAAAACAGCGTACCTCGCCTTCGGCCTGTGCGCGCCTGAGTTCGTTGATTGCCGCTCTTGCCTGTTCAGGCGATTGGAACATGGCACCGAACCGGCCCGGCACCTGTGAGAGGCTTAAGAACGTTTCGGCGGCGACATAGCGATCATAAGGAAGGATCGACGCGATAACGTCGATGGAGCAGGAACACTTCTCCAACGCCGGCCGCGTGTCCCCGTTCGTCTTCATGCACGCGAACACATAGTCGACGCGTGCTGCAGTCGGATAGTCGTTAAGTTCGGCGGCGCCGACCGGTAGATCCACTGCCACAGCCGCCACAAGCGCCAAGCCCAACCGTCGCGCGCTTCGCAGAAACGTCATCGTCCCTTTCCTTTGATGCGTAGGCCGAGCATGCACCCTGCGAGAAACAATGTCATGCGCTCAATCGAACGCCTCAAGCGCCAGGCTCTTGTTCCGGCAAGGACGGTGAAATCGTAATCGTAGAGGTGGCCACTTCTATCGCCCTTGGGGATAATGAGTTCGGCCATTTACCATCGGTGCAACACCCACTCGGGGACAGCAGACAACCGAGATAGGGGCGAGACGATGATGCGCACGTCGATTTGGATCGGTGCAACAGGAGTATTCGCGCTCGCGTACGCCGTTCCTACATCTGCCCAAAGCATGATGCAGCACGTCGATCTGGCATCGCCGGAGATGGCATCGGCGGAAATGACGCGCGCGGACGTCGAGGCCGCCATCACCTCTGCAACGTCCCGCCAGCCGGTCGATCTCGCAGGCAAGAAGCTGTCGGGGCTCGACCTCTCCGGCCTCGATTTCTCCGGTGCCATTTTGCGGGGTGCGAGGCTCAACAAAACCAAACTTCGCGATGCAAAGCTCGACCGAGCGATTCTCGATCAAGCATGGCTCGTGGAAGCCGATCTCAGCCGGGCGAGCCTCACCGGCGCGAGCATTTTTGCGGCGCAAATGCAACGTGCAACTCTCGATGGAGCCAATCTCTCAGGCGCTCGCATTACTGCCGATTTAACCGGGGCAACGCTGGTCGGCGCCTTGCTCACTGGCGCCGACCTCAGCGCAGATATGAAGAATCAGTCCATGGGGCTCATGCGTGCAGTGCTAAAATCCAGCAATCTCGAGCGGGCAATCCTGCGGGACGCGGATCTATCGCGCGTGGACCTCGAGTTCGCATCTCTCAAGAATGCGGATCTGAGCAACGCCTCGCTGCGAGGCGCTGCCTTGGGCGGCGCGACACTCGCTGGCGTCAGGGTTCATGGCGCCGATTTCAATGGCGCCGACCTCACCTCAACGCGGCTGGTTGACCCGATCGGGCTCGATGCCGCTAAGAATTTCGACAAGGCGCAGAACATCGACCGGCTCTTGCGCGAGTGAAGCGCTCCTCGCTCGTGCCATGACCAATGCATCAACCTGCGGAGGCAAGAAATGATGCGCGGTGGTGTGTTGCTTGCTGGGATCGCGTTCGGACTCGTGGGCTCTTCTGTGATGGCTCAGGACCGCAAGGGCATTCGATTCTGGAATCTCACCTTGTACACGATCACAAGTTTCCAGATGTCGCCGGCGGGAAAAGACAGCTGGGGTCCCGACCAATGCAAGAATGATCGGGATGGAACGGTTGACCACAACGAGCGCTTGCGAATCACGGGCATCGAACCCGGGCGCTACGATGTAAAGCTCGCCGATAAGATCGGCCGCGTTTGCATCGTCAGGAACGTCGAGGTCAAGGAGGGTGCGGTCTTCTCAATTGAGGAAAAACAACTGACAGACTGCCGCAGGTGAATGTCCCTCCTTGCCGGAAACGCTCGCCGTGCGGCCGGGCAGAGGGACCCGGCGGGCCCATATTCACGCTGGGGATTAGCCGTCGAGGCCGGTCGCTTCCACTGCAACCGGGATCAGGCTGCAAGCTTCCCCGACGCCTTGGCAACGTGGGTAGCGATCGCATCCATCAAGGCCGGCGACAGGCAGTCATAGGGTTCGAGATGCAGCTCCTTCAATCGAGCCCGGACCGCGCCCATCTGATCGGGCGGAGCGCCGGACTCGATGATGGAGGAGACAAATGCTGCGAACTCGGGAGGCGCCCAGCCCTGGTCCTTTGAAAGCTCGGTGTGAATAAAATCGAACCCGTAGAACGGATGCTTCGCGTTCTCGATGCGGCCGTACATGTGCACGCCGCAGTCGTTGCAGGCGTATCGCTGGATGGCCGCATTGGCGTCCACGACCTTCAGCTTTTCGGCATTCTTGGAAACACGCAGTTTGTCGCGCGGCACAACGGCGACTTGCGAGAACAGCGCGCTTGCGGGCTTCCAGCATTTGGTGCATCCGCATACGTGATTATAGGCGCACTGCGAAGTGACGCTCACCTCGACGGGATTGCTCCCGCATTTGCACACAAGCGTTCCTCCCGTGAAGTTCGGCGAGCCGGGCCTGACGCCGTTGTCCACTGCCGGATGAATTGAGATCGTCGCCATAGCATGTCCTCCCAAAGTTGGTTTGGTAACGGCGCAATTGCCGCGCCGCAGGACGGGTCACGTTCTCGTGAGGCGGTTTACTCTGAAGACTTCAAATGCCTGCCTTCCGAGCGGCCGCGCTCTTGCGAGAAGGCTCAATTTCAGTCAGGTTTCTTTGTGTAATGCTTTTCGATCGATACGTGAAGTTTTTTCTCGCGGGGAGTCGCATGGTCCGGGGGACGGAACCCATATGAGCGCCGCACCACCATCGTTGGGACGGGTCAGTGGGACTGCTTATGAGGCTATTAGCTTCGCCGCCATGACAACATTTGCGGGACCTCGCTCCCGGCGGTGATCCTTGCCCCTGCGTCCTCCAGTTCAACTCGTGCCGACCGAGATGCCGAGGAGGAAACCACCATGAAAACGCGTGCAGCCGTCGCATTGGAAAAGGGCAAGCCGCTCACCATAACGGAGGTCGAGCTCGACGGGCCGAAAGCCGGCGAAGTGCTGGTCGAGGTGAAAGCCACGGGCATTTGTCACACAGACGAGTTCACGCTGTCCGGGGCGGATCCGGAAGGGCTGTTCCCGGCCATCCTTGGCCACGAGGGCGCCGGCATCGTCGTCGATGTCGGGCCGGGTGTGACGAGTGTAAAGAAGGGCGACCACGTCATTCCGCTCTATACGCCGGAATGCCGGCAATGCCCGTCGTGTCTGTCGCGCAAGACCAATCTGTGCACCGCCATTCGTGCGACGCAGGGCCAGGGCGTCATGCCTGATGGCACCTCGCGCTTCTCATTCGACGGCAAGAAGTTGCACCATTACATGGGCACTTCCACGTTTTCGAACTTCACGGTGCTGCCCGAGATCGCCGTCGCCAAAATTCGCGAGGACGCTCCGTTCGACAAGGTCTGTTACATTGGCTGCGGCGTCACCACTGGCATCGGCGCTGTCCTCAATACCGCCAAGGTGGAGCCTGGCTCGAAGTGCGTCGTGTTCGGGCTCGGCGGCATCGGCCTCAA
>DATFQX010000443.1:0-86621 GCA_035263865.1 Xanthobacteraceae bacterium
GTGGAGGCGGTCGCGCTCGGGGAAGACGGCCTCATCGCCGGCATCAAGCCCGGCGCTGCCTATTTTGACCTGTCGACCAATTCGCCGAGTGTTGTGAAGAAGCTCAACGCTGCCTTCGCCCTGAAGGGTGCGCACATGCTGGACGCGCCCGTGAGCGGCGGCCCAGCTGGTGCAGCATCCCGCAAGCTCGCAATCTGGATCGGCGGGGACGAAAACGTCTTCGACCGACACAAGGCCGTGCTCGACGCGATTGGCGACAAGGCCGCCTATATCGGGCCGATCGGCAGCGCCACCGTGGCCAAGCTCGTCCACAATATGTCGGGCTATGCGCTCATCTGTGCGCTCGCCGAAACCTTTACCGTGGGCGTGAAGGCGGGCGTCGAGCCGCTCGCGCTGTGGCAAGCGGTCCGCCAAGGCGCGGCCGGGCGCCGTTTTACGTTCGATGCTTTGATCGACCAGTTCCTGCCCGGCAAGTACGATCCGCCGGCCTTCGCGCTCAAGCTCGCCCACAAAGACGTTTCGCTCGCCAACGCGCTCGGGCGCGACCTCGGCGTGCCCATGCGCATGTGCAATCTCACGCTCGCCGAGATGACGGAGGCTCTCGCGCGTGGCTGGGGCGGCCGCGATTCGCGCTCGGTGATGCTGCTCCAGCAGGAACGCGCGGGTGTCAAGATCGCGGTGGATCCCGAGCGGTTGGGCGAAGCGCTCGCGCCTGCGATCCCAGGCTCCCGCTAAAAACCGCCTCAACCATCGGGGCATAGGCTCGGGGAAACCCTGGCCAGATTTCAAGTGAATCCCTGATTGCTTGTGACAAGCGCGGGCGCGAAAACCAAGGCTGGTCGTTGCAACACCGCGGGGTCTGTCATGACATCCGTCGCCAATCCACCGCTTGGGCCACGCGTGCTGCTGCACGCCCTTGCCAAGCACTGGTGGCTGCTGCTCTTGCGCGGCATCTGTGCTATCCTGTTCGGGGTGCTCACCTTCGTCTGGCCCGGAATAACGTTGCTCACGCTGGTGCTCCTCTACGGAGCCTACGCGCTCGCTGACGGCATGCTGGCACTCGCGGAAGCCATCATGGGCGGCGCCCCAGCACCGCGCTGGTGGCTCGCGCTTGTGGGACTGTTGGGCATCGCCGTCGGAATACTGACGTTCGCGTGGCCGGGCATCACTGCGCTCGTGCTGCTGCTGTTCATCGCCGGCTGGGCGATCGTGACTGGCGTCCTGCAAATCGTCGGCGCGATCAGGCTGCGCAAGGAGCTCGACAACGAGTGGTTGCTGATCTCGAGCGGCCTGCTCTCGGTCATCTTCGGATTGATTCTGGTGGTCCAGCCCGGAACAGGCGCATTGGCCTTACTCTACGTCATCGGCATCTACGCGATCATCTTCGGCATTCTCGAGGTCTGGCTTTCGCTACGCCTGCGCGGACACGCAACGAGCTAGAGCGATGATGGAATACGCGCGCTGGTACGGCTGTCGTGTAGGAATCGTTCCTGCTGCCACCCACGAGGCGATCGAATAAACGAGGGGGTAAATGCAGCGCTCTTCGATGACACCCGAGCAGATTGATTTGATTAGGAAATCATTCGACGCGTTGTGGCCATTCCGTCGCAAGCTCGCCGAGGAGTTCTACGGCCGCTTCTTTGAACTCGCGCCCGATACCCGGCGCTTGTTTCCCAACGATATGGAAAGGCAGCAGCTCAAGCTGATGGATACAATCGCTGCGATTGTCGGTACGCTCGATCAGCGTGAACTATTCCAATCCATCATCAGTCATACAGGACGCAAGCACGCGGACTTCGGAGTACAGACATCGCATTTCATTGCGTTCGGTGAGGCACTGATATGGGGCTTGCAACGGCGATTTGGCCCCGCGTTTACTCCAGAGATGCAGCAGGCATGGATTGTGCTCTATGACGCGATCCAGGCGGAAATGATGCGTGCCGCAACAAGCAAGTCTGAAAATTCCGGTACTCACTAGGTGGTCGAATGAGACGCCGCGAGTTCATTACGCTGCTCGACAGCGGGCGGCGGATGCCCGCTCGCGGCACGCACGCATCAACTAGGCGAAGTTGCGTTGGTCATCCCCTGCGGAAGGGACGCTGCGGCTGCTCGACTTTCATGCGTACCAACCGAATCTCCACAGCTCCGAGACCCTCACGGCTTCATGGCGAAGATAACTATCCCCAAGAACAATAGCGCGACCACGACACAAATGATGATGAATTTTAGCAGGACGCGGTGACGCCTCGCCTTCCCGAGCCACCAAGGTGATTGAAGTGATCTTGGCTGGTTTTCGCGGTCCATGGTGCTAACTCCCAATCAGCAGCATCGTTTGGCCCTCGGACTTGAGGTACCGGCGACCGTCCTTGCGCGCGCCAAGTCGGTGATCGAACAAGACCGTCCCAATCCGGTCGCAAGCGAACCTGACATCGACAATATATTCCTCCGCATAAGCAAGAAGATCGAGCAAGAGTGCGCTCCCTGTTCACAGGTGGCAACCGAAACCAGACGTCGTCCCGTTTGGAGTAAGCATGACGATCAGTACTGCGGTCGAGCCCGTCGAGCCATCCGACAAGACTGCAGCAAAGCGAGGCGAACGGCGTGCGCTGGGCGTCGCCTGCGGCGCGCATCTGCTGCATGACGGTTATACCGATCTCGTCTGGGTCGCCCTCCCGATCTGGCAAGCCGAGTTCGGCTTGAACTATGCGATGGTTGGCCTATTGCGCACGATCTACAGCGGCACCCTGGCAAGTCTGCAAATCCCTGCCGCGGCAATCGCGGCGCGCATCGGTGCCGGGACCGTGCTTTCGGCGGGGACCGCCTTGGCCGGCCTGTGTTACTGCCTGGCCGGCCTCGGTTCGGGACTTGCGTTGCTCGTTTTAGTGCTGTTTCTGGGCGGGGTTGGCGCGGCCACGCAGCATCCGATCAGTTCGGCGCTGGTGATGCGCGCGTTCATCGGAGCGCGATCGCTCAAGGCCTTCGGCGCTTACAATTTCGCTGGCGACGTCGGTAAAGTTCTATTGCCCGCGACGGCGACAAGCTTGTTGCTGATCCTGCCGTGGCGGCCGGCATACACACTGCTTGGACTCGCCGGCATCGTCGCGGCGATGGTGATCGCCATTCTAACCCCTAAGCTCGCGCCGGAGCCGCGCCCGCCCTCCGCCGAACTTGACCTTGGTGAGCGCGGCGAAGGCGATACTGCGCGGCGGTTCGGCTTTCGCATTCTTGTCCTGTTCGGCATCACAGACAGCGTCGTGCGAGGCAGCTTTTTTGTGTGTCTGCCGTTCCTGCTGATCGGAAAGGGGGCGGCTGTCACGACCGCTGGATTCGCTTTGACGCTAGTGTTTGTCGGCGGCGCCGCCGGGAAGCTTGCCTGCGGATGGATCGCTAATTGGCTCGGCAACGTCGCTACCATCGCTATTTGTCAGGCGCTCGGCTCAGTGGGAATTGTCGTGATCTTGCTGCTGCCGCTGCAACTGACGCTGATCATCCTTCCATTCGTCGGTCTTGTGCTTAACGGCGTCACGACCGTGATCTACGGCTCTGTGCCAAAGTATGCCGCGCCGGAAAGGCGCACACATCTGCTCAGCGTGTTCTACACGATCGCGATCGGGGCGGCCGCCCTCTCGCCGCCCGCTGCAGGGTTCCTCAGCGACGCCATCGGCATTCCCGGCACCATCATCATCGTATCGGCGCTGACGCTGGCCACGGTTCCATGCGCGTTTCTGCTTAAGGACACCTGAGCCGCCGTCTAAAATGGACCGCCGGGTAGAGTAACCGCCACCGAATCCGGTTTTGGCTTTAGAACCGATTGGCACCGCAGTTCTATCGGCCGGCTGGCGCATTTGGACCCCTGCCTTTCAAGGTCTCTGGTCCGCAACCTCTTCGCGCCTTGGATTGGCGCGCGTCTTCTCTCTCCGTTTGTGGGCGCGGTCACAACGAGGCAAGCGCGAGAGCGAGCAGGACCGAGGCGCCGGAGAAGGCGATAAGGGCAGCGCGCCCGTTGACGAGACGGTCGGGCATCGGCCGCAACAGGAGCGGCGCCACCAAGATTGCCGCCCCGCCTGCGATCACCACCGCCGGCCAAGGGAGGATGCGCCAAGCTGCGAGTGCGCCGACAATGAGCGAAAGCGCAAGCAAGGCGCAGGCGCCGAACAGGACGGCGCCGCCGAGGCCACCGCGCAACGCGGGCGCGCGCTGCTCGTGCGGGAAATGCCCGCTGGCGGCAAGCGCCCCGAGGGCGGCCGAGAGCACCAGCGCGGCGAACAGCACGAACGGGAGGATGGCCTCGCGCGGCATCACATGTCTCCATTCTCGTCCTTGACCGCCGCGCGGACGCCGCTTCTAATATACGACACATATATCAGTTGTCGAACCGGGGAGTGGGATATGCCGGTCCATCGCGCAGCGAGAAGTAGGCAGGCGGCGTTGCCGCAGCCGCTGCGCGCGAGGACCGCGGCAAACGGACGAGAGAGTCTCACAGAGCAGGCCTACCGAGTGATCGAGGAACAGATCGTCACGCTTCGGCTCAAGCCCGGCGACATCTTGTCGGAGCAGCTGCTCTCGACCACGACAAAATTCGGGCGCACGCCCATCCGCGAGGCGCTACAGCGGCTCGCGCGCGAGGGGCTGATCACCATTCTGCCGCGCAAGGGCATCCTGGTTTCCGACATCAATCCGCGCAACCAACTGCTCGTTCTGGAAGTGCGCCGGGAGCTCGAACGGCTGCTGAGTCGGACCGGGGCCGAGCGGGCGACGGCGGCGCAGCGTGCACGGCTGCAAGATATCGCCCGCGGCATGGATGAGGCCGCGAGGCGCAACGACGACATTGCCTTCATGCGGCTTGACCGCGAGTTCAATGCGCTGATGATCGCGTGCCCGCATAACGATTATGCCGCGCGCTCGATGAAGCTGCTGCAGGGCCTGTCGCGGCGTTTTTGGTACATGCACTATCGCGAGGCGGCGGATCTGCCGCTCTGTGCGCGGCTGCACGCCAACCAGGCGCGCGCGATCGCCAAGGGCGATGCCGAGGCGGCGGCGCGCGCGAGCGACAAGCTGATGGACTATGTGGAAAGCTTTACCCGCGCAACCGTGTCGGTCTGAGTCATGAGCGTGTATGAGGGCAAGCGTACGATCGATGGCCTCGTCGTGACGGTCGACGGCAAAAAGCTCGACGAGCACTACGAGGTCAACCGCTTCACCAAATTCGGCTTCGAGTGGAGCTACGAGGGTGGGAGCCCGCAACAGCTTGCGCTCGCCATCCTGTTCGATCGCCTTCGCGACAAGGAGCAGGCGATCAAGCTCAGCCAACCATTCATGAAAACGGTGATCGCCAATCTCGACAATGACTGGAAGCTGAGCGGCGAAGAGATCGACGCTTTCGTCCACGCCCATCCGCAACCGCAATGATCAATCCTTCAGGGAGGAGTTCCATGACTGTATCACGGCGAAGCTTGCTCAAATCCACGGCCGCGGTCGGCGCGCTGGCCGCCTCAGGAGAGATGTTTGCACCCGCGATCGCGCAGAACAAGCCGGTGCGCATCGGCATTCTGGCGCCACGTTCGGGCATCGCCGCGGCACCGGGAGAAAACGGCATTCGTGCGACGCAATGGGCGGTCGAGCGCTTCAACGCCGGTGGCGGCATCGCCGGCCGCAAGATCGAGCTCGTGATCGAGGAGGAATCCTCGCCCAAGGACACGATCGAGCGCTTCGGCAAGCTCGTCCAGCAGGAGAAGGTTGACTGCGTGCAAGGCATCATCTCGACCGGCGCGGGCCTCGCGCTAGGGCCGGTAGTGGAGGAAGCTAGAGCCCTCACCATCTACTGGGACGGCACCACCCAGGACGGCGTCGACGAGAAGATTCCCAACCCGCGGTACCTGTTCCGCAGCACCGACAACGAATGCGAGGCGATCATGTCCTCGCTGCTTGCGATCAAGTACTGGAAGGGCAGGTTCGGGACCGTGGCGGGGATCAACCCGGACTATTCCTATGGCCGCAATAACATGGCGGCGTTCGCCGCGATGCTCAAACGGTTTAACATCGAGCATAAGGTTGTCACCGAGCAATGGCCGAAGGTCGGAACGATGGATCTGACCAGCCATGTTGCCGCACTCAAGGCGGTCAAGCCCGACTTGATCTTCTCCTCGCTGCTGTTCGCCGATCTGCCGGTGTTCATGAAGCAGGCACATGCCGCCGAGCTGACCAAGGACAGCAAGCTCGTGTTCCCGGCCGCGGGATGGCAGCACACGCTGATGAAGAAGGAATTCACGCCCGAAGGCATCCTATTCGGCCACAATACGTTCTATTTCGACAACCCGAATGGGTCACCGTTGGCCAAGGAGTTCGTGGCTTGGTACGAAAGAACCTACAAGGATTATCCCGAATGGGAAGCCGACCGCGCGTATTTCGCCATTGCCTCATACAAGGCGGCGGTGGAGAACGCCGCGAAGGTCAAGAACGGCAGCTGGCCGTCCCAAGACGACGTGATCGACGCCATGGCGGGGCTGTCGGTCGAAAGTCTCGGCGGCAAGGGATCCTGGCGCAAGGATCACATCGCCGAACAGACTTTCGTGCAGGGGCTCACCACGCACAATAACAAGTACGACTTTGTCACGCTCGGCAGCTTCGAGACTATGTACGCGAGCGATCTGCAGAAGCCGCCCGGCGCCAATTTCTGGGACTGGATCAAAACGGCCAAATTCAACGTCTGATCTCCCAGAGCAGAGTCGCAGCGCGCATCGATCGAGCTCTGCGGACGGGTGGTGCAGGGATGGTCGCGTTCGCCAATATTCTCCTCGGCGGCGTGTTTCACGCCGCCGTCTTGTTCTTGGTTGCCGCCGGGCTGCAGCTCGTTTTCGGGGTGCAGAAGATCCTCAATCTTGCCTGCGGCTCGTTCTACGCGCTCGGTGCCTATTTCGGAGTGAGCGTCGTCGGTTATGCCCTCGCTGCCGGGCTTTCGCCCTGGTTAATCATGCCGGGGCTGCTGGTCGCCGGAGTTGCGCTCGGCTTCATCGGCCCGCCGATCGAGCGCCTGCTGCGCACCGTCTACGGCCGCGACGACAGTTTCCAGCTCCTGCTCACGTTTGCGCTGGTGCTGATGTTTCAGGACGTGTTTCGATTCGTGTGGGGATCGAACCCGCGCTCGCTCGACAGCGCCTATCTCATCTACGGCGTCATCAACGCGCGCGAGTTCAGCGTGCCGGTCTACAATCTGTTGGTCATTGCAGCCGCGATCGCCACGGCGGCAGGCTTCGGAGCGCTGCTTCAACGCACGAATTACGGCCGCATCCTGCGGGCCACCGCCGAGAACCGCGCCATGGCCGAGGCGCTGGGAGTCGACGTGCGGCGCCTGTATGCGGTGGTGTTCACCATTGGCGCGGTACTCGGCACCACCGCCGGCGCGCTGGTCGTGCCGACCGCCGCGGCGTCTCTCGACATGGCGATTGATTTCGTCATCGAGGCATTCGCCGTTGTGGTGATCGGCGGGCTCGGCTCGATGCGCGGCGCGCTCGCCGGCGCGCTGATCGTCGGGCTCATTCGCGCCTATGCCATCGTCCTCTATCCCGAAGCCGAGGTGCTCGCGATCTACGTGATCGTGATCGCGGTGCTGCTGCTGCGCCCGGCGGGCCTGTTCGGGCGAGCCGTGACATGACGCGCGCACCGGCCGTGATCATCGTATTGGCGGGAACGGCCGCCTTGACACTGCTGCCGCTCTTGGCGCCGTCCTATTACGCGACCTTGATGATTCCCTTCTTCGGCTACGCCATCGCGCTGCTCGGGTTCAATCTGCTCTTCGGCTATGCCGGCCTGCTGTCGTTCGGCCATGCCATGTTTCTCGGCTTCGGTGCTTATGGCGCCGCCGTGCTCGCCGGCACCCTTGGCATCAAGTTGTTCGAGGCCGTCCTGTTCACGGTCATGCTGCTTGCCGCGCTCGCGGCCGTTCCGATCGGGCTTCTGTGCATGCGCTACGTCGGCATCTTCTTCGGCATGCTGACGCTTGCCTTCGGCATGCTGTTCTACTCGTTTCTGTTCAAGTTCTATCACCTCACGGGTGGCGACAGCGGCATGCGCATCCCGCGCATGAACATCATCGGTCTCGAATTCGCGCACTACAACAAGATCGAGTTTTTGGCTGGGCCATTCTACTATTATTGCCTCGCCCTCCTGATCATTGCCGCGTTCGTGATGTGGCGGATCGTGCATTCGCCATTCGGGCTGCATCTCAAGGCCGTGCGCGACAATCCCCGCAAGGCGGAGTACCTCGGCGTCCATGTGCACCAGTTTCGCCTCGCCGCGTTCGTGATCTCGGCCGCCTATGGCGCAGCCGGCGGGGCAATCCTCGGCTTTCGCGTCGGCCTCGCCGACCCCGAGCTGGTCTATTGGACGCAGTCGGGCCAGCTCGTGTTCATGGCGGTGCTCGGCGGCTTCTCCAACTTTTTCGGCCCGATCATCGGCGCGCTCGCCTTCACTCTGCTCCAGGATCAGCTGCAGTCCCTGACGCAGTACTGGCGCTTCATCCTCAGCGCCGTCCTTGCCGTCATTGTCATCGGATTTCCCGGCGGGCTTGCCGCCCTCGCTGACGATCTGCGCTGGCGACGCGCGCGGAAGTTGCCATGACCGCGCTGCTCGAAACGAGAAGCGTCAGCAAGTATTACGGCGAATTGCGCGCCTTGAGCGACGTCAGCATCGCGATAGCGGCGCAGGAAGTCGTCTCGGTGGTCGGGCCGAACGGTGCCGGCAAGACGACCCTGGTCAACCTGCTGACCGGGCTTCTTATCCCGAGCGCGGGAGAGGTGCTGTTCATGGGCGAGAGCATCGCCGGGATCGGGCCGGTGCGCCTCGCCGAACGCGGTCTGGCGCGCTCGTTCCAGCTCATTCAGATTTTCCCGCAGCTGACGGTAGCTGAAACCATCGCCGCCGCCGTGGTATCGCGGCAAGGGAAGCGCTGGCGGCTGTTCGCGGGCCTGGCATCTGACCACGCGATCAGCGCGCGAGTGGCGCAAGTCGCGGAGATCTTCGGCCTGCAGCATCGGCTTGCGACGTCGGCCGCAACTTTGTCGCAGGGCGAAAAGAAGCTGCTCGACGTGGCCTCCGCCTTCGCGCTTGATCCGCGCGTCATCCTGCTCGACGAGCCGACCTCCGGGGTCTCCACCGCCGAGAAGCACGGCATCATGCAGACGCTGATCGCGGCGGCAAAGCGCGCCGGCGTGCAGAGTATCCTGCTGGTCGAGCACGACATGGATCTGGTCGCCGCCTATTCGCAGCGGATCATCGCGCTGGCGGAAGGCCGCGTGCTGGCGGATCTGCCGCCGACGCAGTTCTTCGCCGATCCGCGCCTGATCGAAAGCGTCATCGGCAAGCGTATGGGGCAGCGATGCTGAGGGTCGAAAATTTGACCGTGGACGTCCAAAGCAGCCGCGTGCTGCGTGGCATCTCCTTCGAGGTCAAGGCGGGCGAGCTGGTCTATCTGGTCGGCCGCAACGGCGCGGGCAAGACCACGAGCCTGCGCACCATCATGGGTTTTCGCAAAGCGGCAGCCGGCTCGATCATCAGTTTCGAGGGTGCGAATCTCATCGGGCTGCGCCCATACCGGATCGCGCGGCTTGGGATCGGCTTTGCGCCGGAGGAGAGCGAAGTATTCGGCGAGCTCACGGTCGCGGAAAATATCGCGCTGCCAACCTGGACGCATCCGCAGACGCGGGAGGCCGAGGCGCGGATCGAGCGGGTTTACCGCGTGTTCCCCCAGCTCGAGCGCTACCGCGCGCGCGGCGGCCACGCGCTCTCCGGCGGCGAACGCAAGATGGTGTCGATCGCGCGCGCGCTGGCGCTCGGCCCGAAATTGCTGCTGCTGGACGAGCCGACCGAGGGCCTCTCGCCGGTCATCGTGCCCGCGATCATCCAGGGGCTCGCCAACATCCGCACGTTCGGGCACGCGGTCTTCATCGCCGAGTCCAACATCCACCATGTGCCGGATTTCGCCGACCGGCTCTACGTCATCGAGCGGGGCGAGATCGTCTTTGCCGGCATCCCCGAGCTGGCCGCCAGGGACCCCGCGGTCGCACGGATCGTCGGTGGAACTGCGCCGGGAGGCAGCGCCGCCGCGATTGAAGCCCCGCCCGCGGTGTGATAGATGTGTGATATATCAGATTGGCGGTTGACTTGGACGACGACTGGCGCTTTCAGCCGGCGCAGGAGAGACGAAAATGATCAGCCAGCGGCAAATCGAATTCCGGCAGGAGTATCGCTCCCGCATCATGGGGTGGTACGACGGCTACTTCCACGTGGCGATCATCTACGCCATGGGCGCGGCGGCGTTCTACATTTATATCGAGCACATCCACGATGTGACGGCGCTCGAGTGGCTCACCGTCCCACTTACTTTCCTCTTCACCAATCTGTTCGAGTGGGCAGTGCACAAGTACGTCATGCACCGGCCGGTAAACATCAAGGGGGTGCGCTCCATCTATGAGCGCCACACGCTCAACCATCATCAGTTCTTCACCGACCAGGAGATGCGCTTCCGCGATCACAAGGACTGGCGCGTCACCGTGTTCCCGCCCTATGCGCTGGTCGTGTTCATCCTAATGTCGCTGCCGATCGCGATCATTCTGGGGCTGTTGCTGTCGCCCAACGTCGGCTGGTTGTTTATGTGCGTGACCACGGGCATGTACCTGATTTACGAGTTCATGCACTTCTGCTGCCACGTCGACGAGAACTGGTTCGTTCGCAATTGTCCATTCGTCAACTCGCTGCGGCGCCACCATACCGCGCACCACAACGCCCGGCTGATGATGGAAGTGAATATGAATCTGACCTTCCCGATCGCCGACTGGCTGTTCCGGACCTCCGATCTCGACCGCGGGCTCGTCGGCCATCTGCTGAACGGCTACAACATGCGATTCCTCAAGAAGAATTTGCGCGGCGCCCCGCCCCGTCCCGACGAGGCGGCGGCGGTCCCGGTCGGCGCCAACTGACGCCAAAGGCCGGCCATGCCGAGCGACGTCAAAGCCGCAGTCTCCGCCGTCACGCTCGTCGTGGCCGCGGTGCTGGCATTCTGGAGCGGTTCCCCGATTCGGCCGGAGCTGTCGACCTTTGTCATTATCATCGCCGTGTTCATGGTGGCGGCAATGTGGATCTTTCCGGAAGCCGGCGTGAAAAAAGGCGACGTGAAGAAGGCGAAGTAGCTGATCCGTTTCCTGGGCGGCGCATGACCCTGCATTACAAGGCGGCCGTCCTGCACGAGGTGCGCAGCCCCCTGCAGATCGAAACGGTGACCGCCGCGCCACTTGCGCCATCCGACGTCCTGGTGGGCGTGCGCGCCGCCGGGCTTTGCCATACCGATCTCGAAGTGATCGACGGCTCGTTGCGCTATCCGATGCCAATCGTGCTCGGCCACGAAGCTGCCGGCGTGATCGAGGACGTGGGTTCGGCCGTGCGCCGGCTCAAGACGGGCGATCACGTCATCCTATCGTGGAACCCGCATTGCGGCCATTGCTACTACTGCGACCGCGGATTGCCGATCCTGTGCGAGGATTATCTCGCCAAGGGACCGCAGGCGGTGCAGTTCGACGGCACGCGCAAGGCGCGGCGCGCAAACGGTGAAGAGGTTGGGCACCTGATGTTTCTCGGCGCCTTCGGCGAATATTGCGTCGTGCCGGAGCAGCAGGCGATCGCGGTCACCCGCGATATTCCCTTCGACCGCGCCAGCCTGATTGGCTGCGGCGTGATGACCGGCGTCGGCGCGGCGCTCAATGTCGCACACATTGGCCGCGCCGATACGGTGATGGTGATCGGCTGCGGGGCGGTTGGGCTTTCCGCCGTGCAGGGCGCACGCCTTGCCGGGGCGGCAAAAATCATTGCGGTCGACATCGACGACGGCAAGCTCAAGCTGGCGCAACACATGGGCGCAACCCGAGGCCTCAATGCCACCAACGAAGACGTCGCCTCGATCGCGCGGCGTGAAACCTCCGGCCGCGGCGCGGACGTCGTGATCGAGGCCGCGGGCAGCGCAGGAGCGTTTCGCACGAGCATCGAGGCGGTGCGGCCGGGCGGCGAGCTCGTCTGGCTCGGAAAGATCGACGTCAATAGCGACGTCACGTTCCGCTGGGGCTCACTGATGCGGGAAAAGCGCATCCGACGTTCGAGCTACGGGGAGGCGCGGCCGGCGCGCGACTTCCCCATGCTGGCGCAGGCCTATCTCGACGGCCGCCTCATGCTGGACGAGCTCATCACCCAGCGCATCCGCCTCGACGCGATCAACCAGGGCTTTTCGGCGCTGCGGGATGGCAAAGCGATCCGCAGCGTGATTACGTTCGGATAAGGTCGGGAAATCGCCGTCACCGCCGGATTGCGCAGACGCGTCACTGGCCGAAGAGATAGTTGAAGCGGGCCATGATGCTATTGCTGCGCAGCCCAACTCCGTAACTCTCCGCCGCGCCGGTCACGTTCGGCCCGTTGATGTCATTGCTGCGGCCGAGATCGGTGTGCATGAATTCAAGCCCGAGCGAAAATTGCCGCGTGAGCTTGAACTCGACGCCGCCGCCCACCGTCCAGCCGGAATGCACGGCGGAGCTTTGCGAGATCACGCCGAGCGCGTTGTCGCGAAGGCTGGTCTCTACGGTGCCGGCGGCGAAGCCGCCTTTGATGTAAGGGAGCCAAGTATCGAAGCCGTAGCCGACGCGGCCGGTCACCGTCCCGAGCCACGTGAGCTTCGAAGACCACACATCGGTCGCCGGGAAGTAAGGACTCGCAAAGCTGCGGTCGAAATCCGCGGCTGATGCCGATCCCTCGATCCCGAAAACAAACCGGTTGTGCTGAAAATTATAGCCGAGCTGCCCGCCGCCGATCAGGCCGCTCCCGCGGTCGCGGGTCACAGAATTGAGCGGCGAGAAAAACGTGGACGCGCCCAGATTTCGCCAGCGCACGCTGTCAGCGCCATACCCGACCTGACCACCGAGATAGAAACCGGCCCAGCTCGCGGGGACATCCGCAGGCGCAGGATTTCTCACATAGGGAATATCGGCGGCCATAGCCCACTCGAGCGCGGCAGCGCTCACGCAGGAGACGATGACGAATGTTCGACCGACGCGGAAAAGCATATGCCTCTCCTCCTGGTCGCCCCGAATTTAAGAGGTCGGGAAAGTTGCCGGCAACATTGGCGAAAGCGCGGCCCCTGTGCGCCGGCTTCTCGGCAAGGTTAACAAAACTTTGCGCGACGCCACCGATAGGAAAGGTATTGCGGTCCGCTGCTACGCGCGAACCCTACGGCCGCCAACCCAGATCGTCATTGCCGGGCATAGCGCGCGAAGACGGGCTTCTGCCCGCGCATGACTCCTCGACCTCAGCGCTCGGCATCGCGCACGCCGCCTGCGTAGCGCTGCTCGAGCGCCCGTCGCGACATGAACACCCGCGTGCGGCCACGGCGCAGCGTGTCTCGCCTGAGCGCGGTTGCATTGCGCGCCAGCACGATGAGAGAGATGAGGATGTTCTCGCCGAAACGGCGCGCGCGTTCACGCAACCCGAGGGAATTGTCGGCAGGGACGAGCTCAAACCCGTAGCGCGCGAGCAGACGCGCCATCTGCCCGTCGCGCTCCGGACCAGCAAACATCAAGGTGCAGCGCACGACGGAAATGTCGTCGAGATCGCCTCGCCCGGCGAGATAACGCGCAAGCTGCGCCAGTGATTGCTGAAAGCAGACGTGCATCTGTCGCGCCCAAGCAATGGACGCCCCCTCCCTCGGCATGGCCGGGACTTGCTCGTTCCACAGATGCAGGTCGACGAAGCGGTCTCCGAAACGACCGGGCGTGCCGTCCGCCAGCACGAGATCGCCATCGAGGCGGCCGATCCTGATCCGCAGAATGCAACTCTGCTCGCCGGTAAATTCGACGACGGATTGCCACCGCCGCAAGGCGCGGTCGAAGCCAAAAATGACGCGCTCGAGCCAAGAGTGCCGCCGCTCCTCCGCCGGCGGCCCGACGAGTTCCAATGGTCCCGATCTGAGCATGTGCTTCGTGAGGACCGCCTTGCCCCAATGATACAATCCATTAATCTGCTATGGATTCCAATCTCTCCCAAGTGTCAGGCAGGTAACAGTCCATCGCGGCGATGACCTGGGCCGAGCCGCGGACGGCGGGTGGCTCCGCTTTGCCCACGCGAGGGGGACCTTCCCAACCGGAGCAGCCCCAATATTGTGGGACCGGGGAATCGAACTGGGCTGGCGCGAATACTGTATGCGCGGCCAAATACGGCATAGATGCCCTGAGGTGATGGAGGTGATGCGATGCAGAGGATTCGGTCGGTAGCGCTGGGGGCGATCGTCGCCGTCACCGCCGCCTTGGGCCAAGGCGCCGCCGCGCAGGACAAGGTAAAGGTCGGGGTGTTCCCGACCGCCTCTTCCCTGCCCTACTTCATCGCGATCGAGCGCGGGTTTTTCAAAGAGCAGAACATCGAGCCCGAGACCATCCGGCTCATCGGCGGCCCGCCCAACATCGCGGCGATGATCAGCAGTCAGATCGAGGCGGCGGTCGTGCTCGTCACCATCGAGGCGATGAACGCGAATATCAAGAAGCCGGGCGTCGCCATGTATATCGGCGTGCACAGCCAGAGCAGAATCTACCAGATGGAGCAGTTCGTGGCGCGTACGGGCTATCCGGCCACGACGCTCAAGGATCTCAAGGGTGCGCGCATCATGTCTGCGCCCGGGCCTGCCAACCTGGTCGCTGCCAAGGCGGTGCTCGCCAAGGTCGGGCTCAACGAGGGCGACTATACGATCGACCAGCTCGACATGAGCCAACACGTCAATGTCATGACCAGCGGCACCTTCGATGCCGGCTATACGCTCGAGCCGCAAGCCTCGACCATGCGCAAGCTCGGCGTGGCGCGCACGCTGGAGGCCGGGGTCATCGCCAAGTACATCCTCGGCGACGAGGACGGCAACGCGTTTGCGGCCGGCTGTGCGATCACTAGCGACTTCATCAAGAGCCGCCCGGACGTCGCCCGCCGCTTCGCCGCGGTGTGGAAGAAGGGCATCGATTTCGTCAACAACAACCCGCAGGAGGCGCGCAAGTACCTCGCCAAGAATACGCTCACCCCCGAAAAAGTCGTCGATACTGTGCCGATGGTGCGCTACTACATGGCGGGCGAACTCACCGACAAGCACAAGGCGGAGTTCCAGAAATTCATCGATTTCTCGACATCAGTGGTACGCTGACGGAGCGAGTCGACATCACCAAGTTTCTACAGGTCTATTAGGATCGATTCAGCCTCATTGCCGGGCTTGGCCCGGCGATCCACTCTTCAATAGCGCTTTTTGCGATGGATGCGCGGGTGAAGCCCGCCCATGGCGAGCAGCTCGCTAGATCGGCATTCAATCCTGTCACCCTGCGAGATAGGCCGCGCGCACGTGCGGATTGTCGATCAATTCGCGACCGCTGCCCTCGAGCGCAAGCGCGCCTGATTCCAAGAGATAGGCGCGATCGCACATGTTGAGCGCTGCCGAGGCGCTCTGCTCCACCATGAGGACGGTTGTTCCGTCGGCGCGAATGCCGCTGACGATGTCGAACGTGCGCTCGACGATCGTCGGAGCGAGACCGAGCGAAGGCTCGTCGAACAAGACGAGCTTGGGCCGCGACATGAGCGCGCGCCCGATCGCGAGCATCTGCTGCTCGCCGCCTGACAACGTCCCGGCCGGCTGCCGCCGGCGCTCGGCGAGGCGCGGAAACTGATCGAATACCCGCACCATATCCGCCGCGATCTCGCGGCGATCGCTGCGCAGGTAAGCGCCCATTTCCAGATTTTCCAATACCGTCATTTGCGGGAAAACGTGCCGCCCCTCCGGACAATGCGCGATCCCGAGGGACAGAATAGCGCGGGCAGAGGCATGGGTGATGTCGCGGCCTTCGAACGCGATCGTGCCTGCGATCGGGTGCAACAATCCCGAGATCGCCTTCAAGGTCGTCGTCTTGCCGGCCCCGTTCGCGCCGATGAGGGAAACGAGCTCACCCTTCCCGACGGTGAGCGACACGCCCTTGAGCGCCGTCACTTGGCCGTAGCAACAGACGATGTCGCGGAGCTCAAGCACGCTTCTTTCCCTCTCCCAAATACGCGCGGATGACGTCGGGATGTTTCTGGATCATGGCCGGTGGCCCTTCGGCGATGATGCGGCCGTAGTTGAGGACGACGATGCGGTCAGATACTTGCATGACCATCGGCATGTCGTGCTCCACCAAAAGGATGGTCACGCCCGAGTCGCGAATGGTCTGCACCAATCTCATGACCTTCGCGCTCTCGCTCGCATTCATGCCCGAAACGGGCTCGTCGAGCAGCAGCATGGAGGGTTTTGCCGCAAGCGCCAGCGCCATTCCGAGCAGCCGCTGCTCACCGTAAGGAAGCGTGCCGGCCATGTCTGCCGCGCGCCGTTCGAGTCCGACGACGCTCAAGATATTGCGCGCCTCATCGGCAAGCTCCGCTTCCGCAACTCTCTCCCGCGGCAGGGCTAGCAGCGTGTCCCAGAGGCTCGAGCGTCCGCGGCGGTGCAAGCCGATCAACACATTTTCGAATACGGTGTTTCGCTCAAAGATGCTCGTGCGCTGAAACGTGCGTACCAGACCGAGGGCCGCGATGTGATGCGGCTTGAGACCGTTGAGCAACGTATTGCGATAACGAACCTCGCCCGCAGCGGCCTTGAGAAATCCGGTAAAGACGTTGAAGGCGGTCGTCTTACCGGCACCGTTCGGACCAATGAGGGCGACGATCTCTCCCTGGAAAACTTTGAAATCGAGATCGGATAGGGCGACGAGCCCGCCGAAATGCACCGCGACATGCGCGACCGAAAGAGTCACCTCCCCCGAAGCAGCCCGTCCCGGCATCACTGCCCTTCGCCAGGCTTTGCGGCATCGATCGAGGGCGCGAGCGCAGGTTTGCGCGCGGGGGTGGTCCAGTTCACCATTGCGCGCTGTAGCGCCGGTACGATCCCCCGCGGCAACATGAAAACGATCACGATCATCAAAGCGCCGTAGAGGATCCATTGAACCGCAGGCGCGGCAACCGGACGAAGGACGACTGGCAGAAAACCAAAAATGACGCCTCCGACGATCGGGCCCGCGAGCGTCCCCTTACCGCCGGTGATGACCATGATCACCATGGTCACGGTGTAGATGAACAAGAAAATGTCGGGATCGATGATCTTGAGATAATGCGCGTAGAGACTTCCGGCGCCTCCCGCCATGGCGGCGGATACGACGGCCGCCAGCACCAGATAGTGCGTCACATCGATCCCGACGGAGCTTGCCAGTGTTTCGTTTTCCTTGAGCGCGATCATGGCGCGGCCGATGCGAGAGCCGACCAGGCGGCTGATCACAACATAGGCGATGAGCCCGAGTGCGAGGACGAAGTAGTAATAGGCGGCCTTGTTCCACAGCGCGTAGTCGCCGAGACCCGGAAAGCCGAGCGTGTAAGGAGGGATATTGGTGAGTGCCAATGGGCCCTGCGTCAACTCGACCCAATTGAGTGCGATCAAGCGCGTGACCTCCGCAAAGCTGATCGTGACAATCACGAAATAGGCGCCGCGCACCTTGAAGGACAGGCGGCCGATCAGGTAGCCGCTCAGTCCGGCAACAACCATGCCGACGAACAAGCCGATGATGGCGGGCCACGGTTGATGCACCACGCGAAACCCGAATAGCTCGACGTCGAACCCCAGCGTGGTCAACGCACTGGCATAGGCGCCGATGCCAAAGAACGCCACGTGGCCCAGGCTCAGCTGCCCGGTATAGCCGAGCAGCAGGTTCAGGCTCATCGCCGCGATGATGAAAATGCCGGTCGTGATCAACACGTGCAGGGTGTATTGATCCTGCAACCACAACGGAACGGTGAAGAGGACGACGAGCCAGATTGGCGAGAACGCGCGCGTCATCCAACGCGCTCCGCCCGCGCGAACAGCCCGGTCGGCTTGAACAGAAGCACCAAGATGATGATCAGGAAGCCCATGGCATCGCGGTATCCGGACGAGATGTAGCCGGCGCCGATCTCCTCGACAAAGGCGAGTATGAATCCGCCGATGGTGGCGCCGGTGATGTTGCCGAGACCGCCCAGGATGACGATTGCGAACGCCTTGAGCGAGGCGAGGTCGCCCATCGTCGGAGTGACGAGAAAAACCGGGCCGAGCAGCGCCCCGGCTGCGGCGGCAAGCGCGGAACCGATGGCAAAGGTGGCTGTGAAGATGCCCTTGATATTGACCCCCATCAAGGCTGCCGTCTCCGCATCCTGAAAGGTCGCGCGCATCGCTTTGCCGAGCTTGGTGCGATGGATCAGCAGGTCACTCGCGACGATCAAGAGTAGCGCGGCTGCCACCACGAAAACGCGCAGCCAGGAAATCGACACAGGTCCGATCACCAGCGGAGCATCGGGAAAGGGCGTGACAATCGCCTTCGCCACGCCGCCCCAGACGAAGAGCTCGGTGTTCTGCATGACAATCCAAGCGCCGATCATCACCAGCATTACGGTATCGATATCGGCGCTGCGCATCGGCCGCAGCAACACGACCTCGATCAGCGCGCCAATCAGCGCGCCGGCGATAACCGCAGCAGCGAGGCCGAGGAAGAAGTTAAGCCCGAGCGCCGCGGCGACGAGATAGACCGTGTAGGCGCCGAACGCGTAGAGCTCGCCATGGGCGAAATTCACCACCCGCATGATGCCGAAGATCAGCGTCAGCCCAATGCCGAGCAGGGCATAGGTGCCGCCGAGCATGACGGCGTTGAGAAGATGTTGGAGGAATTGGTCCACGTGCCCCTCAGGGGTCGGGCCGGCCAAGCACCGCGCTCCCCGCGCAAGCTGCGGGGAGCCATGTTTTCAGAGGCAGTCGTCACGCCTCCCCGCTTTCGCGGGGAGGATTAGATTGAATGGTATCAAACGCTCGGGAGGACGACTTTGCCGTTCTCGATCTTGATGAGATAGATACCCGGATTGCTTTGACCGCTTTCCTGGCCCGCGGGGCCCGCTTTTTCGAACTTGATCTTCCCGTTCATCCCGTTGAGTTCGATTTGCCAGAACGCGGCTCGGATCGCCTCCGGATCGGCCTTGCCCGCCTTGGTGATCGCCGCCGCAATGGTGCGGATGCCGTCATAGCCGCGGAAGCTCTCGGTGAGCCCCGCGAAGGGGTAGCCGCGTTTGTTCCATTCCGCGATGAACGCCTTTGCCATGGCCGGATCGGCAGAGACATTCGGATTCCACGGGGTAAAGAAGGTGATGTGGGTCGTATCGTTTGCCGCCGCGCCCGCCTGCTCGATCAACTGATCGGGATTCTGCGAGCCGCCCGTAGTGATGATCCGCTTTTTCAGGCCCAGCGCCGCAGCCTGCTTGAAGATCAGCGTGAGTTGCTCGACTGCCGTGGTGATGATGAGTGTGTCGGCATCGGAGGCTTTGATCTTGGCGAGTTGGGCGCTCATGTCCTGCGCCGGCGGATCCATGGTCTCGACGAGGCCCACCTGGATGTTGTGTTGCTTGAACATCTTGCCGAAATCTTCCGCCGCGCCACGGCCCCAATCATTATTCACCACGAGGAAGTCGGCCTTGCCGATCTTGAGCTTGTCGACGATCTTGGCGAAGGCAACGGCCTCGACCGCCGACGGCGGCGAAATGCGGAAGATGTACGGGTTGCCCGAAGTGGTGATTTTGCCAGCCGAAGAGGTCTCGACCAGCATCGGCACCTTATATTCCATCAGCTTCGGCATGATCGCGAGCGTAAAGCCGGAGCCCCACGCGCCCATTATGACCGGCACCTTGTCGCGCACGATCAGCTTCTCGGCCACCGCGGCCGCTTCGGTCGGATTACTCTTGTTGTCCTCGATCACAAGCTCGAGTTTTTTGCCGAGCACTCCCCCTTTGGCATTGATTTCATCCGCCGCGATCTTGGCGCCGTTCGCGACATAATTCCCCGACGCCGCGAACGCGCCGGTCAGCGGCTGAATGACCCCGACCTTGATGCTGTCTTGCGCGGCTGCGGTCGCAATACCGGCGGCAAGGGCCATTGCCGCAAGGGTTGCCGTGCCTGCAAATTGCTTCATCTCTGTCCTCCGTGATGCGAACGGCGCCGGCCGGCGCTCGCGCAACTATAGCATGGTCCATTCGTATCGAACCACATGGCAAAAACCGCAATGCCCGATGCCGGTCCTTCCTGAAGGGGGAATTCAGGGGAAATGGGTCGCCGCGGGGACGAGCGGACCGAGCCTGTTAGTCAAACCAAATCATTGCGCCTTCAGCCGGGGAATGATCTCACGCGCGATGAGCTCGATCTGCTCCGTCTCATACTTGTAGGGCACGAAAATGATCTTCTGCGTTCCGGCCGCCACGTGCGGCTTGAGCTGCTCAATGCACTCGTCGACCGTTCCCATGATGGCGCTGTCCTTCGTCGACTCGCTCCAGGACGCAAAGTCCCATTCTTTGGTGAGCCATTCCATCATGCGACTCTCGACCGCTTGCCGGGACTTGCCGATGAAGATCGGCAGCTGAGAAGCGTTGAGGAGGCTATCCGGGTCCTTTCCGGCCTCCTTCGCAAAGCCGCGGATCTTGTTCCATGACTTAGCGAAGCTCTCTGGCCGGTAGAAATACGTGAGCCAACCGTCGCCGCTCACCGCCGCGCGCTTGAGGACGCGATCGACGTATCCGCCAATCAGAATCGGCGGATGAGGTTTTTGAGCGGGCTTTGGATACATGACTCCGGCCGGAATATCGTAGCGAGAAAATCTGCCGCTGACCGTGTGCTCGGTCCAGAAACGTTTGAGGATCTCTAGACTCTCGTCCATGATCTTGCCGCGCTGCTCGAATGGCACCCCGATCGCGTTGAATTCACGCCGGTACCAGCCCGAGGCCATGCCCATCAGCAATCGGCCATCCGAGAGCAGATCCATGCAGGCGAGTTGCTTGGCCAGGATCACCGGGTTGCGCATCGGCAGCACTAGGATGCCGGTGCCGAGCTTGATCTTGCTCGTGCGGGCCGCGATGGCCGTGAGCAGCGTCAGGGACTCGATGATTGGAAAGTTCGGCTCGACGCCGAGGAGGATGTGATCCCAGACCCAAAGCGAGTCGAACCCGAGCTCTTCCATCCGCACGCCGTATTCGACCAGCGCCTTGACGTCGGGCATCTTTGGGTAGGCGGTGAAATTAGGCACCGCCATGCCGAATGTGCGATCCAAACGAGCCATCACAAACTCCTGTGGTGCAACATCGTCCCTTGCTGCGCTTGCGGCGGAGAGAGCAGACCGACTCTGCCGTTGATTAGCGCGGACATACGAACCTGCCGCTAGCCGGTGTAGAGCCGTTCCGGATCGAGCTCGCGCAAGAGATCGAGCTCCTGATCGGTCGGCGGCTCGGTCATACCGACATGGGGAGCGAAGTCGAGGTGAAATCCGGTGTTGTCCTGAAGCTCGTCCCGAGTGACGCCCGGATTGAGCGAGATCACCTGCATGCGCCGCTTCTCGTCCTCGAATCCGAACACCGCCAGATCGGTCACCACGCGAAACGTCCCACCTGCGAGGAGTCCGCTCGCCCGCCGCGTGTCGCGGCCGTGCAGGTATCCGGGGCTGGTGATGAAATCGACCTGCTCGACGAACCGACGCTTCTCGTGCTTCATGGCCACGATCATCTGCGCGAGAGAGGCGATATCGTTGCCGCCGCCAGTTCCCGGCAGGCGGATCTTGGGACGCGAGGGATCGCCAATGAAAGAGCTGTTCAGATTGCCGTACTGATCGACCTGCGCGCCGCTCATGAACCCAACGTCGACATAGCCGCGCTGGAGCAGCAACAGCACTTCGGCGCTGCCGAGCACCATATTGGCGCGCTTGGTGCAGCGCTGATCATTGGTCGAAGGCGGCAGCTTCCCCGGCTCGATGAACGCGCCGATCACCCCGCCTTCGAAAAGGATCGTCAGCCCAGGGCAACGCAGCCGCTGCGCAAGCGTCGCCGCCAAGAGCGGGATACCGACTCCTGCGAATACCACCTGCCCATTGCTGAGCTGCCGAGCGCTCAGGATGGTGAGCAGCTCCGCGGCCGTGTAGTTGTGCTTCTCAAGCATCGTAGATGCTTTCCCCGGCGCGCGCCGCCTGGAGCAATTCTTCGATTCCGATCAAGGACAGAAAGTCACTCCACGATTTCGGTCCATAAACGAAACGGTCCATGTATTGCTGCATGCCTTTGACCGGATCGCCATTCACCAGCGCCACATAGTATTCCAAGTGCCGGAACAACGGCTCATAGACGCCGTAGCATTCATGCGGCACGCAGCCGAACGGCAATTCGACCACAGCATCGACCGCAAAGAATGGTATCTTCGTCTGGTCTGGCGCCCGGCGGATCTGATCGTTGGAGACGATGCGCTCGGTTGTCAGGATCACCTTGTTGGCGGCCATCGCCAAATCGATGTCCATGAATTGCAGCCCATCGATCTGCGCATTGCCGTAGGCGTCGCACCGCTGGACGTGAATCAAGGCGACGTCGGGATTAAGCGCGGGAACGAGCAGCAGCTTCTCGCCGGTAAACGGGCAATCGATTTCGACCGCCTCTGGACGTTGCTTTTGCACATCCGACCCCAGCATCGATCGAATCGGCATGAATGGAACGCCCATGGCCCCGGCGCGGAATCGCATGCCCATGGCCATGTGGCTCCACTCGTCGTACCGCGCTTTTCCGGTCTCCACGTAGTGGCGCATCACTTTGGAGACGCCCCACAGGATTCCCTGACTGAACCAGCTCGTCACGATGCGATCGCAGATACCGGATGCCAACAGCAGGTCGCCGTCGCTGGAGACGATGCTGCGCGAGCAGGTCAATCGCTTTCGGCCGGCGCGGATGAGCGCCCAGATCATCCCAATGGGAGTGCGCGACATGGTGCTGCCGCCGATGCCGACCGAATCCCCGTCGCGCACGAACGAGGTCGCCTCCTCTAGCGAGACGACCTTGTCGCGCAAGCTTCGGTCGCGGCGCAATAATTCTTGACGCAGCTCAAGATAGCCGGGAGTACCGATCGAGTTGCCTTGGGCTTCTGTCATGACGGTCAGCGATCGCGCGAGGCACCGACCTCCACGTTGAAATCCTCGATCAAACGATCCCAGACCGGAATGCTGTCTACGAGACCGCGCCAGAACCGCTGGTCCCTGCGCTGTTCGAAATCATCGATCGTCACGCCCTGCTGCTCCACCCAGGTGAAGTACCCGAGATTGAAGATACGCTTGCGATCGACATGAGTCAGCTCGAGGACGTGGTCGTCCACGATGCCTTCCAAATGGCGGCTAAAGATCTCGCCGGCATTGACTTCATCAAAACCGTCCCGAAAACGGCGCGCCAGAAATCGCTGTCGCTCGCTGGCATAGAGGAGCGCGCTGTCAGTGGCTACCGTCATGAGCACATCGTGGGCGCCAAAATCAAGATGCTTGGCGATCTTTATCGCGGCGACGATATTCGCGAGCCCCGAGATGCCGATATCGTCGAAGGTACTCACCACATCCGGGTCGATCTTGCGCCGTCCGACCACGTAGCTGCGCCCGACATTGCCGCCGAACAACAGATTGAGCGAGTCGCTGGCCAGATCGGATACGCCGACGACGAGGTCGGTGTTCATGACGTTGTGGATCAGAGGAATATGCTTGTCGCCAATACCCTGGATATTGTGCTCACCATAACCATTGCAAAGCATGGTCGGGCATTCGAGGGCTTCGGCCGCGACGATTTTCGTGCCGTGCCGTGATTTCAAATAGTCGCCGGCCGCGATCGTTCCGGCCGATCCGGTCGCCGAGACGAAAGCGGCCAGTCGACGCTCGGGATTGATGCTTTTGAGATGCGAGAATACGCGATCGAACGCGGCACCGGTGCAGTGATAATGGATCAAGTAGTTGGCGAATTCGGAAAATTGATTGATGATGACATTGCGCTCGTCGCGGACAAGCTCGGCGCATTTGTCGTAGATTTCCTTGACGTTGCTTTCGGTTCCCGGCGTGCGGATGATATCGCCGGGGTCTGATACCCAATCCTGCAGCCAATCGAAGCGCTCTCGGCTCATGCCAGCGGGCAACACGGCGACGCCGCGGCAGTTGAGGATGCGTGAAATGGCAATCCCGCCACGGCAGTAATTTCCCGTAGACGGCCATACCGCTCTATCGCGCGCAGGATCGAAACGGCCGATCACCAGCCGCGGCACCAAACACGCATAGGCGGCGAGCACCTTGTGCGCTCCGATCATGGGAAAGCGCCGCCCGAGGAGGAGCACGATCGGCGCCTTCACGCCAGTGAGCGCCTCCGGCAGCACGACATGGCCAGGCAGCGGCACGCGTTTCTTGCGATCGGCGGCGTTGAACCAATGAACGCGCCAAAGGTTCTTCTCATCCGCTTCGTCCGGGCCGACTGATTCGAGACTCGACTCGATGGCAGCCGGGATGTGTGCCGGGTCGGCGAGGTCGCTCCAAGTGGGCAGGCTCACCTGGGCAGTACGCATGAATTCGAGCGCCCTACGGCGGCGCTTGGCATCGACGATCTCGGGCCGGATGAGGAATGGTCCCGTCATAAGGTCGACGCGACTGCGTGAGGTTGCGCGCTAGGACGCGCAGCAAAGGAGGCGCGGTAACGCTCCTGTGGGACAGTGCAGTAAAGCGTGTCGCGCTGGCGCGGTGTGCGACCAAGGGAGTGAATGATGCGCTCCATCTCGACCGGCGCCGTCTCTTGTCCGTGCGCAGCGCCGGCCGATCGCGTGATCGTTTCGTCCATCAACGTACCGCCGAGATCGTTGGCTCCGCTGCCCAGACAGAACTTCACGCCTTCGCGGCCCATCTTCACCCAAGACGTCTGAATGTTGGTGATGAGCGGATTGAGGGCGAGGCGCGCAATCGCGTGCATCAGCACCGCCTCGCGGAAGGTGGGGCCGCGCCGAGCGCGGCCTTTGAGATAGATCGGAGCCTCCATATGCACGAAGGGTAGCGGCACGAACTCGGTGAAACCGGCGGTCTCCTCCTGCAGCTCGCGGATGCGCAGAAGATGTCGCGCCCAATGCTCGTAGTGATCCACATGGCCGAACATGATCGTCGCGGTGCTGCGCAAGCCGCTTCGATGCGCGACACGCATCACCTCGAGCCATCGCCCGGTATCGATCTTGTCCGGGCAGAGTACGGCGCGCACCTCATCGTCGAGGATTTCCGCCGCCGTCCCCGGGAGCGTGCCGAGCCCCACCGCTTGCAGGGCGCGCAGAAAAGCCGCGAGGGGAACGCCAAGCGTCGCAGCGCCTTGATGCACTTCGAGTGGAGAGAACGCGTGGAGGTGAATATCTGGCGCGGCGCTTTTCACGGCGTCGCAAATCTCGAGGTAAGTGGCTCCGCTGTAACGCGGATGGATGCCGCCCTGCATGCATACTTCGCTCGCGCCGCGCGCCCACGCCTCGCGCGCGCGCTGCGCGACCTCCGCAAGCGAGAGTTCATACGGCCGGCCGCGCAGATTTTCGCTCATCTTGCCCTTGGAGAAGGCACAGAAGCCGCATTTGAAGTAACAGATGTTGGTGTAGTTGATGTTGCGGGTGACCACGTACGAGACGGTCTCACCATTGCTGGCCTGTCGCAGCTCGTCGGCTGCCGTGCAGACCGCCGCAAACTCGTCCCCGCGACAGCGAAACAGCCGCACGATGTCGCCTTCGCCGAGCGCCTTCCCGGCCTGAGCCCGTCCCAAGATCGCGGGCAGTTCATCAGCAATCGCTGGACGGCCGAGGCCAGCGACACAATCGGGCAGCCGGGCGCGGGCGCCGGGGGACCATTCATCGGTGCGCGGCCATCCGTCGGCGTCGATGTGCCGAAACAGAGAAGTCCGCAGTGCTGGATCGACCCATCTGTCGGCATGGCGAGCGTACGCGGGATAGATCGCCAGCCGCTCGACCAATTGCTTGCCCGCTGCTTTCGTGGCGCGTGCGAGCGCATCCAAAGCGGGCCATGGCGCCTCCGGGTTGACATGATCCGGCGTGACCGGCGACACGCCGCCCCAATCGTTGATGCCCGCATCGATCAAGCGCGACAGCACGCCCGGACTGAGATTCGGCGGGGCCTGGATGCTCATTGACGGCGAGAACAAAAGTCGCGCGATTGCAATCGTCCAAAGGTGATCCTCGAGTGATGGCGCGGGCCAATGCGCCATGCGCGTTCCAGGCTTCGGTCGGAAATTCTGGATGATGATTTCCTGGATGTGGCCGTAACGGTCGTTGAGCTCGCGCAAAGCAAGCAGCGAGTCGATCCGCTCTTCACGTGTTTCGCCGATGCCGATCAGGATGCCCGAGGTGAACGGGACGCGTTGTTCGCCGGCGGCGCGGATGCTCGCCAGCCTCGCGCCGGGATACTTGTCGGGCGAGCCGTGGTGCGGCCCTCCGGGCCCGCACAGCCGCTCGGATACTGACTCGAGCATGAGCCCCTGGGACACGGAGACTGTGCGCAAGGCAGTAACGTCGGCTCGCGCCAGGTGGCCCGGGTTGAGGTGCGGCAGCAAGCCAGTTTGCTCGTGCACCACCCGCGCAGCCTGGGCGAGATAAGACAAGGTTGTGCGATGTCCGAGGCGGAAAAGCTCGTCGGCGGCACTGCGATAGCGCCGCTCCGGCTGATCGCCGAGCGTGAACAGGACTTCCTTGCAGCCTGCTGCCTGACCCGCTCGCGCGATCGCAAGGACTTCGTCGAGCGACAGATAGGCTCGTTCATTCTTGCGCGGCGGATGGGCAAACGTGCAGTAGTGGCAGACGTCGCGGCAAAGCCTGGTCAGCGGAATGAAGACCTTGCGTGAATAGGAGATAACAGACCCGTGGACCGCATCGCGCCGGCGGGCTGCCGCGTGCAGCAGCGTGCCAAGCTCGCAATCCACGAGCGCCCCCGCCTCCTCGCAGCTGAGATTGCTGCCATGCACGAGATCCTCAGACAATATCGCAGAGCTCATGATCGCTGCGGCGGCTATAGTCCGGTGATGCGAATGCCGGCGCCCTCGACCTTATAGCGCCGATTGATCCCGATGAGCACGGAGGTCAGCGCCTCCGCGGCAGCGGAGTTGGCCAGCGGCCCGCCATCAATGCCGCGCGTTCCCGCCGCATTCGCGAGCTCGATCACGACCCCACGCGCCGCCTGATCGTCCCCGAACACGAGCACGTCGCAATCAACCGCGCCGCTGGAATGGAGCTTGGCTGCACTGACATTGTGGAACGCGGCCTGGACGCGCGCCGTTCCCGCAAGCAACCGCTGCGCGGCCAAGGCGGCGGATCCATCGGGGGGAAACTTCACCACCGAGATTTTGGGAGGAACGAGCGGCACGACAGCATCCACCACAATCTTGCCGGCCACCGCCGACTTGATCTCATCGAGGATCGATTCATGGCTCGCATAAGGCACTGCGACAATTACGATCTCCGCGGTAGCGGCGGCGGTGCGATTGTCTTCGCCGCTGAGCGCGGCAGCACCGATATCGCTCTTCATCTTCTCGGCGGTGGCCTGCGCTTTCTGCTTGGACCTCGAGCCCAGCACGATCGGATAGCCAGCCGCCGCCCAACGCTTTGCCAGCGCCGAGCCCAGCTCCCCGGTTCCGCCGATGACTGCGATGGTGGGACGTCGCTGCAATGATCTCTCCCGGCCCACGACCTCTCTTGATAGCTTGAAGCGAAACGACAGCGCAGGCGTGCTCTGGCCGGCTGTTGATCCTGCGCACTAAGGTTGATCGACGCCGCACCAATCGCAGATGCTCAATGCCACAACTTTGATCGCCGTCAGGTAATCGTCGATGGAAACATACTCATCATTGGCGTGCATGACGGCGGTCGAGCCCGGGCCGAAGATCACGGTCGGGGTGTTGGCATAGCGGTTGAGGAACCGCGTATCGGCCGCGCCCTGGCGGCCGCTGATCTCGGGCTGGCGACCGGTCACTTGTTTGTAATTTCGGCACACGGTCTGCACGATCGGATGATCTCGCGGGATTTCGGAGGCCTGCGCGTCATAGCCGACAAACCGCACCTTGGGCGGATGGGCCTTCATCCAAGGATCCTCGGCCGCCGCGCGTGCCACCTGCTCTACCAGACTCCGCTTTACGCCTTCGTGGTCCTCGCCGGGTACGGTACCGATACTTCCCTTAAGCAGGCAATTGGCGGGAAACGCGCTCGGATAGTTGCCGGCGGAGAAGCTGCCGATGATACAGGGAAGCGTGTCAAGGGCGTTCGGATAGAGCGGATGGGTCGCGGTCGCGACGCGCTTGGCCTCGAGGTCCGCGACCGCCTTGACGATTTTGTTTCCGAGATCGATGCCGCTGATCCCTTCGTAACGCTTTTGAATGCCGGCAGGCTTGCCGTGAATCTCGATTTCGAACCAGATGCGGCCGATACAAGCCGGCTGGACCGCCAGATCGCTGGTCTCGCCGGAAATGCCAGCATCAGCCTTGTAGCCGCGGATGACGGTATCCAACGTGCCGTGGCCACTGACCTCCTCGTCGACGACGACATTGATGTAAATGTTGCCCTTGGTCTTCAGGCCCGCGGCCAGCAGGCATTCCACCGCCATGATATGGCTGGCGACACCGCTTTTCATGTCGGCGGAGCCGCGCCCATAGATGCGGCCGTTCTTGATGGTGGCTGACCAGGGATCGTCGCTCCATCCCTCGCCGCCGCCGACCGGTATGACATCGGTATGGCCGTTCAGAAGCACCGAGCGTCCCCCGCCCGTGCCCTTCAAGGTGGCGAGGATGTTGGGCCGTCCTTCGTAGCCTCGATCAACGGGCCGGTACCCAGGATGCTTCTTCAGTTCTTCCCAATCGGTTTCCCACATATCGACATCGAGACCGATCTTCGTCATGTAATCTGCAAGAAACTTCTGGATCTGGGCCTCGTCACCGGTGACGCTGGGGATAGCGATCATCTGCTGCAGAAAAGAGACCGCTTTGTCGCGGCTGTCGTCGATTTTTTTAAGAAGCGTCTGGGTGACATTCGTGTTCATTTGCGATGCCCACACATGCAGCCGCAGGAAGCCGTCATTAAGCGGCGATTTTCACATCAGTCAATCCGCGCCCGGCCTGGCAATTGCTCCCGCCGCGCGATGGCCGCAACGATGCGTTGCGGGGTGATCGGCGATATCAACAGTTCGACGCCGAGCGGCCGTAGCGCATCGTTGACCGCGTTGGCGATGGCCGCGGGCGGCGCGATGGCCCCGCCCTCGCCGATTCCTTTGACGCCGAACTCAGTATAGGGCGCCAGTGTCTCCATATGGTCAATCACCGGGGCGGGGACCTCGGTGGCTGCGGGCAGCAGGTAGTCCGCGAGCGTCGAAGCGAGTGGCTGGCCCGAACGATCGAACGGCATTTCCTCGTAAAGCGCCGTGCCCACGCCTTGTGCGAAGCCGCCGTGGATTTGTCCGTCTACGATCATGGGATTGACCAGCTTGCCGCCGTCTTCAACGATGACGTAGCGCAGAATTTCCACTTCGCCGGTCTCCGGATCGACGGCGACCAAGGCGGCATGCGTGGCATAGCTGAAAGTCCCGCTGTCGCGCGCAGGCTTGTATCCAATCGTCGTTTCGAGGCCCCGGGGATCGACAGCGTCGGGCAGATCTTGCGGGCGCAGGTACCAGGCACGAGCGATTTCGGCCAAGCTGACGGCGCCGTGCGGGCCGACAGCCTGAGCGGCATGAACGACGATCTGCGTCGGGTCGGTCTGCAGCAGCCGCGCGCCGATCACGGTCGCTTGTTTTGCGATCTCGCGACACGCCGCCGCCACGGCGCCGCCAGCCATCACCATCGAGCGCGAGCCCCAGGTGCCGGTCGAATAAGGCGTGAGCGCAGTATCGCCGAGCACGACTTTGATCCTGCCGATGTCGATACCGAGAATTTCATGGGCGACTTGCGCCAGCGTCGTTTCCAGTCCCTGGCCGTGCGAGTGCACGCCGACGCGCAGCTCCAGGCCGCCGTCTGGCGTTAGCCGTGCAGTTGCTTGTTCGTACCCCGGCACCATCGGGATGCCCCAGCCGTAGTAGACCGACGTGCCGTGCGCGGCCTGTTCGCAATAGGTCGCAAGGCCCAGCCCAACGAGACGCCCATCCGGCTGCGCGCGTTTCTGCCGCTTTCTTATTTCCGGGACATTGAGCGCCGCCACTGCGCGGCGCAATGATTGCGGATAATCGCCGCTATCGAAATGCTTTTTGGTAATGTTGTCGAACGGCATCTGCTCGGGTCGCACGAGATTTCTTTGTCGGACCTCGTGCAGCTCGATGCCGGCCTCGCGCGCGAGCGCGTCGAGCACGAGTTCGAGGGCGAAGCAGACTCCCGTGCGTGCCACGCCGCGATACGGCAGAATCGGGCATTTGTTTGTGGCGACGGAGAACGTGCGACAGCGATAGGCGAGAAAATCATATGGTCCCGGCAGGATGCTTGCCACCTGCGCAGCTTCCAAGCAGGCAGAGAACGGGTAGGACGAATAGGCGCCGGAATCGACCGCGGCCTCGCAGTCGATGCCGCGCAAACGGCCGTCGCGCTCGGCATAGGCGGTGATACGGTAGTGGTGCTCCCGGCAATTGGCGCCGGCGATGAGATGTTCGCGGCGGTCCTCGATCCAGCGCACCGGATGGCCGCAATGCATAGCGAGCCAGCCGAGACAAATCTCCTCGGGCAGCAAGATGCCTTTGTAGCCGAACCCGCCGCCGACGTCGGGGGCGATGATGCGGACCTGTCCCTCTTCGAGGCCGAGACATTCGGCCAATCCCGTGCGCACGATGTGGGGCATCTGGCAGGCCGAATACACCGTCAATTGTTCCAGCCGCGTGTCCCAGAACGCAACGACGCCGCGCCCTTCGATTGGCGCCATGCATTGGCGAGCGGTGCGGATCTCGCGGAAGACCTTGATCGGGGCATCGAATGCCTTGCTGATGTCGACATCGATAAAAGTCTCGAGAAATACGTTGTCGCCCCAATGCTCGTGGACCACTACGGCGCCGCTTTTGCGCGCTTCCAGCATGTCGTACACAGCCGGCAATTCCTGCAGATCGAGGGTCACCGCCGTTGCCAGATCTTCGGCTTGCGAGCGCGTTGTGCCGACGCACATCGCCGCGAGCTCGCCCACGTGGCGCAGCTTGTCGATGGCGAGCGGCGGCTGCTCCGAGACTTTAAAGCCGCGCAACCCAGAGACCGCGCGGATCGGCTTCACGCCAACCAGATCGGAGGCCGTGAACGTGCTGCCGCGCTGAGCGGATGGAATGGAAATGCCGCGAATGCGGGCATGCGCTACGGGGCTGCGGACGAAGGCGACGTCCTTCATTCCGGGCAGTCGAATATCGGCGACGAATTGCCCGCGACCGCGCAAGAGGCGATCATCTTCCTTTCTGCCGACTCGAGCTCCGATGCCCTGGGTCAAGGCGCGTACTTCTCTCATCTCCGAAACCTGCCCAACAATCGCGCCAGCGCGCTCTTCATCCGGGCGACAATAAGGGCTGCGAGCAACGAGCCTGCTGGTAGCGCCCGCGTTAACTGGTCCGCAGCAGGGGGCAAGCCGGCCAACTGCCGCTCGAGGTTGCGGGCGAATATATCGCTTATTCGAGCCGCCAAATCGCTGACGATCGCGCTGCGGCCGAATTGCGCCAAGGGTCCGAGCAGAAGAGCGCGCAGCGTGAAATCGACGCGTGTCGCCGCGCCGCCCTGCTCCGCGCTCAGCCGGTATTCGAGCTCGGCGCTCGCCCGCGAGGCGCCGAGGCGGTCTCTCCCCGCTGCCAGGATAACGCCGCGCCGTATGGCCTCGTCACGTACGACGCGAGCTTCGCCATTGAACGTAGCCGCGATCGGGCCGAGCTTGACGACAAGTTGCCCCTGCAGCCGGTCGCCGCGCAAGCCGCTCAGCGTAGCTCCGGGCAAGCACGGCACCACGCGCTCAATGTCCCCAAGACGATTCCAGACCTCGGCTTGCGGCCGCGCGATGACAAAGGACTGGCAGATGTCGATGTTCGGCTTTTTGCCGGCAAGGCCCAAATCCGCTGCGTGATAGGCCCCACGCGTGTCGCCGCCCATGGGAACGGCGATCGAGAGCGGTGTGTCGCCGACCGCCGGGGCGGCGCGGCCGGATCCCACCGGCCCTAACTTGTCTCGTTCGGATGGCGTGACGGCGAAAAGCCCGGCACGGCGTTCCTCCAGTACGCGGCGGACGGCACGCACGATCCCGACATAGCCGGTGCATCGGCAGAGATTGCCGCTGAGTTCGAGGCGAATGCGGCGCTCGTCGGCGTCGGGAAGACGCGAGACAATGTCGCGCGCGGTGATCAGCATGCCGGGCGTACAGAAGCCGCATTGCAAGCCATGCTCGGCGGTGAACGCCCTTCGCAGTGCGACCATGACGGGATCGTTCTCGAGTCCCTCGATAGTCGTGATCTGCGCCTCTTCGCACAGGACAGCATAGGTGATGCACGATCGCGCGGGCTCCCCATCGATGAGCAGCGTGCAAGCACCGCAGGCGCCCTGCTCGCAGCGCAGATGCGTGCCGGTCAAGCCCAGGCGCTCGCGCAGCAGGTCGGCGAGATTCAGGCGCGGCTCGATGTTCTCGAGAATAGAAACGCCATTCACGGTGAGCTGGACCGAGCGCATCAAGCCATCGCCTGGGCAGCCGCCCGTGCGAGAGCGGTCGCGTGAACGCGGCCATTGACCGGGAGTCCGGTGCCCTGGAGCAGCTCGTTGGTCGCTTCTTCGTGAAGGCGAACCGCCATTCCGCGCTGCGGAATGGCTCCCAATAGCCTGCGCGCGTCTTCGATCACGATAGGCCGGCCCTGGGTCGCACCCATGACCGCTCGGAAGCGCTCGCGTTCGCGATCGAGCAACACTGCGCCGCTCGCGAGCGCGAACTCCCCGGCCTTGCGGCACACCTTATAATAGCCGCAGCGGGCGCTGCGGGAGGGGCGCGGAATGCGGATAGCTTGCAGCAACTCTGCTGTTTCGAGCCTCACCTCGAACGCACCGGCCACGAATTGTTCGACCGGCACGCGTCGCGTTTGCTTGCCATCCGTGACAATGCATTCCGCCGCCAGGGCGCACAGCACCGGCAACCAATCTCCCGACGGGTCAGCATGACAAATGCTGCCTCCGATCGTCCCGCGGTTGCGGACCGCACGGTAGGCGATACCGGCGGCAACGGCCGCGAGAATCGGCAAACGGTCCATGCGCACGCGCCCATCCTCGATATCGGAGGTGGTGATGCAGGCGCCGATGACGAGGCCGTCGGTGTCTTCTTCGATGTGCGTCAATTCAGGAATCGGGGTGATATCGACCAGGATGCTCGGCCGCGCCAGGCGGAGGTTCAACATCGGGCCCAGTGACTGGCCGCCCGCAATAACCTTCGCGCTGCCGGACGCCTGGCGCAGGATGGTGACGGCCTCGCCGAGGCTCCTTGCGCGCGCAAATTCGAAACGGGCGGGCTTCATGGCGCTCCTCGCGACGTCGAAGCGGCCGCCACTGCGTTGAGGATTCGCTCGGGCGTGAGCGGCAGGTCGTGCACTTCGGCGCCGAGTGCGCACAAAGCATCGTTGACGGCGCAGACGATCGCGGCGGGCGGGCCCACCGCCCCGCCTTCGCCGATGCCTTTCATGCCGAACTCGGTATGCGGCGAGGGCGTCTCCATGTGCAGCACGCGAATATCGGGGACCTCGCTCGCGCCGGGCACGAGATAGTCGAGCATGGTCGATGCCAAAGGTTGGCCGTTGGCATCGAACGGGACTGCCTCCAGAAGGCAGGTGCCGATCCCCTGTGCAGTCCCTCCCTGCACTTGCCCGTCGACGATCATCGGATTGATGAGTTTGCCGCCGTCTTCGACGACCACGTAGTCGAGAATCTCAACGAGTCCGGTGCCGGGATCGACCGCCACGAGCGCGGCATGGCTGGCATAGCTGAACGTACCCATGTCACGCGCGGGACGATAACCCGTGGTGACCTCCAGGCCGCTTTCTTCGAGCCCGGGAGGGAGATTCTGCGGCTGCAGATACCAGGCCCGCGCGACCTCACCTAAGGTCACGCTGGCGGCGCGCCCGACCACGCAGCCTTTCACGACCCGCACCTCGGCGGGATCGGCCTGCAACAACCACGCGCCGATCCGGCTTGCCCGTTTGGCCAGCATGCGTGAGGCCTGCGCGACGGCCCCGCCCGCCATCACCATCGAGCGAGAGGCCCACGTTCCCGTGGAGAACGGAACGTAGAGCGTATCGCCCTGCAAGACCTTGATGCGGTCAAATTCGGTGCCGAGGATCTCGTGTGCCACCTGAGCCAATGTTGTCTCGTGGCCCTGGCCGTGCGAATGGGTGCCGACGCGGATCTCGACGTCCCCGTCAGCGGTGAGCCGCACGCTCGCTTGTTCGTATCCCGGTACGACCGGGCGGCCCCAATCGGCCAGCACCGCAGTTCCCATCGCCCCCTGCTCGCAAAAGATTGAAAAACCGACGCCGAGGAGCCGCCCGTCAGGCTCGCCGTTTCGCTGCCGCTTGCGGATTGCTGGCAGATCGATCGCGGCAACCGCGCGGCGCAGGGATTCGGGATAATCGCCTCCGTCGAATTGTTTCTTCGTCACGTTCTCGAACGGCATCTGTTCCGGACGGACGAGATTTCTCAGCCGCACCTCGTATGGTTCGATGCCCGCTTGCCGGGCAAGCGCATCCATGATGACCTCGAGGGCAAGACACACGCCCGAGCGCGCCACCCCCCGATACGGCAGGATCGGACACTTGTTGGTCGCGACGGCGGCGGCACGGCAGCGGTAGATACTGAAATCGTAAGGTCCGGGCAGCAAGCTCGCGACCTGCGCGGCTTCCAGCGCAGACGAGGTGGGATAGACCGAGTACGCCCCGGCATCTACGGTGGCAGCGCAATCGAGCGCCAGCAGTCGGCCATTGCGATCGGCGTAGCCGGTGATGCGGTAGTGGTGCTCGCGGCAGTTTGCGCTCGCACTCAAATGCTCGCGGCAGTCTTCCAGCCAACGCACCGGCATTCCGACGCGAATGGCGAGCCAAGCCAGCGCGACCTCTTCCCGGCAGAGCAGACCCTTGTAGCCGAAGCCGCCGCCGACATCGGGAGAAATCACGCGAACGGAACCGTCGCTCAGGCTCAGGCATTCGGCCACGCCGCGCTGCACGACGTGCGGCATTTGGGTCGCCGTGATCAGCGTGAGAAAACGCAGCCGCGCATCCCATTGGGCGACGACGCCGCGGCCCTCCATTGGAAACATGCACTGTCGCGCGGTGCGGATGTCGCGCGTGACCTTGATGGTAGCGGCTTCGGCAACGCGCTCGATCGCGCCATCCTGGAAAAATTCGATAAAGACGTTGTCGCCCCACTCCTCGTGCACCAGCGGCGCGTCGGCTTCGCGCGCGGCCAGCATGTCGACCACGGGTTCCAACTCCTCGTAATCGACAGCGACGGTGTCGGCGATGTCCTCCGCTTGCGCCCGCGACGGCGCGACGCACATGGCGACGAGTTCCCCCACATACCGAACTTTGTCCTTAGCCAGAATTGGTTCCGACGAGTGCTTGAATCCGCTGAGCGTGGTTGCCGCTCGAACAGGCTTGACGTTGGCTAAGTCAGCCGCGGTGAAGACCACCCCGTTATGCTTGTCCGGAACGTGCACGTTGCGAATGCGGCCGTGCGCGACCGTGCTTCGCACGAAGGCAACCTCACGCGCGCCGGAGACGCGGAAATCAGCGACATACTGGCCGCGACCGCGCAGAAACCGGTCATCCTCTTTGCGCAGAACGGAAGCCCCGACCCCTTGGTCAGACATGCCTAGACTCTGTTTGCGGTTAGGAATGAGTATGATAGCACGAGGTCTCCGCGCCAACTTGGCACAGAAATCGCTTGATGTGCGCGGTTTCGAACCGACGGTTATGGCTGCCGGTACCAGGACTCAAGAGAGCGGTGCAATGCGCTCGGCAACCGCCTGGCCGGCGGCAGACACCGCACCTCCCGGCGGCCATAGCGGCGCGATTGTGCGCGTCTCAGCTCTCCAGAAAACATTCGGCGACCTCGAGGCGATCCACCATCTCTCGTTCGATGTCGCCGACGGGGAGTTTCTCAGCGTGCTGGGTCCAAGCGGTTGCGGCAAGAGCACGCTGCTCATGATGATTGCAGGGCTGATCGGCCCCAGCGGCGGCGAGATCCGCATCAAAGACATGAGAGTGAGAGGTCCTCGGCAGGAGGTAGGTGTTGTTTTCCAGAGCCCGGTTCTGCTCCCCTGGCGCACGGTTCTGCAAAACGTGCTGTTTCCTATCGAGTTGCTGAAGCTGCCGCGTCCGCAATACCGCCGACGCGCGATGGAACTGCTGCAGATGGCGAAAATCGACGAATTTGCCGCCATGTTGCCGCGTCAGCTGTCGGGGGGTATGCGGCAGCGCGTCGCGATTTGCCGGGCGCTCGTGCACGATCCCAGCATCCTACTGATGGATGAGCCATTCAGCGCATTGGACGCGATCACGCGCGACGAAATGGCGGTCGAGCTGCAACGGATTTGGCAGGTCAACCGTAAGACGGTGATCTTCGTCACCCATAGCATCCGCGAAGCGGCATTCCTCTCGGACCGCGTTGTGGTCATGGGCCGTCGTCCGGCGACCGTAATTGACGAACTCGTAATTGACCTTCCGCGGCCGCGGCCCATTGCGGTGACCGAGGATGAGACGTTCAACCGTCTGGTTCGTCATCTCCGCAAAGCGATCGAGGCGAGCCATGCGCAATAGCATCGGAAACCGCGCAGCATCGATCGCCTGGCCAATCCTCGTCGCGGCGCTCCTTCTTTTGGGATGGGAGATCAGCGTCAGGACATTGAACATCCGCAGTATCATATTGCCACCGCCTTCGGCGGTACTCGAGGCCATGGCACAGCGGCACGACCTCCTGCTGGCGCATCTGTGGCCCTCGCTTTATCTCACGATGCTCGGATTTGGACTTTCCGTCGTCGGCGGCGTCCTCGTCGCCGTGTTGATCACGTACTCGACCATAATCCGCAAGGGCTTCTACCCGGTGATCATCGTCTCACAGGTGATCCCGAAAATTTCCATCGCGCCCTTGTTCATCGTGTGGTTCGGGACCGGCACCATGTCGAGTCTGCTGCTGGCGTTCCTGGTCGCGTTCTTTCCCATGACCATCAACGCGGCGATGGGTTTCGAATCGGTGGACGAGGATATCCATCGTATGGCGCGCACCTTCATGGGTTCGCCTTGGCAGATTTTCTGGAAAATACGCATGCCTAGTGCCCTGCCCCATATCTTCGCCGGCATGAAGATTTCCATTACGCTTGCCATCATCGGCGTGATCGTCTCGGAGTTTGTGGCATCTCAGGAAGGCATCGGCTACCTCATCAAGCTCGCCGGCGGGCTCTTGGATACCCCGCTGATGCTGGCAGCGATTGCCTGGCTGAGCATCAGCGGACTTGCGCTCTACGCGATCATCGCTGGCGTGGAAGGTTGGGCGGTATACTGGCAGCCGCCGTCCGATGCCGTTGGCTCCGGAGGAGGGTGACGCGCCCTGCCTGTTCGTATGAGCGTCCAACATTGGGCGCCCGACCCGATCGTAAAAATGCACCGATCCCACAGAGGAGTGACTGCAATGACAATCCAGCGCCGTTCTTTCCTGAAGCTCACTGCTGGCACCGTCGTGTCGACGGGCTTCGGGATTGGAGCACCCGCGATCGTGCGCGCCGCAACTCCCGTCAAGATGACGTTGCCCTGGTTGCCGCTCGGAACCTTCAGCTACGCGTTCGTCACGAAGAAGATGGGCTTTTGGGAGAAGCGCGGACTCGACGTGACCATCGACCGCGGCTTCGGTTCCGGCCGGGTCTGCGTGCCGGTTGATCAGGGGCAGTATGATTTCGGGATTCTCGATCTGGCAGTGATGATGAACTGCGCCGCGCGAGGACTCGACCTTGTCGCCGTCGCAGGCATCTGGCCGCGCTCTCCAGTCGGAATTTTTTCGCTCAAGGAATACGGTATCAACAAGCCTCAGGACCTCGAAGGTCAGACGGTTGCCTTTGACGTCGGTAGCGGCGATTTCCAACTCTGGCCGGCTTTTATCAAGGCTACAGGAATCGACGACAAGAAGGTCAATAAGGTGACCATGGACGCGGCCGCGCTAATCAAGGCGTTAGTGGAAAAGCAGGTCAAAGCAGAAGGAAACTTCTTCGGTAGCATCGCGCCGAGCCTGTGGGCGCAGGGCCTCGAGATCAACAGCATGTTGTACGAGGACTACGGGGTAAAGATGTTCAGCAACGTGGTCGCATGCAAACGCGTCACCATCGAGAGGAAGCCGGAACTTTGCGAGGCGTTCGTTGGCGGTCTGATGGAAGGGCTCCAATACGTCTACTTGAACCCGGAAAGATCAGTCGCACTCCACCTCGAAAGCGTGAAGGAGTTTCAAGGCGGCAGCGTCGCCAATCAAAAGGTGATCGAGTACGGGCAGGCGGTGAGCACTGCGCTCGGCGTCGTGCCAGCGGTGCGACAACACGGGCTCGGCTACATGGATCCCGACCTTGTCGCCACAACAGCGAAGACGGTCGAGACCTATATGGGCGTGACGAACGCTCCGCCGACGCAGACGCTGTTCACAAACAAATTCGTCGGCACAGTGAAACTGACCGAGGCGGAATGGGCCGAGGTAGAAAAGCGCTCGGAGAAATACCTGCCGCGCAAGAGCTCATAACAGCATCCTCATACCGGTCTGGGAATGGCTGGCTACCCACGACCAGTTGCAGTCGCCGCTGTCATGCATCAGCGAGCCACGAAATCGAAGGGGATTTCGCGGATCGCTCGGCCCAATTAAACCTTCACGCCGGCCGCGGCCAGGAGCGAGCGCGCTCGGGCGCGCTGCTCATCGGAGATGGTCAGCCGCTCGGCAAAGTCACGTCCCGCTGGACGCGTGGCGTCGATGCCCATCTTGGTCAGCGTGAAATGTTCCGGGTCCGAGGTCGGGTCGAGAATGGCGCCCTTCGCTCCCGGGACGAACACAATGTCCTTCTCCGCCCGCACACGCGTGGCAATCGCCCACATCACGTCGTTGATGTTGAAGATATCGACGTCATCATCCACGACAATGACGTATTTCGTGTACTGTTCGGTGCCGAGCGTGGCCATGATCGCCATCTGCGGCTCGCCTTCGGCGATCTTCTTCATCGAAATGAAAGCCATGAAGGCGCCGCAGGTGGTGTGCGGGACGTGCGCCGCACGTACGTTCGGTAAATTGCGCCGCAGCGCGTTGAGAATTTCGCCTTCCCGAGTGATGCAGGAGATCAAGATGTGATCCCTGGACATCCCCGAGGTGACGCTGTGGAACATTGCGTCGCGGCGCATGCGAATCCGGTGCGCGACGAACACGTTCTGGGTGCTCCGGTAGGAGGCGTAACCTGTGAACTCGCTGAATGGCCCCTCGGGCTCGTGCACATTGGGCAAGATTTCGCCCTCGATGATGATCTCGGCGCCGGCGGGGACTTCGAGATCGGCGACCCCGCAGCGGGCGAGCCGGTAGGGTTCGCCGAATAAGCCACCGATGATCTCGAATTTTCGCACGTGTGGTGGGTAGGCATAGACCATCGAGCCCATGTAGTGCAGCGGATGGGTCCCGAGCGTAACGGCTGCGGGGAGCGATCGCCCGCGCTCCTCGGCACGACGATGAAATTCGTAGAGGCGGCGGCGTGAGTGCAACGACACGCCCAGCCGGTTCTTGCCCTTGAGCATGAGGCGGTGGAAACCGGTCGTATCGATACCCGTCACTGGATCGCGCGCCACGATCTGCCCGGCAGTGATGTAGGGGGCGGCATCCACCGCAAATTGCAGCGGGATCGGCAATTTGGTCAGATCGACTTCGTCGCCTTCGAGCACCACGTCTTCCCATGCGCCGCGATCAACGACTTCGCAGGGAACGTATTTTTGGCACCGCTCGCGGAATGCGGTTGGCAGATCGGCGGGTTCTACGCCCAGACACGCGGCCAAGAGCTTGCGATTGCCGGCGACATTCGTAATGAGCTGCATACCGCTGCCGCGCACCTTCTCGAACACGATAAGCGGGTTCTTGCCGGCGTGCTCGAGCTCGAACACCAGTGCCGTGGCATCGAAACGCAGGTCGATCGACTCACGAATGCGCAGCAATTCGTCGGGATATTCGGTTTCGACTAGCCGTAAGAAACCACGCAGACTTTGACCGTCACCGTCGATATTTGGTTTCACGAGTGTCCCCTGCTGGGCCCGCAAACTGGATCATCGTATATGGGCTTCGTTCCAACGGGAAGATTGCGACCGCAAATCGAGCATTGCGCCCGAACAATGGGCTTGAACGGATCGACCAATTGCGCTTGAAGGCATCCAACTGCGAGGGAATCTTCATGAAACGTTGGCGCCTTCTGCTCGTGGCCGCAGCCGTCTTCGTAATCCTTGCCGCGCCGGCGAGGGCGTCGGAGCAAGCCTATCCGACGCGACCCATCCAAGTGATCGTTCCCTTCGCGGGCGGCAGTGCCAGCGACGTGGTCATGCGCATTCTCCTCGACCGGATGGCGAAGTCCATCGGCCAGCCCTTCATCGTCGACAATCGCCCGGGCGCCGGCGGCAATATCGGCACCAGCGCGGCAACAAAGGCGACCCCGGACGGCTACACGCTGGTGATGGGTTCGGCCGGTCCGATGGCTGCCAACAGGACGCTTTACCGCGATCTCGGCTATGACCCGGAGAAGGACCTGGAGCCGATCTCGCTATTCGCCCATTTTCCCATTCTGGTCGTGGTGAGTTCGAAGCTACCGATCAAATCGCTGACCGAATTCGTGGATTACGCGAAGGGGCGACCGAAACAGCTCAACTACGGATCGGTCGGCATCGGAAGCTCGCAACATCTCGCGGGAGTCTATTTCGAGCAGGTGGCGGGACTGGAGCTCACCCACGTGCCCTACCGTAATATCGCGCAATATGTGCCGGACCTGATCGCGGGCAGCGTGCCGGTGGGGTTCCAGTGGCTTCCGAACGTCAGCCCCCCGCTGCAGAGCGGTGAGGCGAGAGCCCTCGCGGTCGCGACAAGCAAGCGCATGACTGCGCTCCCCGACGTTGCAACGGCCGCCGAAGCCGGGATCAACAACTACGAGGCGTCTGGGTGGCTCGCACTATTGGCGCCGCACGGGACGCCCAAGCCGATCATCGCCAAGCTCAATGAGGAATTGGTCACAGCCATGAAGGATCCGCAGGTCGCTCACAAAATCGTCGAGCAGGGCGCAGAAGGCACCTCGACGACGCCCGAAGGGCTCGCCAAGTTCATCGCCTCGGAATCCGTCAAATGGCGCGACATCATCGTCAAGGCTGGCATCCCGCCGATTCAATAACAGCCGGGGCGTCCGTGGAGTCACGCGCGGGCGTGACCGCACGTTGAGGAGGTCGATGGACACATCAGAACACATGGGCTTGGCTTATCACTGGAGAAGCTGCTGATCGATTTGTTCGATAAAGTCCCCAGGTTTGTGGATGCTTGAAGCCAGCGCTTCCTCTAAATGATGTCCAATTGCGCTGCACGTGGGACAGGGAGCCTTCGGGTGGACCGCAAAAAGTTGCAGACGCCGTACGACGGTCTGACCCCAGATCAGCTGTTACAGCTTGAAGACTCGTGAAGAGTTTTATTTCGAACGTTAAGGCGGCCAACATCGAGCCGCTGGAAACGATGTTGCAGATGATGGGACATGGAAGCTACGTAAACAACCGCAAGCAATGACTTCAATATTGATGGATCTGGCCGTCGAGCTTGAGCGCAAACTTGGGTTGTCAAGATCGCAAGCTATTTCGATAGCGCATTCGCGGCTTATTGAACTGCGCGAGGAGCAGCTCCCATCCGACCACTCAATCGTCGGCAAGCTTGACGACACGACAGCGCGCAACGATCTGGTCCAATTCCTCGATCGACTGGATAGCTATCCAAACGGGCGTTATGGCGGACGGGGAATTGTTCTTTGTGCCGGTGGAACGCGGTACTTCCGATACGCATGGGTCTGCATCAACATGCTTCGCCGCATGGGCTGCCGCCTTCCGATCGAAATGTGGCACTTCGGCCATTACGAGCTGGATGCCTTTATGACTGAATTGGTTAGACCTCTCGATGTCACGACAGTGGACGCATTGGCTGTCAGAAAACGTCACCCAATTCGCCTGCTTCTCGGGTACGCAATCAAACCCTACGCCTTACTACATTCATCGTTTGAAGAGGTCTTACTACTCGATGCTGATAATGTCCCGCTGACCAATGTCGAGATACTGTTTGACGAACCAGCATTTCGCTAGACCGGGGCTCTGTTTTGGCCAGACAAGACACCAATTTCGGCCAGCAATCCAATCTGGACGATATGCAACTTGCCTTATCGAGAAGAAACATCGTTCGAGAGTGGCCAGATGCTGATCGCTAAGCGAACGGCATGGCGCGCGCTAAATCTTACCGTGCACATGAATGCAAACAGCGATTATTTCTATCAATATCTGCAGGGAGACAAAGACTGCTTTCAAATTGCTTGGCGCATTGCGTGTACTCCGTATTCCCTGATTCCATACCCGATGAAGCGGCTCTCTGGCGCGATGTGCCAACACGATTCATACGGCAGACGAGTCTTCCAGCATCGGAATGACGCGAAATGGGATCGAGACACTCAACATATTCCTGGTTTCGTCCATGAGGACGAATGTTTGGCACTGCTGGACGAATTGGACAAGCGCTGGGATGGCCGCATCGCGAAGCAGGAGTGAGGCAGCTGTTGTCCGACGCTCCGTCGCCTCAGGGTCTCACCGCGATTGGCAATTTATTTTCCGGACCAGTGGACGAATTGGCGCTCGACGAGCAGAAACATGAGGTTGAGGCCGTAGCCCAGCCCGCCGGCGGCGAAGATCGCCGCGTACATGTCGGGCATGGCGAAGAGCTGCTGCGCCTCGAATACGCGCTGGCCGAGCCCGTCGGTGGAGCCAATGAACATCTCCGCCACCACGACGATCACGAGCGCAAGCGAGACGCCGTTGCGCAGGCCGACGAAGGTCTGCGGCAACGACTCGAGCAGCATCACGTCGGTTAGGACGCGTATACGCGAAGCGCCCATCACCTTGGCAGCAAGGAGCCGCGTCTTGCGGGCGTTCATGACGCCATAAGCGACATTGAACAAAATGACCAGCGCGGCGCCGAACGCGGCGACCGAAATCTTGGTTTTGTCGCCGACCCCGAACAGCACCAGGAATAAGGGAAACATGGCTGAGGCAGGAGTGGAGCGGAAAAAATCGACGACAAACTCGACCGAGCGATAGACCCGTTCCGAGGCGCCCAGCGCGATGCCGAGCGGAATGGCGATCGCCGCGGCGATCAGGATGGCCAAGATGGTGCGCTCGAGCGTGCGCATGAAATCGAAGCCAAGCCGACCACCTGCCAAGCCGTTCCACAGTGCGCGGAAAGTATCGACCGGTGACGGCAATAGGACAGGATCGACGATCTGATACCACACGGCCAAATACCAGATGACGATGAGACCGACGACCCCGATGATCGGCAGGTAAGGATCGAAATGGACCGGCTTCATCCCTTGCGCACCTCCCGCTGGAAAATCTCGAGGCAGTGCGCCTTGACCCGGACGAAATCGTGCTGCGACAGCGTTGCGTCGCTGCGCGGCCGCGCGGCGTCATAATGCACGTAGTCCGCGATGGTGGCCGGACGGCGCGAGAGCAGGAGGATGCGATCGGCGAGGTAAACCGCCTCCTCGAGATCATGCGAGACGAGCACTGTCGTTGTGCCGGTCTCCACGAAGATGCGCTGGAGCTGATCGCGCACGAACAGCGTCATCTCGTAATCGAGCGCCGAGAACGGCTCGTCGAGAAACAGGATTTGCGGTTCGACAACGAGCGCTCGCATGATGGAGACGAGCTGCTGCTGTCCGCCGGACAATTCATAGGGATAGCGGTTGAGGTCGATCTTGACGCCAAGCCCTGCCACCATCCGTTCGGTGCGCGTGCGCCGTTTGGCCTTCGGCAGCTTCATCAGTTTCAGGGGATATTGGATGTTGTCGATCGCCCGCAGCCAGGGAAACAGCGCCTCGCGATAATTCTGAAAGACGTACCCGAACTTGATGTCGCGCAGCGGCCTGCCGTCGAACAGGATTTCTCCGGCGTCGATCGGAATTAAGCCGGTGATCATGTTGATCAGAGTGCTCTTGCCGCAGCCGTTCGGGCCGAATATCGACACGAGCTTGCCGCGCGGGATGTCGAGATCGAAGCGGTCGTAGACGACTGCGTCGGGAAAGCGCTTAGTCAGGCCGCGGACGGTCACCGCGGGAACCTCGCCAGCATCGCTCCTCGAGGCTCGAGCCTCGTGCGCTCGTGCCACCGGGCTGTCCCACCCCATGCGTTGGATCCTCAGAACGTCTGCAGATATTTGGTGACGTCCACCTTCTCACTGAGCGTGCCGGTTTCAACCGAGAAATCGATGAATTTCTGATAATCGGCCTTGTCCTTTGCGGTGAGATCCTTAGCCATGAAGTAGCGGATCATGGGCACCGTATCGACGACGTCATCGGGGGTAAACGTATTCTTGAGCAGGTGCTTGCGCGCTTCTTGTGGATTGGAATTGATGAGTTCGACCGCCTTGCCCCACGCCGCCGTGAAACGCTTGGCCACGTCCGGCCGACCCTTGATGAAGTCGCTCGTCAACGCACAGCCTGCGACGAATGCATTGGCATTGGGATCGCCCAGCACGTAATGGGCGATGACCCCAACCTCGATCGTGGTAGCGACCCCCAGCTTGCGCATGGTGGACGCGTTGGGCTCGAGCGTGTAGCCGGCATCGAAGGTGCCGGCCTGCATCACGTTGACATGCTGGCCCATATCGAGCTGATCGATGGTGTAGTCGCCCTCTTTCAATCCCGCCGCAGCCAGCGCTGCTTTCGCCATGGTTACGTTGGCCGGCCCGGGCGCGGACATGATTTTGGCGCCCTTGAGGTCCTTGAGCGAGGTCGCCGGAAAACCCTTGCGGACGACGAACTGCTCCATCTGGTAAGTCCGGTTCTGGCTGTTCACCGAAACGTACATGGCAACGCCGGGCTTTTTGATGTTGGCGTTCATGCCTTCGATTGTCACCAGCACCGCCGAAGCATCAATCTGATTGGTGATCATTGCCGCCACGTTAGGCGGGCCACCAATCAGCCGCACCATTTCCGGCTCGATGTTGTGCTCCTTGAAGAAACCGCGCTCGACCGCGACGAAATAAGGGAGCGAGGAGCTGACCGGGAAAACGCCGACCTTGACCTTGTCCTGCGCCGCCGCCGTTGTAGCGAGGGTCGCCATCACAGCGAGCGCGCACACGAGCTGTAACGCATACCTATTCATCGTATCGTCTCCATGTCTTCGCGGACCACTGCCGCAATCAAGCAAGGCGCGTGCCGCCCCGGCCTATTCCCCCGCATCGATGATGGCAATCACGGGCCCACCGCCGTGCGGGCCCTGATGCATCGCATCGACCGACACGAACACCGCCGGATCGCCGATTGCCGCCGCTGCCACCCCGCCCACGGCGGCCTTGGAATGGCGGTGGTGGTGTACATCGGAATCGTCAAGCATGATCTGGCGGCGTCCGCGCAGCGTGCCGCGACGATCGGCCTCGCATTTGATGAAGCAGTTGATCAGCCGGCCGTCGAGATCCGCGGCGCGCGGCCGTGTCGGTAGATCAAGGCCGGCGTTGCGGATGGCATCGTAGATGCCGTCGAGATCGAGGGCGTCGTGCATCAGCGCATGCCCAATGCGGTAGCGCCCCCCTGCGCCTGCTTTGTTGCCGAGCAGCACGACCTGTGCCTGCGTAAGCTCGACGCCTGAGGAGCACGACGCAACGGAAGAGTAAAGGTCAAGGTCCTTGCAGATCTGTTCGGCGCGCGGCGGCTTAATCTCACCGAGCGCAGCCGCGATGCCAAGCGCGGCCGTGCCGTTCGAGACACCCATCGAGTCGTGCACCTCGCAGGCGACCTCATTCCCGCGTGATAGCGCGTCGCGTACGGAATCAATGGTGAGCAGCGGCGTCTTGGTCTGAACGTAATGTACGTTGTTCGGATCATCGATGCCGGCCTCGCGCATCGCGGCTTTCACCGCTTGCGCGACTTTCTCAACCATCGCCGGGCGGCCGATATCTTCGGGTAAGAGCTCCGCGCTCATTGCGGTTCCGATCGCCAGGCGCAATTTCGAGGCGGGGCCGGTCCTCGCGTTCCGCGCGAACACGGTCGCGTGCGGGGTGATGACCCCGTCGCAGCCGCCCGACCAGACCATCGGGATGGCGGCGATCTCCGATTCGCTGCGCTTGCCGTGCCTTTGCAGCGCCCGGCGAAAGGCCTGGTCGGCCAGGATGCGCGTGAAGTCGTTGACGCCGCCATTGCCTGCGGTCTTGCCGATGACGGCGATCACCTCGTCCGCGGCGAACTGCCCGCGCGCGAAGCAGGCCTCGAGCCCGGAGGCGTCCTGAACCGTCTTGAGCTCCACCTTTGCCGCTTCGATCGCCATGGGTCCATACGCTATGTGGTCTTCATCCGTGGCGCGCACTCACCCCGCATCATTGGTTCATACGCTGGCCCGCGGTCGATCATCAGTCGCGGCGCCACACGTCGGGCGCGCAGCTCGGCGCGCAGCTTCGCCGTCGCCGCGACGTCGACATCATAGTCGTCCGAGGCTGCATCAGGCTCAAGGACGACGCCATAGTCGTCCCGCGCTGCCCGATGCGATACGCGGCTCTCCGTCACATCGTGCGCGACCAGCTCCGGCTCCCGGTCGAGCGGATCGCCCCAGCCGCCGCCGCCCGTCGTGACCACGCGCACCACCTGCCCCGCCAGCACCGGGTCGCCATCGACGAGGCCGCCGAGGTCGCGCGGAGTGCCTTCGAGATCAGCCGTGACGCAAAAGGGTTGTCCGGCGACTCCGCCGTTGACGCCATAGCAGCCGAGCCGCACCCGGTCGGCGGTGACAATGGTGCGGCAATCCACCAGCGCGCGGTAGTGCTTTTCGTAGCCAAGGCCGCCCCGCCGCTTGCCGGCGCCGCCGGAGTCTGTCCGCAGCGCCAGCTTCTCGACCAATAGCGGAAACCGCGTCTCGGTGAATTCGGCAGGTTGATTGCGCGAGTCGGGGACGATGTGGATAGCGTCGCTTCCGTCGGCGTAATAGCGGCCACCCGAGCCGCCGCCCAGCACCTCGCGGGAGAGGAACGGCTTGCCGTCGGCATCATGACCGAAGAAGCCGGTATAACGGATGGTCTCCTGGTCCGCAGGCATGCGCCCCTCGACCGCCTGCGCCACCACGCCCGCCAACAATCCCAGGCAGCGCAGCAGCACGAACGAGCGCGCATTGGTCGCGGCCGGCCATCGCGGCGTGATCAGCGTGCCCTTGGGTGGGAAGACGACATCGAACACCTCGCACACGCCTTCGTTGACGTGGATCTCGGCGGCGCGCTCCGGCGTGTCGGCAAGATTTCGCAGGATCGGCGCGATCCACTTAATGAGAAAGGCACCGCCGGCATAGTCCGCCGGCCAGTTGATGGGACCACTCGACTGCGGATGGGTGCCGGTGAAATCGAGCGTGATGCGCTCCCCGCGCTTGATCATCTTTAGCGCGATTTTGTGCAGCTTGGGGTTGCTAACGCCGTCGTGCTCGACATAGTCCTCCCAGGAATATTCACCGTCAGCGATCTTCGGGAGCAGTTCCTTGCGGTAGATCTCGCGGCATTTGTCGAGGATGGCCTGGAAGCAGGCTTCCACCGCGTCGCGTCCGAAGCGGGCAAACAGCCCCTCCATGCGTCGCGCGCCCATGACGCAGGCCTGCACCTCGCTGTCGAGATCGGCGGCAAGCATTTCAGGGACGCGCGAGTTGCGCTTGATGACGGTGAACACCGCCTCGTTGCGCACGCCCGCGCTATATAGCTTGATCGGCGGGATTAAGAGTCCCTCCTCGAACACCGTGCGCGCCGTGCCCGGCATCGAACCGGGAACACGCCCGCCGATATCGTCATGATGGCCGAACGCCTGGATATAGGCCACTACCTCGCCTTCGTGGAATACCGGCACGGTGCTGCAGAGGTCGGGCAAATGGCCGATGCTGCCCTCGGTCAAATATGTGTCGTTCATCAGGAACACGTCGCCCGGCCGCATGGTTTCGGGCGGAAAGTCGCGCACCACGGCGTTTGGCATGGCCGAATAGGACCGGCCCGTGAGCTTGCGACAGTGGCGGTCGAACAGGCCCACGCGGTAGTCGTGCGCCTCGCGGATCATCGGACTGCGAGCGGTGCGCTCGATGGCGTATTCGATCTCGGCTTCGATCGAATTCAACGTGCCCTCGACGATCTGCAGGATGATGGGATCGACGTTGGATGCCCCCGCCGCAAAAGTCGCCGTCGCAAGCATGCTTCGCGGATTCATCGCACGCCCTCGACTCGAACGGATCTGACGATCAGGATGCCATGCGGGTCGACTTCAAGTTTCTGGCCGGGAAAAACGACGGTGGTCGAGCCGAACTCCTCAACCACGGCCGGGCCGTCGAGACGGAACGCGGGCGGCAGTGCTGCGCGCTCGTAGACAGGGGTCTCGCCGAAGGCGCCGTCGAAATAGACCGGCCGCACGGACTTGCGCGTCGGTCGGCCTCGCGTGCTGAGCTTGGGCACTCGCGGCCGCTCCACGAGGCCGAAGCCGGAGACGCAGAAATTGACCAGTTCGATCTTCTGTTCCCCCGCATAATTATAGCCAAACGTGCGCAGGTGCGCGGCGTGGAACGCGTCGATGAGTGCCGCCAGGAACGCGCTGTCGATCTCACCGGCAGGCGCGGCGACCCGCACTTCCATCGATTGGCCGGCATAGCGGATATCGGCTTCGCGTGCGATCCGGATCCGCATGGGATTAATGCCATCGCGTTCAAGACTGTTCACGGCATCTCGTTCCAAGGACGCATAGAGCGAGGCCACTGTCGCAAGGTCGACCGCGTCCTCGTGCATCACCTTGGTGATGATGAAATCGGTTCGCCAATCGACGGCAAGCAGCCCGAAGGCGGACAAGTTGCCAGGGTCGCGCGGAACGATGCACGCCCTCATCCCGAGCAGTTCCATCACTGCCGGCGATTGCGCCGGCCCGGCGCCGCCGAAGGCAAGCAGCGCGAAGCCGCGCGGGTCGATGCCGCGCTGGATTGTCATCTGGCGAATTGCGTTGGCTTGATTCCAGTTGGCGATCTCGATGATGCCATGGGCGAGCTGCTCCACGGTCATCGCGCCGGGAAGCCGCGAGGCCAAGGCGGCGAGCCCTGCGCGCGACCGCGAGACGTCGAGCGCAACGCCACCACCGATGAGGGCGGAAGGGATGCGTCCGAGAACGAGGTTGGCATCAGTGATGGTCGGCTCTGCGCCGCCGTTGGGATAGCACATCGGCCCTGGCTCGGCGCCCGCGCTTTTCGGCCCCACCTTGAGGTGCCCTTCGCGGCCGATCCACGCGATTGATCCGCCGCCGGTACCAATGGTTCTGATGTCGATCATCGGGATGCGCACAGGAAAGCCGCCCACCGCGCCGCCGTTCTTGACGTGCGGCTTGCCGTCTTCGATCAGACAGAGATCGGAGGAGGTGCCACCAGCATCGAGCGCGACCACGTCGGGAAAACCGGCGATCTCCGCGACCACCGCGCTCGCGAGAGCGCCGGCCGCCGGTCCCGACAGCGCCGTCGTGATCGGCTTGCGCAGCACCTGATCTGCGCTGGCAACGCCGCCGCTCGATTGCATCACGAGGAACGGCTTGTCGTGCAACGATGCGCCGAGCTCGTCGTGCACGCGATTGAGATAGCGCTCCATGTGCGGCTTGACGAACGCATCGACCAAAGTCGTGACCGCGCGCTCGTACTCGCGATATTCCGGCAGTACCACGCAGGACAGCGACAGTGTGCAATCGGGGTACTCCTGCGCGAAAATCTCAGCAAGCCGGCGCTCATGGGCGGGATTGGCATATGAGTGCATGAGGCAGATGCCGATCGCGCGCACGCCGTGTCTGCGGAAGAAGTGCGCAGCCGCACGCGCGCTCGCTTCGTCCAGCGGCCGGATCTCCTCACCGCGGAAGTTCAACCGTCCGCCGACTTCGCGGACGAAACGGAGCGGCACGATGCGCTCCGGTTTCACCCAGAAGTACGAATTGCCGTAACCTTCCGGCACGGACTGACGCGCGATCTCCAGGAGATGGCGGAAGCCTGCGGTGACGATGAGGCCGAGTCCGCTGATTGGACCCTGCAGCAGCGCGTTTGTGGCAACGGTTGTGCCGTGGGCGAGGCCGGCGACCTCGGTCGGCGGCTCGTCGATTGCGTTGAGGATCTCGCGCACGCCGCGAACGAGGCCGATAGCCGGATTGGCGGGCGTGCTCGCAACCTTCGTGACGCGCATGGCGCCCGAGGAACTGTCGACGCAAACGACGTCGGTGAAGGTGCCGCCGGTATCGATGCCAATGCGCAAACGAGGCTCGTGGGACGCCGATGACATGCCGCGCTCGCTCCGGAAGCGATGCAATCGAGCTTGTTTTGGCCGAGATGGGCCGAGGCTTCAACTGCCCGGAATGAGGCCTTTGGGCAGCGAGAAGCAGTACTTGGCGATGTCTGCCGCGCGTGTGTACCAGACGCGGTCCTTGTGCTTGTGCTCGACGCAGTGCTTGATGGCTTGGCGCACCGGCCGCAGTCGGAACGGCTGTCCGACGATGAAGCCGTGCAAAGCGAGCGCAAAGACGAGCGGTTGGCGCTCCGATTGCTCCAACATTTCCTCGAACTGATCGACGATCATTTCGGCGAACTCACGGCCGGTATGATCGCGATGCGCTTGTGATCCCGCGTCGTTCAGTTCCATGGGATAGGGGACCGAGAGCAACGGACCTGCGCGCGTTTGCATCCAGATCGGCTGGTCATCGACCGGCCAATCGAGCAAGTGCGTATAGCCGGCCTCTTTGAGCAGATCCGGCGTGATGTTGGATTCGAGCGCGCCGGGTCCCATCCAACCCGTCGGCCGTACGCCCACGTGTTTCTCGAGTACGGCGGTGCATTCCTCGATCGCGCGCGCCTCGTCCTGCTCCCACATCCCCCGCAGCAGCTCGGCATTCGTGCGCCCGTGACCGAGCACGTCGTCACCGCGCGCTCTGATCTTTTCCACGATCTGCGGGTAGTGATAGCACACGCTGCTGTTTAACAGGATGGAGGCGGGCAGCTTCAGCTCGTCGAGCATTTCGAAGAAGCGCCAATTGCCGATGCGGTTTCCATAGTCGCGCCACGCGAAGTTGCGCGTCGTCTGCTGCCCACTGCGCACCGGGTCCATCCCCAGCCCAGCGCCGAACGCGAAGTGCTCGATGTTGAGCGCGATATAGAAGGCAAGCCGCCTGTCACCCGGCCAACTATAGTCTTTCCGCTCGACGATCGGCGAATAGGCATAGCGGTTGTGGGCGGGGAGTTTCAGCATGGGATCCTCCATCTCGGCAATTGTTGCCATCCAATGATGTGGCTTTGACCGTGGGGCAGCCTACCCTTCGCGAAGAGCGGCCCGAAATGTGATATCATCTCCAAACAGCGGCTGGCACACGCTAGAGCGTTCGAGAACATATGCGATCCGACGTCGATCGGCAGCTCCCGCGGGCCGGCGAAATTTTTCTGGATCACCTCGCCCATTTTGTGCCTGACGCCGAGGCAGCGAGCCGTGCGCTGGCACGCGCCGGCTTTGCTCCTACGCCCATTTCTGTTCAGGTCAATCCAGACCCGGACGGAGCGCCGCGTCCCACTGGCACCGGCAACGTCACCGCCATGTTCGCGCGTGGCTACATCGAAATCCTATTCAAAACCTCCGACGCTCCTCTCGCCCGCGAATTCGAGGCTGGTCTCGCGCGCCATCCCGGCGTGCATTTGATGGCCTTTGCGGTGGCCGATGCCGCCGCTGCGCGGCGCCGACTCGCGGAGGGCGGGTTTCGGGTGCGGCCTCTGGTGGAGATGCAGCGCCCGGTCGATGCCGAAGGACAAGCCGCGACTGCGGCCTTTACGATTGCGCGCGTCGAACCAGGCGAGATGCCGGAGGGCCGCATCCAAGTCCTGACCCATCGCACTGAGCGCGCCGTCTGGCAGCCACGCTGGCTCTCCCATCCCAACGGCGCGTGGGCGCTAAAGCGCGTCCTCATTGCGGTGGCCGATGTGCACGAGACAGCTCGGCGGTTTGCCCGTTTCACCGGCCGTGCACCGGCACCTATGCCATTCGGCCAGACAATCGCGCTCGATCGCGGTCGCGTCGATCTCCTCGCCGCCGATGAATTCGGTCGCATACTGCCGGAGGTGCCGATCCCATCGCTGCCTTTCGTCGGAGCGTATAAGATCAGGGTGCAGTCGCTGACGTTGGCGGCCGACTTGCTGACGCAGGCCGGCCTCCTCGTGCGGCAGCGCGATCGCGAGCTGGTCTCGATATTCCCCCCAGAGCTCGGGCATGGCGCTTGGCTGTTTGCGGAATGAACCGCAATAGGTCGCGTCAAGCGCGTTTCGCGCGAACCAGGCGCCCTGGAGAGCAGCATTCGCCGTAGCGGGGGTCGAGCCGCATCTTTCACCTCTTCAAAGGCAGGCCAATGGCGCTTGTGCTCGCGAAAACTGTGCTCCTCGGAGGGTCGCCGCTCACCGACAGCGACAGAATCAGCCTCGCCGTATCCAGTGCCAACCAGCGCATTAGCGTATGGTCAATCGTGTCCTCGCCCAGCCAATTGAGCTCCCGCAGCCGTGTCCGGCCAGTGCGCAGCGCCTCGCGTAGCCAGGCAGGCCGGCGCTGCCGGCATCAACACCGGGGATTCTCAGCCAATCACCATTGAACACCGGCGATGAGGTCGAAATGCTTTGCGGATCAGATCAACGACATGGCCGGAAAGCTGCACCCCACCATGAAAAGCGTTATTCGATCACCTCATTGGCGCGCATCATAAATGCCTCAGGGACGGTCAGCCCGAGCGCCTTCGCGGTCTTAAGGTTGAGAATGAGATCAAATTTGATCGGCTGCTCGACTGGGATGTCGGCCGGTTTCGCTCCCCGCAAAATCTTGTCGACGTAATCACCGGCACGCCGGAAAAGGTCCGGAAAGTTTGGTCCGTAGGACATTAGACCTCCCGCGAGGACGTACTCGCGAAACGCATATACCGTCGGCAGATTCGCGTCGATCGCTGAGGTATTGATAAGGGTTCGATATGTCGTCAGGAGCGGATCAGTAGAAACGTAAAGCCCATCCACACGGCCCTTGAGTGACTCGATGCCGGGAATGATATCCTCCGTTTTTGAGATTTCGAGTCTCGTGACCTGGACGCCGAGCTTGGGCCCAACCGACTGCACTTCATTCATCTCCAATGCAGCGTTAGGGGTGTAGACATTGCCCATGACGGCTAGCCGTTGGAGGCCAGGGACAAGTCTGTGCAACTGCTCTAGCCGCTTGCCGGCAAGATCGGTCTGCTGGTTCGAGAGGCCTGTCACGTTGCCACCCGGACGCGCCAAGCTGGCGACGAGTCCGGTGCCGATGGGATCCCCCGCCGCCGCAAAGACAATCGGAATTGTCGTGGTTGCATTCTTGGCGGCTGCCACCGCCGCCGTACTCGCCGTCACGATGATATCGACCTTGCGGCGTACAAACTCGTCCGCAAATTCGACGTAGCGGTCCTCCCGCCCTTCCGCCCAGCGATACTCGATGGCGATGTTCCGACCGTCTACCCAGCCGAGTTCACGCAACCTCTGCTGAAAAGGTGGGATGAATGCGCTCCAGATTGAAGGGGTCGTCGCGCCCAAAAACCCAATCGTCGGTAACTTGTCCTGCTGGGCGTGTGCGGACAGCGGACAGACCGCAGTTGCTAGCGCCGCACCGCACAGCAACGCGAAGACTTTCCGCCGACGCAAGTCGTTCGTTGGCGCGGTCAAAAGCATTGGCGCGCTAACCAGGTTTCGCAGCATCGCACAGGCAGCCTCCTTCCGGCGGCCTTCGGGCGCCGACCTTCCCGCGCGCGGGAAGGTTATTCGAAAATCTCGCCTGCCGTCACCTGATCACCTTCGCGCGAGCACGGACGCCCTTCGGTATCCGGAGGCCGAGCGCGTTCGCGGTGTTTTGGTTGATGACAAGTTCGTGCTTCTTCTGCAGCTCGACTGGGAGATCGGCCGCCGGTGTTCCACGCAGAATTTTGTCCACGAGTTCTGCCGCGCGCTCAAACATAATCCGGAAGTCCGGTCCATAGGACATCAGACCGCCGGTCTCAGTATAGTCTCGAAATGCATGCATGGTCGGCAGCTTCACGCTCGCCGCCGAAGTATTGATGGCAATTTGGTTGGTGGTCATTAACGGGTCAGTGCAAACAAAAAGCGCATCCGCCTGGCCTTGCAGTCTCTTGATGGCGGGCGCGATCTGTGCCGCTCGTCGGACGTCGCATATGACGGTCTCGATCCTAAGGCTGCGGGCTCTTCTTTGGATCCGATCCATCTCCAACGGGATGTTGCGACTACCGCGATTACCCATAATCGCCAGCCGCCGCAGACCGGGGACAACTTTGCGCAATTGGTCGAGTCGCTCGACGGCAAGATCGGTCTGCCCATTTGACATGCCTGTGACATTTCGTCCGGGGCGCGCGAGGCTGGCAACCAACTTGGTACGCACCGGATCCCCGGCCGCCGCGAAGATGATCGGGATTGCCGATGTTGCCTTCTTCGCCGCCATAGCTGGCGCAGTTCCGGACGTGACGATGACATCGACGTTGCGCCGGACGAAGTCTTGCGCAAACCGCGCGTAGCGGTCCTGCCGTCCTTCGGCCCAGCGATAATCAATGGCTATATTGCTGCCATTGATCCAGTCGAGCTCGCGCAATCTCTGCTCGAAAGCTGCGAGGAACGCGCTCCAGATCGAAGGCGTAGTCGCGCCTAGGAAGCCGATGGTCGCCTGCCTCGCCCAACTACGATGCAGGGTAAACTCCCGCGATGCCATCTATCCCTCCCATGACGTAGCGCTGGCCACATCCGCCGGCGGGCGATTGAAACCATTTAAAGCTCCTCGCGCGCGAGTCAATCGTCAAGGTCCCTAGATTTGATTGGCACGACTGTGCTTTCGGTCGCTCCGACCGGATTTATCATCTTCGGCGGCCATCGAGTGGGAACACCTCACACGGGTTGGCACGAATCATACAAACGCAAACAACGTAGCACCGTATGCTAAGGTCGGACGAGGCATGGTTATGGGCGACGTACGTGTTAACCATAGGGCGCTTACACGGTTCGTGACCGCCGTCTTTTCCGCAACCGGAATGGGCACCTCCGACGCCGGGACAGTAGCGGAAGTGCTGGTGTGGGCAAATGAGCGTGGCATCGACTCCCACGGTGTCATGCGTATACCGAGTTATCTGACGGAAATTAAGAACGGGAAGTTCAACCCCACAGCGCAGCCCCTGACGCGACGGCTGCTCCCGGCAACGTTCATGATGGATTGTCACAGAGCGGCGGGTCCCGTTTGCATGACGCATGCCGCTGCGCTGGCGATCGAATTGGCGCACGAGTTCGGCGTTGGGGTCGGATTGCTGAGCGACCCCCATCATCTGGGCGCCATCGGGCGTTATGCCCAATCGATCGCGGAACGTGGATACGTCGCCCTCGTCATCCTGGCGGGCCTGCCGTTCATGGCCTATCACGGCGCCAAGGTGGCAAGCATTGGAACCAGCCCGGTCGCGATCGGCATCCCCGGACCGGATCCGCAAAACGCGCCGCTGTTGCTCGACATGGCAACAAGCGTTGCGGCATCAGGCCGCATCCGCCAAGCCGCGGTGGAAGGGAGAGCAATTCCCGAAGGGATCGCGATCGATGCCGATGGCAAGCCCACGACAGACGCAGGCCAGGCCGCAGCCATGCTTCCCGTCGGTGGGCCGAAAGGTTCAGGCCTGTCGCTGATGTTCGAATGCCTGACCGGGATCCTCGCAGGGACGCCAATTATCGCGCCGCTTGGCCGTTCGAGTGGCGCGAAAGCGCCAATTCAGAATGCCATGATCATTGTCCTTAACATCGCAAACTTTCGTCCCTCAACTGACTATCGTCGCGATATCCAACAGCTGAAAGAGGTGGTGAAGGCACTACCCCGACGCGACGGCTTTAGTGAATTGCTGCTACCCGGCGAGCGCGGAGACCGAGAGGCAAAGCTACGTCGGCGTATCGGAATTCCATTATCTGGGAAGCTTTGGACTGAGTTGGATAACCTTGCGCGGGAGCTTGGTGTCTCGCGACTTAGGCCTTTGTAAGATCTGACGGTTCCTGGGAATCTGAATGATCCAGCCTAGTTGTTAAGAGGCTCTCCCAAAACCAAGCCACGATGGCGCTGCTATCGCTGGTACATAGGTACCCGATAAATGCCTTTAGCTTCGCTTCGGCAGTCATCCGCTAACAACAGGAGCAATGATGTGCGCCTAAGCGTGCTCAGAAACATGCTCCGCGCCGTTATCGTCATGCTCATCGCACTATGCGGTCACAACGCGTGGTCGCAAGCGCCGAGAGCAATTAAAATCGTCGTACCCTACCCACCCGCCGGCACCGCCGACATTGTCGCCCGCTTGTTGGCAGACCAGATCGGTCGCGCGCAAGGGCTCACGATGGTGGTCGAAAATCGTCCGGGGTCATCGGGTTCCTCTACAGCGGCACGCAGAAATCGCTGGGAGAGCAATATGCCGCGTTCCATCGCGGCTTGGGTGAGGCTGGCTACGTGAACGGTCAGAACGTCGCGATCGAATATCGCGGAGCGGACGATCATTATGGCCGGCTGCCCAGTCTTGCCGAGGAGTTGGTCCACCGTCCTGTGACGGTCATTGTCGCGGCCGGCGGTCCTGCTTCCGCCTTAGCAGCCAAGGTGGCGACCGCGAGCATACCGGTCGTTTTCACAATCGTCGCCGATCCGGTCAAGAGCGGCCTCGTCGCCAGTCTCAACCGGCCGGGCGGAAACGTGACGGGGAGCGCCGGGTTGACGTCCGCGCTCGACTCGAAACGGTTAGAGTTGCTGCAGCAGCTCAAGCCGGCAGCCAAATTGATTGGCGTACTCGTCAATCCGAACCGTCCCGGGTCGAGGGCCAATTGAGAGACCTGCAGGCGACAGCGAAGGGTTGGGCCAGCAGCTCCTCGTCCAGAAAACCGGCATCGAGCGCGAGATCGATGTCGCGTTCGAGGCGCTCGCCCAAGAAAAGGTCGACGCACTACTCGTCGCCGCCGACCCGTTCTTCAACAGCTGGCGCCCGCAAATCGTCGCGCTCGCGAGACGTCATGCAGTGCCAGCGATCTATCAATGGAGCGGCTTCGTGACGGACGGTGGCCTGATGAGCTACGGACCTAGCATCGCGGACGCATATCACCAGGCCGGGATCTATGCAGGCCGCATTCTCAAGGGCGCCAGGCCCGCCGACCTGCCAGTGATGCAGCCAACCACGTTCGAGTTAGTCATCAATCTCAAAACTGCGAAGGCGCTCGGCCTCGAAATCCCGCCCACGCTGCTCGCCCGGGCCAACAGGGTGGTCGAATAAAGCGCGACGTCCGGCTTTCCGCACTGCAATATGCTTTCCAGTTTTCTCAAAACCGATTGATTTCGCTTTTGGATTCAGATTGTCCGGTCCTTCGCATGAGCAAAGAGGGTGCCCGCCTGCCTCAAGTGTGACAAAGATCATACAATGCGGCGATAGGCGTATGCTATTGCTTGACGAATGGGGGCGTACCGGGTCCACCACTTTCGCAAGTGGCTCGAGATTCCAAAGGAAATTCGCGCCACGCAGGGCGCGGAGCGAGCTATGTCTAACCCCGCGAATGTCTCAGAGCTCCGCTTATCTTACCGTCCACTCACCACGGCTCAGCAGCGAAGGACGTTCGACCTCGTAAGCCATTTTGAGACCGCAGAGGTGCTGGGCCGTCAATACGCAACGCAGCTGGCAGACGCCGATGAGGTGACCGAATGAGCCGCGGAAATTCACCGCGCTCGGCGGCTGACGCTGTCACGAGATGGATATCAGCGGCAGCGCGGGGGCTCACGAGCCCCTTGGCAGCGCCCTCTGGTATGAAGCGGAGCCGGCTTTTTCGCAAATATGTCGGACTGTTTGCGGCCGTTGTCTGCGTGGCTCTGCTGACGAACGGCGCGTTCGAGGTCTGGTTTTATTATAGGGATCACAAAGCGTCGCTCATCCATATCCAGCATGAGCAGGCGGATGCGGCAGCTGACAAGATTGGCCGCTTCATCGGGGAGATCGAAAGCCAACTGGGTTGGACCACTCAAATGGCGCAGACCGCGAGCACCCCCGAACAACTCCAATTTGATGCTTCACGTCTGCTCCGCCAAGTACCCGCCATCACCGAACTCGTACAACTCGATGCTAGCGGCCATGAGCAGCTGCGTGTTTCGCGCATTGAAGTGGACGAGATTGGCAGCAATGCCGATTTTTCCAACGACCCCAGCTTCATAAATGCGATGGCAAATAAAATTTATTATGGGCCGGTCTATTTTCGTCGCGAATCCGAACCTTACATGACGATTGCGCTTGCCGGCAGCTTTCGCGATGCCGGAGTCAGCGTTGCCGAGATCAATCTGAAGTTCATTTTCGATCTCGTGTCGCAAATCAAAGTGGGCAAAAAGGGGCGCGCCTACGTGGTCGACTCGCAGGGTCATCTTATTGCGCATCCGGATATCAGCCTGGTACTGCGCAATATCGATCTCTCAAACCTTGCCCAGGTGCGGGCTGCCCGTGCAGTCGGTGAGACACCACCAGATCCCGTGCAAGTCGCCGAAGACATCGAAGGTCGACGCGTGCTGACCGCCTATGCACCGGTTGCTCCGCTCGACTGGCTGGTATTCGTCGAACTGCCAGTCGACGAGGCCTATGAACCGCTTTATTCCACCATTGGCCGAACGGGATTGTTGCTATTGGCCGCCCTGGGTCTGGCATTTCTCGCCGGCATGTTTCTCGCGCGACAAATGGTGGTGCCGATCAGGGCGTTGCAGGCCGGAGCTGCACGGATCGGTGGCGGGGACCTCGGCCAGCGCATCTCGGTTAAGACCGGCGATGAGTTCGAAGGTCTCGCTGATCAGTTCAACGAGATGGCTGGAAAGCTGCGGGATTCCTACAGCGACCTTGAAAGAAAGATCGAGGGTCGCACCCGCGAGCTGGCCCAATCCGTGCGCGAACTCCGCGCCCTCGGCGAAGTCAGCCAAGCGGTTAATTCAACCCTCGACCTCGAAAACGTGCTGACGACGATTGTTACTAAGGCGGTGGAGCTATCTGGCACCGAGGCCGGCGCAATCTATGTTTTTGACGATCGGCAACAACATTTTGATCTACGTGCGACCTACGGCATGGACCAGGAGCTAGTTGGGGCACTGAGGAAACAGGGCGTTGGCCTCGATCATCCGCTGGCGGCGTCCGCGATCGTGCAACGCGAGCCGGTTCAGGTTGCAGACGTTCGGGATCAGCCATCGGTCGACGTCATCCGGCGCGCGGGTTATCGAGCGCTGCTAATCGCACCCTTGGTTCGGCCAGACCACATTGTCGGCTTGCTCGTGGTTCGCAGGAAAGAGCCTGGGCTCCTCCCAAAAGAGACGGTCGATCTTCTCAAGACGTTCGCCGCCCAATCGGTATTGGCCATCCAGAATGCTCGTCTCTTCAGCGAAATCGATGAGAAGAGTCGCCAGCTCGAGATCGAAAGCAAACACAAATCGCAATTCCTCGCCAACATGAGCCACGAACTACGCACCCCGTTGAACGCCATTCTCGGTTACACCGAACTCATTCTTGACCACATCTACGGCGAGACGCCGGCCAGGATGCGCCAAGTTATCGAGCGCGTGCAGGCCAACGGCCGCCACCTTCTCGGCCTGATCAACGACGTGCTCGATCTTGCAAAGATCGAGGCAGGGCAGCTCACATTGTCGGTTGCGGATTATTCCCTCAACGAGGTCGTGGACGGGGTGTTCAATGCTGTGGAGCCGCTGGCAGTTGAAAAGCACCTCGCATTCAAGACCGACGTGCCGGCGCAGCTGCCGATTGGTCATGGTGACGAGCGGCGCATTGCGCAAGTCTTGCTGAACCTCGTCGGAAACGCGATCAAATTCACCCAGGCGGGCGAGGTCGCCATCAAGGCGTCTGCAGCAAACGGAACATTCACCGTTGCAGTCTCGGATTCCGGGCCCGGCATCAATCCCGCCGACCAGGCCAGGATCTTCGACGAATTCCAGCAGGCGGACACATCGTCCACGCGAAGCAAGGGCGGTACCGGCCTTGGATTGTCGATCGCCAAGCGAATCGTCGAAATGCACCATGGACGGATCTGGGTCGAATCTGCGCCCGGCAAGGGATCGACCTTTTTCTTCACACTTCCTGTCTCAGTCGACCACGAGAAGGCGCGGTCATGAGCAGGCGCATCCTGGTAGTCGAGGATCAGGAGGACAATCGGCGGATTCTGCACGACCTGTTGACGAGCGCAGGCTACGAGATCATCCAAGCCGAAAACGGGGAAGAGGCGCTCGCTGCCGCAGCGAGGGAACGGCCGGACCTGATCCTGATGGATATCCAGCTGCCTTTGCTCGATGGCTATGAAGCAACGCGCCGCATCAAGGCTGACCCGGCATTGCGCGCCATTCCGATCATCGTGATAACGTCTTATGCCTTGAGCGGCGACGAAGGCAGGGCAAGGGCGGCCGGGTGCGATGCTTACGTGACCAAACCGTATAGCCCTCGGGCGTTGCTGGCCAAGATCCGGGAGTATGTGCCATAAGTGTCTCCCTCGGGGCGCCGCCATGAACGATCCCCCGCGCATCCTCGTGGTCGATGACAACGCGACCAACCGCGACATCCTTACGACACGGTTGCAAGCGCATGGTTACGAGACCTTGCAGGCGGCTGACGGCCAAGAGGCACTGGCCTCTGTCAAGCAAAATCGCCCCGATCTCATCCTCCTCGACGTGATGATGCCTAACCTCGACGGCATCGAGACCTGCCGCCGACTTAAGGCCGATGACACTCTTCCGTTCCTGCCCATAATTTTGGTGACGGCAAAGGCGGACAGTAAGGACATCGTGGCCGGCCTGGAAGCCGGTGCCGACGAGTACCTGACCAAACCGGTGGATCAAGCCGCTCTCGTCGCACGCGTGAGATCGGTCCTGCGCATCAAGGCGCTGCACGATCAGGTGCAGGCGCAGGCAGCCGATCTCGCCAAGTGGAACCGGACGCTCGAGGAGCGCGTGGCAGAGCAGGTCGCCGAAATCGAGCGTATCGGGCGCTTGAAGCGGTTTCTGCCGCCGCAAGTCGCGCAACTCGTCTCTTCCGGCGATGAACGCGTGCTGGAGAGCCATCGCCGCGAGGTGACCGTCGTCTTCTGCGACTTGCGCGGCTTCACCGCGTTTGCAGAGACCGCCGAGCCTGAGGAGGTGATCGCGATACTGCGGGACTATTACGGCGTACTAGGCGGCCTGATCGACAAATTCGAGGGCACCGTCGAGCGGTTTGCCGGCGACGGGATTATGGTTCTCTTCAATGATCCGTTGCCATGTGAGGCTCCATGGGCAAGAGCCGTGCAGATGGCGGTCGCGATGCGCGATGGAGTCGCAAAACTCACTGCCAATTGGGGCACGCGCGGTCACGATCTTGGCTTCGGGATCGGGATCGCCCATGGCTTTGCGACACTCGGCTGCATCGGATTCGAGGGCCGTTTCCAGTATTCCGCGACGGGAACGGTCGCCAATCTCGCCTCCCGACTCTGCGATCAGGCGCAGAACGGCCAGATCTTGGTCGACGCGAAAGTGCGCGCCGAGGTGGAAGCCATGGCGGAGATGGAATCGACCGGCGAGCTCGATCTGAAAGGGTTCCACCGACCCGTCAAAGCATTCAACGTGCGCGCGCTACGCAAGTCCTCAGACGAGGCAGCCTAGAATCGGAAGCTCGCCCGGGTCATTCATCCCGGTGAGCCGCATATCGCCCGCCGTCCGCCCCTCCTCGCCCGTCCCCACCCAGTCGAACGCGCCCGAAGCGAATCAGCGAAAAATGTCCGAGCGGCGGCATCGGCCGGCGTTCGATGAGTCGCACGCCGCCGTGGCGCTCCGCCCATTGCGCTAGCCGCTGCCAGCGGAATTCCGGCCGCCAGCCGAGCCGTCGTGCCATCGGCGCAAAGCCCTGCTCGAACACGCGGCGCGGCCCGGCCTCGGCGCCGAGATGGTTGACCAGGATGATCTCGCCGCCCGGCTTAGTGACGCGGGCAAACTCGTTAAGCGCCGCCTCCGGGTTAGGCACCGTGGTGATGACGTATTGCGCGACCACGGCGTCGAAGAAGGCGTCGGGAAAGCCGAGATGCTGCGCGTCCATCACTGCCAGCGCCTCGACATGGGCGAGCCGGTGCGCGAGGACGCGCTCGTGCGCCTTGCGCAGCATCGGCTCGCAGTAGTCGACGCCGACGACCCGCTGCGTTGGCGCATAGTCGGTCAGCGAAATGCCAGTGCCGATTCCCACATCGAGGATGCGCCCGCCGATGCGCTCGGCCGCCGCGATCGAGGCCTTGCGGCCAGCATCAAAGACGGCGCCGAAAACGAAGTCGTAGACCGGCGCCCAGCGCGCATAGGCCTTCGCAACCGTACCGATGTCGATTTCGCCCGCCATCGCCCCCGCGTCAACTCACGCTTCGCCGCTCCCATAAGCCGTGCGGCGAAACTCACATGTGACTTGCGCCCGAGCCCACGCGCGCCTCTCGCATGAGCGGAAGGCGCGTTGCCGCGACCGCGCTTTGAATGAACCCGCCGCCGAGCACCCGCGCCTGTCCTTCGGCGGCGTCGTAGAACACGCAGGCCTGGCCCGGCGACACGCCGTCCTCGCCGTCGAGAAGATCGACCTCCACGCCATGTGCGCCCCGGCTGAGCCAAGCCGGCTGCGGCGGCCGGGTGGAGCGCACCTTGACGAATACCTCATGCCAACCGACGCACAGCGCATGCTCGATGCTGTCCCCGCCCAACCAGTTGACCTCGCGAAGACGCATACGGCTAGTGCGCAAAGCCTCGCGCGGCCCTACGAGCACGCGGCGCGATGATGCATCGAGCCGGACCACATAAAGCGGATGGCCGGCGGCGATGCCAAGGCCACGGCGTTGGCCCACGGTGAAGTGAATGATACCAGAGTGGCGCCCGAGTACCCGGCCTTCGAGATCGACGATGTCGCCCGGCTCGGCGGCGCCGGGCTTGAGACGCTCGATCACCTCGGTGTAGCGGCCGGACGGCACGAAGCAGATGTCCTGGCTGTCGTGCTTGTCGGCGACCGCAAGGCCGAAGCGGCGCGCCAGCTCCCGAGTCTGTGCCTTCGTCTTGTCGCCAAGTGGGAAGCGCAGCACCTCAAGCTGCTCGCGTGTAGTGGCAAACAGGAAATAGCTCTGATCGCGCTCTTCCTCACGCGCCCGGTAAAGCGCGCGCCCGCCCCCCGGTAGCGGTCGTGAGGCGACGTAATGGCCGGTCGCGAGCACCTTGGCGCCGAGCTCGCGTGCGGTCGTTAAGAGATCGCGGAACTTGATCGACTGGTTGCACTCGATGCAAGGCACGGGGGTCTCGCCCGCCACATAGCTTTCGGCGAAGCGGTCGATGACCGCTTCCTTGAACCGGCTCTCGTAGTCGAGCACGTAATGGGGAATCCCGATCCGCTCCGCGACCGTGCGCGCGTCATAGACGTCCTGCCCGGCGCAGCAAGCGCCCTTGCGGTGGCTCGCGGCACCGTTGTCGTAGAGCTGCAGCGTCACGCCGATGACATCGAAGCCCTCGGCCTTGAGCAAGGCCGCAGTGACCGAGGAATCAACGCCGCCGGACATGGCGACGACGACGCGGGTATCGCGGGGGGAGCCTTCGAGATCGAGGCTGTTGAACATTGCGGTTTTCCGGCGCGCACTTTCCTAGACCTTATTATAGGCATTGGATCGAGGCGCCGCACGCACGCGAGCCGCCAGATACGCGTCCGCATGTCGCGCGGAATACAAAGCAGGTGCCACCAGGCCGTGGCCAACTCATCTCGGTCCCGTCAACACATTGGAGCAACAAACGTTTTGGCGCCAAGCCTTGCTGCCGCAGACGCCGGCGCACTGCCTGGCCGCAAGGATTGATGTCGGCCGCGCTTTGTCCCTGCCGTCTGGCATCGCTCGGAGCGCAAACCGGTCGGCGCGAGCCTGCGCCCGTTCGATACCCCTGTCGGAGTTGCTTATCGGCAACAATGCGGCCGGCCCCGACCGGAACTTAGGCAAATCTTAAGTGGCGGCCCCTACATTCCCCGTGATTTGGCAGTCGAGTGCGTGAGATCATTGATGATGGAGCCCCTTCGACCGAGGGCCAAATACGTCATCGGGCCTGACGGCAGCCCGCTGACGATCGCCGACTTGCCGGCGCCAGGCACCAAGCGCTGGGTCATCCGGCGCAAGGCCGAGGTTGTGGCTGCCGTGCGCGGCGGCCTGCTTTCGCTTGAGGAGGCCTGCAGCCGCTACACGCTGACGGTCGAGGAATTCCTGTCCTGGCAATATTCGATCGACCAGCACGGGCTAGCCGGCCTGCGGACCACACGCATCCAGCAGTACCGCCAGTAAGCCGACAATCCTCAATCGTCTATTCGCCATGCCCGGCCTTGTACCGGGCAGGCAGGTCTTGCTTTCCTCGATGCGCGAAATGCTCAGTCCGGGGACATAACCGACACCCGTTCGGGGACATCGCCGACGCATTCTTTGTTCGTCAAATCGGCGGCCCCGCAGCAAGCCGGTCGGTGGTCGCGGCTACGCGGGCGCTTCCATTTCTGCTTCGCGCTCCGCCGTGAGATTGATCGCGTTGGACCGCCTGTGGGACCGAGCACGATCAGAAAGCGCCCATCGCTCCACGTGCCGTGCTAGTTTCCTGCCCTCGCATCTAGGGCACGAAGCGGATTTCGCCATGACAAATGTCAAATTCAATACCGCGCTGATCGTCGGCGCGGGCGCGGGGCTTTCCGCCTCGCTCGCACGGGCGCTCGCCGAGGACGGCATCAAGATGGCGCTCGCCGCGCGCTCCACCGCCGACCTCGATGCGCTGGTCAAGCAAACTGGGGCACGGGCGTTCGCCTGCGACGCGACGGAGCGCTCCCAAGTCGACAAGCTGTTCGCGGACGTCGACGCTTCCCTCGGCGCTCCCGACATCGTGATCTACAATGCGAGCTTCCGCACCCGCGGCCCGTTCGTCGAGCTCGATCCCCTTGACGTAGAGAAGGCGCTCGCGGTGACCGCCTATGGCGCCTTCCTGGTCGCCCAGCAGGCGGCGCGACGCATGCTGCCGAAGAAGCACGGCGCGATCTTGCTCACCGGCGCGTCCGCCGGGGTTAAGGGCTATCCGCAGTCGGCGCCGTTCGCCATGGGGAAATTCGCGCTACGCGGGCTTGCCCAAAGCATGGCGCGCGAGCTTTCGCCACAAGGCATTCATGTCGCGCATGTCGTCGTCGACGGCGGCATCAAAAGCACACGCCGGCCGGAACCGCCCGACAATCCGGACAGCATGCTCGATCCCGACGCCATCGCCGGCACCTACATGCACCTCATCCATCAGCCCCGCAGCGCCTGGGCGTGGGAGATCGAGGTGCGGCCGTGGGTGGAGAAATTCTGAGCGGCGGGAGTGGTCTGGGCAAACAGAGGGGACGATGGCGGCCAAGGTTACGATTCCCACGCTCTTGCAAATGAAGCGCGAGGGGAAAAAAAGCGTGGGCGTGGTCGCCTGGGATTATCAGATCGCGCGCATCGCGGACCGTGCCGGCGTCGACATCGTCTCCGTCGGAGACTCGGTCGGCGTGAACTTGTGGGGCCATTCCAATCCGCTCGAAGTCACGCTCGACGAGATGCTCGTGGTCTGCAAAGCCGTGCGCCGTGGCGTGACGCGCGCGCTCCTGAGTTGCGACTTTCCCTACGGTCCGTTGCAGGAAGGGACCGAGAGCGCAGTGCGCGCCGCCATACGGTTGGTCAAGGAGGGTGGCGCAGACATGGTTAAGCTCGACGGCGCCGCCGATTTTCCAGAGAGCGTGCGCGCGTTGGTGCGTGCCGGTATCCCCGTGTTCGCACAGTTCGGCATCACGCCGCAGACCGCGCTGCGATACGGCATTCCGTACGGCGCGCAGTCCGCGCCGGGAGCACAGGTTCCGCCGGAACTGACGGCAGACCTCGTCGAACAGGGCAAGCTTTTACAGGAGGCGGGCGCCTCGCTCATCGACTTCACCAATTCCGGACCGATCGCCGGAGCCGCGGTGGTGCGCGCGGTCAACATCCCAGTCCTCGGTGGTTTTGGCGGCGGGCCGTGGCTCGACGGCCGCATCCGCATGGCACATGCCGCCATCGGTTACGCCGAGAGATGGATCGATTCCAAGACCGATACCTACGCCAACGTCGCCAAGTTTACGCTCGACGCCTTGAGCGCGCTGATTGCGGACGTGCGCGCCGGGCGGCAGATCAAAGGATGATCAACCCACCAGCGCCCGCGTGGCGGGCGCGAACAGCTCCTCCGGTGCCACGCCTTTGGTGATGATGCCTTGCGTGAGCGCATGGCGGATGAGCTCGTCGAGTACCTTGCGATTGGGCGCAACCCCGTAGGGGAGCGGGTCGCCCGTGATCTCCATGATTCGGCGATGCACCACATCGACCTCCGTCGGCTTCTGGATCCGTCCAGCTTTGAGCTCCTCGACATACTGGCGCTTGGCGCGCACAAAAGCGTCGAACACATCGGCGGCGAGATCGGGATGTTCGGCGATCAGCTCATCCTTGATCACGACCGTATGGTTGATCGGGTAGTGTCCGCGCTGACGCAGCGACGCAAGCCCTGCTTCCAGGGCATTGGGGATGAGCGGCTTCACGTCGGGCGCGTTCAAGTCGACGCCGATCGCGGCGACGAGCTCGCCCGATGCCAGCATGTCGCCGATGTGCTTCCCCTTCTCGATCGGCACCACATTGGCGGGCGCGCGATACTCCGCCACATGCTCGTCGCCGGAGAGCACCCAGGTCACTTTGCTCAGGTCCACGCCGTGCTCGTCTTGCAGAATGCTGCGCGCCCAAACGCCGGTCGTCACCGTGTAACCGCGATTGACGCCGACCTTTTTGCCTTCGAGGCCTTTCGGAGTTCGGATGCCGGCCCTGGTGTTCACCAGGATCGCGCCGTGGTGGAACGCCCGCACCAGAAAAACCGGCAAGGCCGTCATCGGCTTGCGGTGTGCCTTAGCGCAGATATAGGTCGTGATCGCCATCTCACAGATGTCGAACTCGTTGCCTCGTACCATGCGGCGGAACGCGGCGATGAGAGGGTCGACTTCTTCGAAATGGAACGCGAAGCTGCGCGGCTTGACAGTGCCGTCCTTGAGCGCCCGGTTGTTGCCCTGGGTGCGCGTAACGGTTCTAAGCTTGAGCTCGGGCATGGGCAGTCTCCCTAATCGTTCCCGCTGCGGTGCGGAACTCCCAAAGCTTGCGTATATGCGCGATCGTCCCGCTCTCGCGGGACGGAAAGAGACTATCGCCAAATGGAGTCGGATCGTGTCAGACCGTCGTCTGGGCCATACCGGGACGCGTGATGAGGGCCTCTTTGGCGGCATCCTTGAAGGCCTGATCAGGCGGCAAAACGACCGAGGCCGAGCGCACCCTGTGGTGTGCCGGATCGACGCCGGGCGGGGTGATCCCTTTCTCCACCAACGCCTTGGCCGCGCGCATCAGACGGTGCCGCGCCATGATGATGCCGTTGTCGGTGGAGACGAGGTTTTCCTTCGTGCGATCGCAAACCGGTCCCATGCTCTCCTGCAGCGAGGCATCTTGGATCGCAAAGCCGGCGACGCCGCTGAACGTTTGGCCCGCTTTCTGAGCCGCGCGGTCGATCAGGTAATCATTGTCTTTGTTGGCGAGCGGGCGGTAGGTACCAGGGACATATTTGCAATGCACGCCTGCCCCATCGCGCATGGCGTCAATCTCGCGGTGCGTGAGCGCGCGAACCGGGTGAAAGTCGTAACTCCAGGCCCAGCAATTTTTGTCATCAATGGGAATCCAGAAGTGGCCGTGGATCGGATGATCGCCGCGCGGCGGGATCATGGTGAAGCACGGCATCACCCAAGGCGTGATGCGCCAATAGTAATTGCCGTTCTCGGCGTTGCGCCGGGCGCCGATATAGAGGCCGCCCGGCTGCTCCACAACCTCGAAATAGGGCTGAACATCGGACAGATTGTATTCATTACCCTTGGCGCCCTTAAACAATGGATCCGACCCGAGATCGCCGCGATGCAGGAAGGAGACATGGCTTGAGTCAATGCCTCCCTCCATGGCCTGCAGCCAATTGCATTCCTGCAGGCGTTTGGAGATGAAGCTCTGCTCGGCGGGGACAGTGGCGAACTCCCATTCCGGCAGCGGCGGGTGCTTCTCGGGTGGTCCCATATAAGTCCACAGCACCGGACCCCGCTTCACCAACGGATAGGATTTGAGCTTGATCTTCTGGCAGAAGCCGCTCTCGCGCGGCTCCGAGGGAACGTCGACGCACTGGCCGGTCACGTCGTATTTCCAGCCGTGGTAGGCGCAACGCAGGCCAGACTCTTCATTCCGCGCGAACCAGAGCGACACCCCGCGATGTGCGCAGAATTCGTCGATTAGTCCGCATCTGCCTTCGCTATCGCGAAAGGCAAGCAGCCGTTCGGATAGGAGCTTCACCCGCACCGGCGGGCAATCATTCTCCGGCAGTTCCTCGACCAGTAACGCGGGCAGCCAATAGGCGCGAAAAAGCTGGCCCATCGGCGTGCCGGCACCGGTTTGCGTCAGCAGCTCATTCTGTTCTTTCCGCAACATCGGCTTTATCCGTGATCATCTGACCTGCGGCGCACGACCAAGCCAACGCTCCGCGATACCGAATTACTTCCAGCTCGCTTCAGGGTAGGCATTCGGCCTCGCTTCGGCAAGCTGCGCTCGCCCAATGCGCCTGGTGCCGCTGCAAATTCGCGCATAAGCGCCCGCTCAACAGCACTCCAGCCCTTCGCCGTCGACCGCTATCAGCGCGTTCTTTAGCCAAGCGGGAGGAAGGTCGTCGGGGACGACCTCTTCGACGCGCTTGAACACCTTGAAATGATGCCGCGTATCGCCGTCGGTCCAAAACGCGACCACGGTCTCCAGCGGCGGACAGCCTGGCAGTCCGCAGGCAATTTCGCCGACGAGCATCGGAGCGTCTTGCGGCAGCTTGTCCATCCACGCGAGCGCGCCTGCGCATGCTTGCATGAAAACGAGCTTGACCGATCCAGGCGCGGTCCTAGATTGCGCGCGGCATTGATGAGTGGAGGCGTCTCGGTGGCAGAAAGCGTTTTGGCGGCGGTGCGGGTGGCTCCAAGCAAGACGGAGATCCGCGAATACCCCATGCCGGATATCCCGGATGACGCCGCCTTGATGAAGATGGAGGTCGCGGGAATCTGCGGCACCGATGTGAAGCTCTACAAGACGCCGCCCACCAAGAGCCCTGTGATCATGGGGCATGAGAACATCGGCACCATCGCCAAAGCGGGCCGCGAATTCACTCGCCGCAAGGGTTTCAAGGAGGGCGACCTCGTGTTCGTGGAGCACTATGTCGCGTGCGGCAAATGCGAATGGTGCCACCTCGGCCAATATCGGCACTGCGAAAACACCGACTGGCGCCGCAACCCGGACGCGATCCGCTATGGCTACACGTCGGCAGAGAAGGCCCCGCATCTGTGGGGTGGCTTTGCCCATTACGTTTATCTTCCCTGGAACGCGGTCGTGCATCATGTGCCGAAGGGCGTCACGCCGGAATTGGCCGGATTGGTGACCCCGATGGCGAACGGGGTGGAATGGTCCCTGTTCGACGGCGGCGTCGGCTATAATTCGCGCGTCCTCATTCAAGGCCCGGGCCAACAGGGGCTCTCGCAGATCGTGATCTGCAAGCAGGCCGGCGCCGCGCTCATTATCGTTACCGGCACATCCAAAGACCGCGCCCGCATGCAGGTCGCGCGAGAGCTGGGCGCCGACTTCATCATCGACGTCGAGAAGGAGGATCCGCTCGCGCGCATCATGGAAATCACCAGCGGCAAGGGCGTGGACGTGGCGCTCGATTGCACGGCTGGCGCTGGGACCATCCCGATTCTGCTCGGCGTGGAAGCGCTCAAGCGCAAAGGCGGGACAATCGTGGTCCAAGGTGAAATGAAGGAGTTCCCGAACTTTCCGCTGGAAAAGGTCACGGTGAAGTTCATCACCATCAAAAGCGCGCGCGGCCACAGCTTCAAGGCCTGCGAGCTTGCGCTCGAGCAGCTTGCCTCCAAGCGGTTCCCGCTGGAGAAGGTCACGACGCACAGGTTCGGGCTCAAAGACGTGGATCTCGCTATCAAGTCCGTCGGTGGCGAGGGCGTGCCGGACGTGATCCATGCATCCCTCATGCCATGGGAGTGATGCCCCCTCGCGCCTGCGCGTCGCGCAACCGATATAAAGAGCGGGTGTCCACGCATGGGCCACAAGACGAGAATTGCCATTGCCATCGGCGATCCAGCGGGCATTGGACCTGAAATCAGTCTCAAGGCCGCGCAGGATCCCGCGGTGCGGCGCGCCTGTAGGCCGGTCCTGGTCGGCGACGCCCGCGTACTGCAACGCCATGCCGACGCCTGCCGCTTCCCGGTCAATCTGCGTGTGATCGCGCGCGCCCAGGATGCCGACTGGTCCGCAGAACATGTCAATGTGCTCGACTGCGCACAGACCGGTCTGGCCGCGTTCGAGTTCGGCACCGTCAGCTCAGTGTCTGGTCACGCCACGCTGGCCTTTGCCGCCACCGCGATCAAGGCCGCGCTCGCCGGCGAGGTGGATGGCGTCATTGCGGCGCCGCAGAACGAAACCTCGATCGCCCGCGCCGGCATCGCGTTCGACGGCTATCCCTCCTTCGTCGCGCGCGAGACCGGAACGGATGAGGGGGACGTCTTCCTGATGCTCTGCTTCGATAATGTGAGGATCGTCCATGCCACCCTGCACCGCAGCGTGCGGCAGGCAATCGAGATGATCACGCGCGAACGGGTCGCTCGCGTCATCGCGGCGACAGAGCACGCGCTCAGACGCATGGGAACGGCGGTGCCGAGGATCGCCGTCGGCGGCCTCAACCCACACGCGGGTGAAGGGGGCCTGTTCGGACGCGAGGACATCGAAATCATCAAGCCGGAGATCGATGCCGCTGCCGCGGCCGGTCTCGCGGTCACTGGCCCGTTCGGCGCCGACACGATGTTTCACCGGCAAGGCGTCGACGCGTTCATCGTCATGCTGCATGACCAAGGGCATATCGCGGCAAAGCTCCTGGCTCGGAATGCCGTCGCGGCGCTGACCATTGGCAGCCCCATCCTGTTCTCATCTGTCGGGCACGGCAGCGCGCATGACATCGCCGGCAAGGGCTTAGCCGATGCCAGTGCCATCCTCGAAGCGGTGTTGCGGCTCTCCAAGGCTGGAGAGCGCCGCGGATTGCAGCCGGCGCCGGCGTGATGGCCGGCACTGTCGAATTGAGTCGAGTCGATGCCGACGAAGATCGAATTATGCAGCGTGTCGGACGTGGAGCCGGGAGCCGTCTTGAAGGTCGAGCGGAATGACCTGACGCTTGCCGTATTCAACCTCGACGGCGAATTCTTCGTCGCCGACGATCACTGCACGCACGGACCCGGCTCCCTCTCGGAAGGCTTCGTCGAAGGCGACGTCGTCGAGTGCAATTTTCACGGCGGGCAGTTCAATATCAGGACCGGAGCAGTCGTGGCGCCGCCGTGCATGGTCCCGATCAAGACTTATCCCACCATCGTCGAAGCGGGAAAAGTCTTCATCGAGGTATGAACAGCGGTCGCAATCGAAATTCGCGATCACCTGACCGGAAAATCGAAATAGGCGTCCGGGAACGGCTCATCGGACAGGGTGAAATGCCACCACTCCTTGTTATAGGGTCGAAACCCGCCGCGCGTCATCGCCGCGGCGAGCAGCGCGCGGTTCGCGTGCGCCGCGCCGCTGACGCTTACATCCGACGGCCATGATTTTGGGCTGAAGAAGTCGAATGGCGAGCCCATGTCGAGCTCCCGCCCGTCCGAACATCGCACCAGAGTCAGATCGAGTGTCGAGCCGCGCGAATGGCCGGAGCGTTCAGAAATATAGCCTTCCTTGAAGAGGTCGCGCTTGTCGACGTCGGGATAGAATTCGTGCTTTCGCTTCACGTCGTCGATCCGCTGCGCCCAGCGCACGAAATGTGCGACCGCGCGCTGCGGTCGGTAACAATCGAAAACTTTCAAGCCAAGTCCTTGCGCCTCAAGTTCGCGCTGCACGGCGGCGAGCGCGTTTGCCGCCGGCCCGGACAAGATGCAGCGCGGCCGCTCGTAGCCGTCGATCCGTTCGCCCACAAAATTATTGTCGCCGAAATAGCGCATATCGACGACCAGCCCGTCGACCACCGCCGCGGCGTCGACGAATCCCGGAGGAACGGGCCCCTGGCCTTGCGCCGGCTGCGTTAACAATGGCAGCAGGAGAACCAGCGCGACATGAGTGGAACGGTGCATCGCATTTAATCCTGGCAGATCGCAGCCCTCGCAAGATAGCCGCTTCCGTGCATCCCCGCGAAAGCGCGGCTCTCAACCTATTGCTTAGCCGCGGCAGTTCGCCTCCGTGGCGTTTCCTGCCAAGGGAACTTTGCCAAACCTCGGCCGTTAAATGAGGTGCGGCAACAGGCCGGAGAACGGTCATGCGCCCGTGGACGCTTCCCATTCTTGGTGCCGTCGCTTTATCGCTCGCCGTTCCTTCGACTGCGGACGCCCGGCTGAGATTTGGTCCGGGCGCCGTGCTGGGCGCGGTGGCAGGCGCGATGTTCGGCGGGTTTCGTCATTCGGGAAGGCATCACCGGCACAGCACAACGCATGCATCCATGAGCCGCCGCAGTGCTGCGCGCTGGGCGCGGCATCCTGCGCCGGCCGCCGCGCAAAGGCCGGCAAGCGCGCCCCAAGCCGCAACCAACATGCCCAAATCGCAGCCCAATGCGCCGGCCGAGCCTCCTCGCGCGAGTGCCGCAGCGCTATTTTGGCCTGAAGCCGCCGCTGATCTTGCTGATTACGTGTTGTTTGCCGATGGCAACGACCGGTTCTGGACCTACGGGTATGACACGATCATAGCTACGGCGTTCGCGGGCCCAGACGGCGAGGACCAACGAGGTATCCGCGGTCGGCCCCCTGCCGGTCGGGCGACCGATGGGGCGAAGGCCCCGATCGGGCCGGCCGAGCTTTGCGGCGCCACTTCGGCGAACGCCGACGCGCTGATCGACCGGATCGAGCAAGCCGTCGGGCCGAACGCATCGCAGCGCGGCGCACTCGAACAGCTGCGCCGCGCCCTGGCACAAGCAGTCGAACGGATCACGACCACGTGCCCCACCGATATCCCCGCGAACCTCGCGGAGCGGCTCAACGCAATCCAAAGTCGCATCTGGGCGATGCACGATGCGTTGCTTAGCATTCGCCTGCCGCTCGAGACGTTCTACAACTCACTGAACGATGAACAGCGGCAGCGGTTGCGGCAAGCGGAGCCGCAGATCGGGCAGCGTGCAGCCGATGCTACCAACGGCCGCGGCCACACTGCCGCCGAGGGGCGCACGCCGACATGCACCGAGCCGGGAGCAGGGAGCGCCGATTGGATCATGCGCGCAATCGAGCGCGCCGCACCACCGGATGAGCAGCAGCGCGCCGGCCTCGAAACGTTTCGGCTGAGATCGTCCGCCATGGCGCAGCTTATCGCAGCTTCCTGCCCGACCAATCCGCGCCTCGATGCGATGGGCCGATTCGCGGCTGCAGCAGATCGCCTGGATGTCATGCTGTTCGCAGTGATGAGCATGAGCCCGATGCTGCAACATTTCTATGATTCGCTGGACGCCAAGCAGAAGGCGAGCCTCAGCCGGGCGCTGGGCCAGGCCAGGCGCTCGGGCACGGGCGGGCCGCGCTCTTGAGGCCGAGCGCAGCAGTTAACGAAAGCTTCGCGTGACGTTCGCCGAGATACGTGAAGCCTTGATCCGTGCAGTAGCCGCCATTATGGGCTTGCGATGCCCATGGCCTGTTCGAAGGCCTGCCGCACCTCAGGTGGTTGGCCGTAGCAGTGCCGAAACGCCTTGAGGCGCGCTTTCAGCAACGGATATTTGTCGTACTCCCCCAACGGGATGCCTTCCACGCTCTCCTTTTTCTGGAAGTAAGGCAGCTCCACGCTCTCGGCGACCGCCGCATTGCGGATGATGGCCTTCGGATCGCGCCCTTGCGCCATAGCCTCGAGATCCTCGAACAGGCGCTTGCGGATCATCACGATTCCTAGATCGCTGGGGCCGATGTTCTCCTTGGTGCGGTCGGCGATGCGGCCCTGCCCCACCCAGGCGACGATGTCCTGGTTGATCACGTGGCTCGTGATCCAGCGGCCCTGCTCGTCCTTGATCGGGCTCACCCAGGTCGGCACGCTTTCCTGCACGTAGGGCTCGCGCCCCTTTGGCACGCGCATGAAGAACCAGGCGACGCTGAACGTGTTCTCGTCATCCACCGGCACGCGCCATTCGAAATGATTGCCAAGATAGAACCCGTTCGGCCATAGCGCGACGCGGCCAACCGTCCAATACGGATTCTGCTCATCGGAATCCTCGCGCACCCGCTTGTAGATGAATCCGTACTCGAATTCCTCGAACTTGAGCTTGAGGTGCTTGCTGGCGTACGGGGCCGCCCTGCCGGAAAGCCGCAAACTCCAGTTGTCGTGCATCCACTCGAAGTGCACGGGGTCGCAGGAGTTCTCTTGGCACTGAAACCAATTGCAGGGAATGTCAGAGAGCACAATTTCGCGAAAGCCGTTTTCCCAGTTAAACGGCTCCCACACGGGCAGCTCTGGCGCCGGCTGTGGCCCCATATAGGTCCACAATAGCCCCGCGCATTCCTTCACCGGATAGGCGATGGTCGAGCAACGCTCCTTCGCCCGCGAGCGCGGATTAGCCAGGTCGTCGTACGGCTGCTCGATGCAGCGCCCGCTCTCGTCCATCAGCCAGCCGTGGTAATTGCAGCGGATGCCTCGGTCTTCGACGAAGCCATACGAGAGATCGGCACGGCGATGAGGACAATGGCGGTCGAGGAGGCCGAAACGTCCGCCCTGATCCTTATAGAGGACGAGATCTTCGCCCATCAGGCGGATTGGCTTGATGGGGTTCTTTTGGAGTTCGCTCGCGCCGCCGATCGGCATCCAATAGCGGCGCAGAAGCTCGCCCATTGGCGTTTTTGGGCCGACTTGGGTCAGAAGGCGGTTTTTCTCGGCGCTCAGCACACTGACCTCGCTGCGATTTTGCCGATTGTTTATTGGAATTTCCGCAGACCGCAATGGCGGACGACATCTGGCGAGGATCTCACACCACTGTCTCCCGGGCGACCGCGCGGCAATCCATCTCGTATTCGAGCCCTTGCACCGGTGGCCGCGCATAATGCCAGGTCAGCCCCGCGTGCGCCGCCCCGCGCCGCACGATCTCGTCCGCGAGAAATGAATAGAGATCGTGCACCGTGTAGACCTGCGTCGCCGTGGTATCCGCCCAACCAAGGCCGAACACCGCGAGCCGGCGCTCGAGCTCGCCCAGGACATAGCGCGCTTTTTCCCGCATCGCCTCGGCGCTGGTCTCGCCATATCGAACAGTGCGCTCGCTGTAGCTTGCACCTCCCTCTCTCGCCTCGGCGCTCCCTGCGATCACGAAGCTCGGCGCGGCATCCCTCGCCTGGACCGTGAATGAAAAGGCGTGGAACGACGGCTCCGGCGTCGGATCGATCTGCGGACATACGCTGCTGCGCGCAACCGGATTGACCTTGCCGTCGAACAAACCCCACTTCTGCAGTGTGACGACGTAGACTTCGTTGAAGGCGCGAAAGCCCTGCTCGGTGAACGGAGCCGGCGAGCGCAACTCGCAGGCGCAGAACGACGTCAGCGGCCGGCCGGCCTCGGTGATCAGCCGCTCGATCCGCTCGAAACCCTGCTTCAGCGGCACTGGGCGGTGGAATCGCACGCGCTCGATAGCGTGACCCGAAAGCGCCGCCGCCCCGCCCGAAAACTGAAAGACACTTGGCAGAAAGCGATAGCCCCCTGCGGAAAAATTGACTGCACCGGCCATGGTGCTCCTCCCAAGCCTGCGTGCTTCATCATCGATGTGCTGGCAGGTTGCGGCAAGTTTGCCTGGAGCTGCGGCCGCCGATCAAGGATCTGGACCGCCGAAGGGGAAAAAGCTGGTCGGGCTGAGCTTTAGGCTTCGGGGCGCAGTCGGACATGTGCCGTCGGGCAAACCAGCCGTCAAGACCAACACCTTTTGCTTGCCGATGTCCTTGGGGCGACGGGCGGATATGCTGCGCTCCTTCTGGTCGATTGCTCGAAAATGTCGGGGTGCGGCATGTCCGATCTTGGTCAGGCTCTCGTCATCGCCCTGCGGCTTATCGGGACGTTTGATCCCGAGCTCGTTGGCATTGTCGCGCTGTCGCTTCGGGTCAGTCTCTCGGCAACCGCCATCGCGTTTCTCATCGGCGCCCCGGCCGGCGCGTTCCTCGCGATTACGCGCTTTCACGGCCGAACTGCCGCCATCGTCCTCGCCAATGCGCTTCTCGGTCTACCGCCGGTCGTGATGGGTCTCATCGTCTACCTGCTGCTGTCCCGATCGGGGCCGCTCGGTGGGCTGGGCCTGTTGTTCACGCCGACCGCGATGATCATCGCGCAGGCATGCCTTGCGATGCCGATCGTCATTGCGCTCGTGCACCGCACAAGTGAATCGCTGTGGTCGCGCTACGGCGATGTGCTGGCGGTCGACGGTGCTTCGTCCCTGCGTACGATCCGCGAGCTGTTGTTTATGGGGCGCTCCGGCCTTTTGACCGCATCGCTGGCCGCCTTCGGCCGCGCCATCGCTGAAGTCGGGGCGATCCTTATCGTCGGCGGTAATATCCGCGGAAGCACCCGGACCATGACGACAGCCATCGCGCTGGAAACGAGCAAAGGCGACCTACCGCTCGCGCTCGGCCTGGGCGTTGTCCTGATTTCGCTCAGCGTGCTCGTCGCTACTGTCGCGTTCTCCCTGGAGCGATTGACCGCGCGCGCGCCGCGGGTTCAGGGGCCCGCAGCGTTAGGATGATCGGCCGGCCAAGGTCAATGCCGGCGGCAGCCGCTGGCTGCAAACAGCGCATGCGTTAGCCAATCGCCCTAGCGATAGCGGCGACTGCAGCCTCGATCTCTTCAGCGACGTGATAGCAGCCGAAGCCGAAGCGAATCCGCTCCCCGCGCAGGTCGGTGACGATGTTGGCCCGCGCGAGCCGATCGTGGAGCTCTTGCGCCGCGGCCAGTTCGAAGGTGAGGAAATGGCCACGTCCGGCACCGGCCTCAACCGGCGTGATTAATCGGGCATTGCAGAGCGGCTGGACCTTGGCGTGCGAGAGTTCGTCGAGAAACAGCGTTTGCAGCGCCAGCACGTGCTCGTGAATCGCATCCACAGTCAGGCCAATCTCGTCCATCCAATCGAACACTGCGGCCAAACGGTAGAGCCCGCTCGGATCGAAGGTAGCGCCCATGAATCGGCTGCCGTCCGTGCCGTACGCGATCTTTGCGCCGCCGCCGCCGCGAAGCGCACCGAACGCGGCGAACCAGCCGGTGTCGCGCGGCCGCATGGCAAAGCCTCCCGGGCAATGCATGAAGCAGATGCCCTCCCCTGCCATGGCGTATTTGTAGCCACCCGCGATATAGAAGGCACGATCGGCGCTTGCGGCTAAGACGGTCGGCAGCGCCATGAAGCCGTGATAGCCGTCAAACACGACCAGTGTTTGCGCGCCTTCGACCGCGCTAGCGATGGCGTCGAGCGATCCGGCCGCGGCGGCCGAATTGAAAAATATTTGGCTCACAAACACGAGATCGTGGCCACCGCGGCGCGCCACGGACGCAAATCGCTCGCCGAAGTCTGCAAACGGCTCAGCAGCTATGCGCTCGACGGCGACAAGATTTTCTTCCTCGAGCCGGCCGATTTGCCGCGTGAAGGAGTGGAACTCGCTGTCGCTCGTGAGAATGCGCGGTCTCGTCCCTGCCGGCAATGCCGAGAGCAAGCGTCTCACAAAATCGTGCGTGTTGGGCGCGAAGGCGATGGTCGCGGGATCCGGCAGCGCGAGCACAGCGGCGATGCCCCGCCGTACCCGCGGGATCAACTCACCAAAGATCATCTCCCATTTGTTGTCAGCGAGGCGCGCGGCATCGCTGAGCGCCCGGCAATGGGCCGCGCAGGCTGCATCCGGCCAGAAATGGTGGCTGTGCGCCGCTAGATGAATGCGGCCAGGCTGCGCGGATCGAAATTCGCGGAAATGCTCGCGCAGGTCGAGCGTCATTGGCCGCTCGGTTCTGCCGCGTAACGGTAGCCCATCGCATCTTCGAGCTCACGCGGCAGCTTGGGCAGGCGCGAGCGCGGAATGAGGTAGGTCGAGAGCCGGAACAGGTCGGAGAAAACCCGATGCTTGGCCGCCGTATCGCGCAAATAGTCGTGGCCAGCGGAGCCGCCGGTACCGATCTTCACCCCAATCATTCGCTGCACCATCAGCGCATGCCGATAGCGCCAGAGCGTCAGCAATTCGTCGACGTTCATCAACGCGGCAAGCAGGCGGAACGGCAGCTGCAGCACCGGCCGGTCGCGATAGACGATGATGAAGAGCGCGGCCTGCACCGCCGCGCGCGACATGTGCCACGGCGAGGGCTCCGATTCCGCGGCGAAGATCGCCTGGAACTCCTCGAGCGACGCCTCGATCCGTTTGGCTTCGATCTCCCTCTGTGCTGGATCCATCGCTTGATTCGCGCGCACGCGCGCCGCGTCATCTTCGAGCATCTGCCGCACCGCTTTGCGGTATTCGCGCGAGAAATCGTAATCGGGCCGGTGCACGAAGGGCGTGCGCGAAAGCCAGCGGTCGAGCTGGTCGATCAGCTTCGGCGCGCGTTCGGCGGCGACGACCCGGGCGCGGTCGGATTTGTTCAGCATCTCGTCAAACGGTTTGCCGGCGTAATCGGAGCGAATCGCGCGCGAGAGGCCGAGCCGGATTTCGATCAATCGGAACTGCGTCGATTGAAAACCCGAAGCGGGAAACAGAAAATCGCGGAAATCGAGAAAATCGAGCGGTGTCATCGTCTCCAGCACTTCGAGCTGCTGGATCAGAAGCTTGAGGATTTCATTGATGCGTTCGAGGCCGTGGACGATGCGTCCAAGATACTCGTCCTCGACGATGTCGCCGCCGAAATCGGCCTGAATGCGGTCGAGCTCGTGCAGAATTTGCTTGAACCATAATTCGTAGGTCTGGTGCACGACGATGAAGAGCATTTCATCGTGCGCGGGCCGCCCCTGGCGTGCGCTCTCCGGCTGCTGGGCGGCGAGCAGTGCGGCAAGTTTTAGATAATCGGCGTAATAGAACTCATCCTTGCGCGTGGACATCGCGGACCCTTTCGCGCGTACCGGACATGTCCGAAGATCGATGGCGGAGCGAGTTTACTTCCGCGAAGATCGCGACGAAAGGATAGCGTGCCACCCGCTGTCATTGCGAGAAGTATAGAGCTGTCAACTCTCCAGCCCGTTCGGCACGTTCTTATTTTCGCTTTGCAGCTTAATGCCTGAGTCCAGCGCCATCGTTTCCATCAGCGCTGCGAAGTCCTTTTGCAGATAGTCTTCAGGGTCGGGTTTGAGCGTCGCGGCGCCGAAATGACCTTGCAGCACCTCGCGCGCCGCCGCCGTCACCGGCATCGGCACGTCCCATTCGCGTCCGAGCGCCAGGCCGAGATCGAGGTCCTTGCGCAGCAGCTCGGGCGTGAACGTGGTCGTCCAGTCGAGATTGACCAGCGCCGGCGATTTGTAACGGGTGAACATCGAGCCCATCACGCTGTTGTTCATGAAGGCAAGGAACGCGTGGCGAGGAACTCCCATCTTGTTGGCAAGGAGCGTGATCTCGATCAGGTTCTCGATCACCACGCCGAGCATGACGTTGTGGGCGATCTTGCAGATGCGCGCGAGCTCGCCGTCGCCCACGTAGGAGACGCCGCGCGGGGCGATCGCCTCGAGCATCGGCACCACGATCTTGCACGCGGCCTCGTCGCCGGAGATGACCGCGGAGAGCTTGCCCGCCTTGATGACCTTGGCGTTGCCGCTGACTGGCGCGGCGACGTAGTCGCTGCCGAGCTGTTTGAGCCGGTCGCGGATGGCAGCCGACTCCTCGACCGAAATGGTGGAGCAGTCGACGAAAATCTTCGGCAGCTTGCCGCCGTGGCCGGTAACGCTGTTCTTGCCGAAATACACTTGATCCAAATCTTTTCCCGTCGAGACGATCGAGAACAGCACGTCGACATCCTTGAGATCCAAGAGATTGTCGACCACCTTCCCGCCCATCTTGGCGAGCGGCTCGGCCTTGGCGCGGGTGCGGTTCCAGATTGCGAGCTCGTAGCCGGCCTTGAGCAAGCGTTCGGCCATGGGCAATCCCATGCGACCCACGCCGATCCAGCCGATCTTCTGTTTGTTTGCCGCCATTGGAACTCTCCTTGCTGGGCGCCGATCAAACTCGGCGCTCTCCTAACATATGAACCAAGCATTTGTCGTGAGCCGTAGGGTGGGCAAGGCGCAGCACGCGATTCCGACGCGTGGGCAAAATCGCGCCGCGCCTTGCCCACCCGCCGCTGAAGTACAGACGAGATTTTGCCCACCCTACGGCGACTCCGGCGGCTTGCCGAATACAGAATCCGCCACCCGCTGAAAAAGAACCAGCGCGGTGCGGCACCAGATCAGCACGATGATGATGCGCATGAGCTGAAAGCCGGCGATCAGCGTGGCGTCGAGTCCCAGCACCTTGCCGGTGAGCACCATCTCGGCGATGCCGGCGGGCGCCATGGCCAGCACCATGGTCGGCACCGGATATCCGGCGAGCCAACCCACCGCTGCAGCGAAGCAAGCCATCGATCCAGCCGCGAACAGCACGGCCACGCACGAGGCCCAGAGTAAGCTGAACAGCCGGGTGAGAAACTCAGGCCGGAACTGGGCACCGAGCGCGCTGCCGATGACGACCTGCGCTGCGATCAGCAGCACGTCGGGCATGCGGCCCTCGATCAAGCCGAGGTGGCTGGCGATGGCCGCGATAAAGAGCGGCGTCATCAGCCAGGCATTGGGCGAGCGCACGCGTGCGAGCAAGGTCGCAATCGCGCCGGATATGATGAGAAGGCCGGCGAGTGGCAGCCAAGGCACCGCCACACCGAGCAGCGGGTTTGGGCCGGCGCCGCCGACAAACGAAATCACGAGGAAGGGCGCAAAGACGACGATGAGCGCCACCCGCGCGGTCTGGGCCACCATGATGGGCTCGAGCTGGCCGCCGTAGTAGGGGGCGATGGTCGTCGTTTCCACCACGCCGCCGGGCACGGTGGCAAAAAACGCGGTCACCCGGTCGATGCCGGAGAGCCGCATGTAGATCAATCCGCCGATGGCGCCGATGATGGTGGAGAAAAGCGCGGCGCCGATGATCAAGGGCGAGAGCGCAACAAGCTTGGCAACCACGGCGGCGGTGAACTGCAGCCCGGTCGAGGCTCCGGCCACCACCGTCCCCGCCGGCCGTCCCCAGGGAATGAGCCGCACCGGTGCGCCGGCGAGCGACAGCGCCATGGTGGCAAACAGCGGTCCCAGCAGCCACGGCAAGGGCAGATGCACCAAGCGCGCCAAAAAACCGCCGGCGACGCCCACGGCGAGCGTTAGCGCGATTGCGAGCGCCGCGCCGAGAGGCTTCGGCATCCGCTCAAGGACGGTCGTTCCGTGCATGGGCGATGGCCCTGGTAACAGCCCCGCGCGCGCAAATCCATCATCGCTCGCGCGCGGCACGCATGCGCGAGCGTTTGAGCGCTTGGGCGACAAGTTGCCCGGCCTGCCCCGGCTGATATGCTCGCGCTCGCGCCCCCTGCGATGAGGTCAGCGATGGCCTTGACCTTTCTGCAACGCCTGGGCTCGATCCTGGCGGGCATGTTCTTGTGCGCGAGCCTCGTCCATGCCGCGTTCCCGACGGCTGCGGACAAGCCGAAAGACGGCTCGCTCACGGGCCAACTCTTGATTGCCTCGCCCAGCATGGGCGATCCGCGTTTTCTCCAGACCGTGATTCTGATGGTGCGGCACGACCACAATGGCGCGTTCGGCATCGTCATCAATCGCCCGATCGGAGATCGGCCGCTGGCGGCCCTGCTCGCGGCGCTCGGCGACAAAGATCCGGCACCCGCCGGGACGGTGCGCATTTTCGCCGGCGGCCCCGTCGAGCCCGACATCGGCTTTGTGGTGCACAGCACCGACTATCATCGCGCCGACACGGTCGACATCGACCGCGACGTCGCCATGACCTCGAGCCGCGAGATTCTGCGCGACATCGGCAACCAGCGCGGCCCGAGCAAGAGCCTGATCGCGTTCGGCTATGCCGGCTGGGCGCCGGGCCAGCTCGAGGGCGAGCTCGCGCAAGGCTTTTGGTTCACGACGCCGCAGGACACAAAGCTCGTGTTCGATGACGACCGCGACGCGGTCTGGGATCACGCCATGAAGCGGCGCACGCAGGATCTATGAGCGCAAGCGACGACCAATCCTCGATTGAGCCGCTTAGCACCGCTGCTTGCAGACAAGCTGCTGCGTCGTACAGCTGAGATTGCATGTGCCGCCGGTACTCGGTGCCAGCGTAGGCGTCGTCACTCCCGTCGCACTCGAAGTCGGCCCGACGGCGGTCGACACGCAGGTATTCAGGCACAGCATTGCCTGCGTGTCACACGTGGTCTGACACGTGGTGGTTTGCAGATTGAGGCTCGGCGTCGTGAGAGGTACCGGATTCGTGACTTGGCCGCTCTGAGCGGCGACCTCGGTTGCCAACACGGCAGAACTCAGCAGCGCGATAGCCGCTAGCGCAATCCGTGTCATTGAGCTTCTCCTCTATCTTGCCGGTCTGCGGACCGCCGACGCATATCGTTGCACAAATTCAAGCAAAGAACCACACACCCCGATCAAGCATTCGCGGCGATGACGCGATCGACCTCCGCGAGGAGCGCCGCCTTCTCGGACTTCGGCATCAGCGATGCCGCGATGCCGTTGCGCACGAGCGCCGCGACCTCGTCGCGCCCGAGCCGCAACGCCTGCGCGGCGGCGCGGTAATTCTCCTGCACGTAACCGCCGAAATAAGCGGGGTCGTCGGAATTGACCGTGGCCACGAGGCCCTTATCCAGCATGCGCCGCAGTGGATGATGCGCGAGATCTTCCACCACGCGCAGCCGCACATTGGACAGCGGACAGACCGTGAGCGGGACGCGCTCGCGCGCGAGGCGCTCGACCAGCGGTTCGTCCTCCATCGAGCGCACCCCGTGATCGATGCGCGCAACGCCGAGCACGTCGAGCGCTTCCCAGACGTAGCTCGGCGGACCTTCCTCGCCCGCATGCGCGGTGAGAAAGAAGCCGGCCGCGCGGGCGCGTTCGAAGACACGCTTGAACTTGCCCGGCGGGTTGCCCTGCTCCGATGAATCGAGTCCGACGCCGGCGATCCGGTCCTTGAAGGGGAGCGCTGCGTCGAGCGTGCGCTCCGCGTCCGCCTCCTCGAGATGGCGCAGGAAACACATGATCAAGCTCGCTTTGACTCCGAGCTTTTCCGAAGCGTCGGCGATGGCGCGGCTGAGCCCCTCCAGCACGGTCGCGAACGGGATGCCACGCGACGTGTGGCCCTGCGGGTCGAAAAACATCTCCACGTGGCGAACCTTGTCGGCATGCGCGCGCGCGAGATAGGCGAAGGCGAGGTCGTAAAAATCCTGCTCCGTGACCAACACGGACATGCCCTGATAATAGATGTCGAGAAAATCCTGCAGATTGCGGAAGCGGTAGGCCTGCCGCACCGCTTCCACCGACGCATAGGGCAGGCGGATGCCGTTGCGCCGCGCGAGCCCAAACATCAGTTCCGGCTCGAGGCTTCCTTCGACGTGGATGTGCAGCTCGCATTTGGGGAGCTGCGCGATCAGTGTGTCCGTGTCGTGCATTGGGCTGGTTGACGCGACGTTTGCGGCAGAATTTTCGCTTGTGCTCGACGCATAATTTTGGCGGCGCACTCGGTGTGGTTCCCTCCCCCGCTTGCGGGGGAGGGAACAGACCGAGTTCGCCTCGCGCCGATCCGACTTCACTCGAATACATTCTCCTTCCCCTTTTCACACAGCCGTTTTCGTTCCCGCGGCGCGTTTTCGCGTCCGGGTTTTTGCTTTGTCGCTTCACTCACCCCGATCAAGGGGTGGCGGAGCGCCGGGAGACGTACGGGTGCTCGGACACCGGTCCTCGGCGGCAGGCAGGCGCCTTGCGGAGGCGCCCTGCGTCCCATGACGCGGGACGCCCGCCTCCCGGCGCTCTCACCGTGGCGATTTTGGGCTCAGGTGCCGCGCTTTCCCTCACCCGCATTTGCGCCGGATCGGTCTCAGCGAGGTCCTCGCTCCCGGGTTGTAGTGCCCGGTGGCGGCTTCCCTTGCCTCCCGGGGCAGCGGGTGCGAATCGCTACCGCAGGACGCCACGCCTCGCTCCGCATTCAGGATCGTCTCTAGAACACGCCTGATGAGCAAGGCCGAGGAACATATGTAGAACATACTCGATATGTGTCAACAGAAAAATGGATTTTGCTCAAAAAACTTTTTGTGTAGTCATTCTTCGCGCGCATATTGTATCGGTCATCGTCCGCGGCCACCAGGCCTAGGGCTCGGGTTGCGGACCAACACCCTCGCGCGCCAGCCCCATCCCACCCGTTCATTCCCGCGTAAGCGGGAATCCAGGGGCCGCAGATCCGCGGCGCTGGGTCCCCGCTTGCGCGGGGACGAACGGAACGGAGTTCACAGCCTCACTCCGACAGCGCCGCGGCAAGCCCTGTGATCAGCTCCTCGATGTCACGCAGGCCGTTGGTGCGCGGCGAGCCGGCCACGTGCGGCGTCAGGACGACGTTGTCGAAAGAAAGCAACTCGTCATCGGCGCGGCCGGGCACGTCGTACGGCGGGTCGAGCGCAAAGCCGCCGAGATGGCCCGAGGCAAGCGCGGCGATGAGCGCGTTGCGCTCGACAAGATCCGCGCGCGCGACATTGATCAGGCAGGCGCCCTCCTTCATCAGCGCCAACCGAGTGCCGTCGATGAAGTGGAGGGTGGACTCACCGCCGGGAAGCTGTGGAACGACCCAGTCGCTCTGCGCGAGCAGCGCCTCCAGCGGACGATAAGACGCGTGCAGCGCCGCTTCTTCGGCACTCGGCAGCCGCGTGCGCTGGAAATAGATCACGTTCATTTCGAATGCGGCCGCGCGCAGCGCGATCTCGCGGCCGATCTCGCCCAGGCCGATGATGCCGATGGTGCTGCCGTGCAAGCTGCGCATTCCGGAAATGCGCGCCCAGTTCGCGCTCGGCGTATGCCGGCGGTCGAACGGCTTGTACGAAAGTTTCGCAGCTGAAAGTTTTTCGACGCTGGTCAGTCCGTTGATGCGATGGATGCGCCGCGCCAGCGCCAGCATCAGCGCGAAGGCGTGCTCCGCGGTGGCGATATTGGCGCGGCGGCGCACGCTCAAAACTTTGACGCCGGCAGCGGCGCAGGCCGCGACATCGATGTTGCGCAGCACCGCGCCGTATTTGTGCACGACCTTGAGTTTTGGCGCGCGCGCCAGCTCCTCGCGTCCGACGGGAAAGGATTCGACGACCAGCGCCCGCGCGGCGCCGAGATTTTTGCGCAGCTCCGCCTGCGAGGGCACCAGCCGCACCTCGCCCGGAAAGAGCGCCCCTGTGCTTGCCCGCAGCGCATCGCACCAAGCCGCAAAATTCGGCTCATCCGGCGACATGAAGTCGGCAAAGGCCGCGCTTCGCTCCTGCGACGTCGCGGGGTCGAGCACCACGCCGATCAGGCGAGTCCAGGGATCGTCTTCAACGAGGAGAATGGGAGAATTTGAAGCCATTGCTGGAGGGGTCATGGAGAATCAGCGCCGACGCCAGCCATCGACTCTCAATATTGGCGCCAACTAAACGCTCTGGTAGAGTCTGCAACTTCCGCAGCAAAGTGTCCGATGCGGCACCGTGTTTAGGGCGACCACGGCGAACAATCCATGCCTGATGCCGACAATAAATTCGTTCAGGCAACGGATAGCTTGATCGCTCTCTATCGAACTGTTGAGCGAACGACGCTCGATCTGCCTTTCCTCAGTTTTATACCAATGCTGATCTTCTTCTGGGCTTTTTTGAAGTTCTATTTCTTTCTCGTCGTCCGTGCTGGTGGACAAGGAGGTTCCGGCGTCTACTACTCCAAGGAAAGAGAAATACTTGCCGCGGTTGAAGTCAGAGTACGTGAAGCACCTACCTCGCTATGTCGGCTTCGTGCCAAAGCAGACATAACGCGGTGCAGCAAATTGCACCGCTCTCAGCAGCATTTGAAGTCGGTTAGTTGCCGGTGCTTCCGGGCAGCCGGTCAAGGCGAAGCTGCGCGAGGATCGGCAATCGGCCACACGACCGAACGAGACTTGGGCGATGGACTTCGTTCATGATCAGCTTGCGACCGGACGCAAGCTGCGGGTGCTGACGATCATTGACACGTTCTCGCGCTTCTCGCCCGCGGTC
>DATFQX010000444.1:0-38951 GCA_035263865.1 Xanthobacteraceae bacterium
CCTGCGACAGCCGTTGCCCAATCATCCCCGGCAGCAGTAGGGTGATGAGATGAAATACGATGATCACTGCATTAACCTGGGCAGGTTGTGGGGCAATCTACAAAGTCTGGAAGTCGACTTACGCTTATTTCTGACCCAGGCCAATCCTTCAAAAAACTACATAACTAGTCAGGACACTTTCGGCACGCTCGTCGGGGAGTACAATAGGCAACTCTCGAAGGATGAACGATCACTTTATTTCGCTGATGCGAGTGTCATTGATATCCGCAGCGCTCTGGCTCATGGACTGGTAATTGGTGGTAGAAGAACGCGCTTCCCACTAACCCTGCTGCATAAGGGCCAGCAAGCCGAGATGACCGCGGAGTGGTTCGACAACCGGCGAACGCTTGTGCGAAAACAAGAAGAAAGAATATTAGCTTGTGGCAAAAGTCGATGGCCCCAATTGGCTTGGTGGGGACAATGACGTCACCGTCGCCCGATCATCGCCTGCGGCACTTGCCACTTGCGATCAAGTTCGTGGGCTTCGGTGAGCCATGTCTTAAATCATTCACTGGTCGCTAGTGGGGTATCAATTCGAGCAACAGCCGCAAAGCCTGCGCAACGCCAATCAGGCCGAAACCGACAGCTATTGTTTGGATCGTCGGTATGTAATCCCTCATCAGGCGGCGTTCAGCGACCCTTTCCTTGGTCAGAATGTAAAGACCCCAGACCCCAAAGGCGATCATCGCGACGCCGCCGAGGGCGATCACATAAGCGAGGATAGTAGTCCTCATGGCTAAGTCCTCCCATTTGCCCCCATTTGATTGTTGTGGCGGTAACAGAGCCAGTAGAGGGGCATCGTCCGCATATGCCACTTCGATTAAGGTATAATTCCATGAGCCTTCGCATAAGCCATTGCTAACTGCGCAATGCCGCTGGCGACTGATTGCGACGTTACGCCAGATATGAAGTTGCCAAGCCTCTTCAGACCCCGATACACCTTGCCTTTATCTGTCTCGGGCGCTTTAAGCTTTTCAATAATGTCGTCTGCCTGATCTAGAACCTCTAATCGGTCATCATCAGACAGTCTCTTGATCTCTTCGGAATTTATTATCTGCTGGAGCTTTCGAGCTATCTCCTTAATGTCGTCCTTCCCAGATTGATTGATTTGTATGACGGAATTATCGATCTTTGAATTGAAGATGTTGATCGTGTTCTGGGTTGTTCCACTCATATCTTCTCCCCCGATATTCCATTCAAAGTCCTCAAGTTTGCGTTTAATGATTTTGTCGAGTGCTGGTCCAAGCTCGTTCCTTAGTTGCACCCTGCTTGAATTTCCTGGAAGCGCTCCCTGCATTCGAATTTGATGATCCATCCTGGCGATGATGTCTCGCTTGAGCTTATTTGCAGCCTCACGAAGCTCATCTGCATACTGCGGAGCCGACGAGCCAGCTAACTTACGAATGAAGTTGGTACAGTGGTCCATATATTCTGCGAAACCATTTTTGTTATCCTCGCTAATGGCTTGATAAGCCATGCTGCTGTCCAAGATACCACGCTGGGCGAAGGTTCCTTTTGTTTGATTTTCTGCTTTAGCAATGCTCACCAGCGCTTCACCGCCGTACTCTAACAGGCGCTGTTTGATCTTATCTCTCATAGATTATGTACCAAGTGGTGCTCTCAGCATACCACAACTGCCTGGGCTCTTAAGTATGGCTGATTGAATTCTCGCAGAATTTGCGAAGGGGTACGCGCGCGCGTCAATTCAATGAGTTTGAGCCCCCCGCCCCGTGGGCCTCAGTCTGGTAGACGGGGCAAGCCTGCGGCTGTTAGCTCCCCGGCGTCGTCACCCTTCAGCGAGGCGTCTTAGTCGCGCAATTTGTACCGCCTCCAAGGCCGACACCAAATTCCGGATTGCGCCTCTAGCTTGTTCGATCTTCTCTTGTTGTGTAGCTGCCGGATCAGTTTCAAGCGCGTGCACTAGATCAGAGAGTGTAATTACGACTGCGTGGCGCGCATCATTAAGGGGCTTATCGCTCGGCAATGTTGTCATCGCCAGCGCCGCAATGTATTTGGCTTGCCGTAGCACCCTGATCGTTTCCTTGCTGTTTGGATTAGTCGATAGAACGGCCCTCGCCGCCTGTGTGGCCTTTAGCTCTTCATTGCAGCCGATCGTCAACTTAAGTGACCGCCTGCTTTGGCTGCTAGGGCCAGTAGAGCCTTCATGCTATTCGCCAAGCAAATGTATAGGGCAAGGAAACACAGGTAAGGCGACTTCTTCTGTCTTTTCCGCTTCCGCACACATTCGTCAAACTGGTCAATGCAGGAAAACTCTCGATTACGTTGGATGTGCTTCTCTCGTACAACATCACTCACTTCCTTTATGTATTTGCTTATTTCCTGTCGATGGCGTCTGCGCTCAACGGGAGTTTTGTCGCTCATTGTTTCTGGCGCAAGGTGGCCCGCAATCCATCGGAAGTGACCGCTGAGTTGCTCTTCGCCTCGCATAGGGAGCTGCTCAGCCACTTCATAGCCGACGCGGCGAGCTTCCTTTTCTTGCGCACGTATCTCTTCTTCGTCGTCGTTCCGAGCCATCTGCTAAGCCCCTTGCAGTTACCGAGACCCCATCATCGAACGTACAACAGAAGCTGCCTCATCATAGAACCTCAGAATTTCTTGTGCCTTTGCGACTGCAATGTTACTCGAGGAGCAGTAGCCAGCCGTTGAATTGATCCTTTGCCGACTAATGTCTATGTGCTCGAGAAAAACAGTCGCGTACTCGTTTAGAAACTCAAGTACCGTTTGCTCGTCCGACTTGTCTTTCATCGATAAAGCTAATAGCGCCATCGAACGCAACCAATCTATCTGCACCGAGACCATCTCAACGTGATGATGAAGCTCATTCAAACATTCCCATGCCTTTCCGGTTGGAGGGCTGCCCTTTTGAGCGCTGGACAAATCTTGTTCGAGCTGAAGAGATTTCTTCGCCAGATTGTCTATGCGCGTAGCGTCGCTTTCATCTAGAGCATTTGCGCTAGCGGTTAGAAGGCAAATGACAAGGCAAGCTGAGAGCCAACGGTTCATGTGCCCTACCTCTTGAGGGCAGCGTAACGCAGCCTGAAACAAAGAGCCAACGAATGATCTCACGCAGAATTTGGTGGCCAGATCGACGTGCCTACCAGTCGATGAATTTCATGTAGTCGGGCGCACCTTTGAATTCGTGGCGCTGTAGAAACAAGCCAATAGCTGCCCATGCGAGAACAGCGAGGCCGGTAGCGATCCAAGTGCCAACGGCACCAACCATCCCTCGATAAGCAATCCAGCCAACGAAGATCGACACTGCACCTATCGTGGCCCAGAGCAGCCGAACCACTTTGCGCTCAAGCCAGGCGATGCGTTCCCCTAACTCATGAAAGCGTTCGTCGCTCTCAAGCCAAGCAATGCGTCCCTTCAGGTTACGAAGTTCGTCATTCATCAAATCCCTCCACCGCTGCTCGCTTCGTCAAGCTCCGCTGTTAGAATGTAGCAGATAGGGAGGAAGCAATGCACAACGCATTCATCTGGTCGTCGATCATCGCAGGATTTCTGTCGGGTGCACTCTGGCTCTACGCTTCTGGGATTAAGGTTCCAATAAATCTCGTCAGCGGTTTCGGCGGCTCGATCGGTGGCCTTCCAGAGATGTCGAACGGACTTAAGAAACAAACAACCTTGAACGGCTACGCCGCAGTCACGACAGCAATAGCGGCAGCATTGCAAGCGTTCGCTCAAATCTTTCCTTGAATGCTGAAGAAGTCGAAAGCCATACCTAAGAATTTTTCACAAAATTTGCTGATGGCTATTGGCTGGCTGGCTTCGGACAAGTTTGGGCCCCGGGTACCCCCATGCCCATCCATCGCAATGAAGGATTGCGGTGTCCGCCATTGATTGCATGACCGGAAGCAGATACGAACAATCATTTGGAAGCAAATCGAAGCCATGATAGAATAATGCGAGCCTGCCACCAGCGGTGCTATCGGTAGCAGGCTCTAACCCCAATCATGGAGTGCACGGACCATGACCGAGGCTACCAACAGTCTATCACGCACAACCCACTCGCTGATAACGGCTGTTCGATTTCCACATAAAAATCGAACACTTCCCATTTCGTAATTCCCATAATGCAAGGCCAACTCCGCTATGACAGACACATCGCCAACAGCAATAAACCGAACACTACCTAAGCGATTGCCCAATTCGGCTTATCGAGTAAGGGAATATCTGACGGAGAAGGAGGTTGATCGGCTGATCGAAGCAGCACGTAACCGTGGAAGAAATGGCGCTAGGGATGCAGCGGCGATCCTCCTGGCCTACAGGCATGGCCTCCGGGCTAGTGAACTCTGCGCCTTGAGATGGAGCCAGATTGATCTCAGGAATGGTCGACTGCACGTGAATAGGGCCAAGGGCGGTATCGAGAGTGTTCATCCGTTGCATGGACCTGAGTTGCGTGCGTTGAGGCCACTACAAGGCAGCAGTCCGTATGTATTCGTCACAGAGAGCGGGACGCCGGTAACGCCAGCTTGGTTCCTGCGGATGATCCAACGTACTGGCAAAGCAGCAAAGCTGTCGTTTCCGGTTCATCCGCATATGCTGCGGCATTCAACGGGATATAAGCTCGCTAATGACGGACAGGACACTCGATCACTGGCGCATTATCTCGGGCACCGGAATTTGCAATCAACGGCTCGGTATACAGCGTTAGCGCCGGATCGATTTACTAGGTTCTGGAAGGATTAGCGGTGGGTGAGAACCCCTGGAAGAGGGTCTGAACTCTCCAGGGGCTCTCAAGCCGCAACGGCTGTCCCCCGACAGTTACCGTTGGGCTGTCCAGAAAATACTCTAACTGTTCGCGATTGACCGTGTTGTTGCGGCCACAGGTCCGAAATTATTCGTTGGCTAGATTATGGCTGATAGTGGTCGCGGATATGGCGCAACAATTTCCAAATGCTTGAATTCAACACCTGGGTGATCGTGTTCGTACCAACAATTATGGTGCTGCTAATCATCCTTGCGGCAGTCGTCTTATGGAGACGTTTCGCTAGCGGATATTGGAAGGAGTTATGGCGTCAGCCATTCAACAATTTCGAAGCTAGAGTGAGCGAGTGGGAGGCACTTTGGGGTTTCGGTGGTGGTCTCCCACTCGCAACCATCAGCGCTGGGACCTGGCGCGCCAATGGCTGCCCTACAATAGCTCAGTGCGAGCCAAATCAGTCGGTAGCATCGCACAACCATTAGAATTTGGGAGCGGTATCCTTATCTCGATATTGCGAGAACAGCGAGGCGGAGGCACCTGTGATCGCTTGGCTTGGCGGGTGGTGCCTCCGCCTCTGACCATCAGCACCGCTTTCCTTAGTGCCGATGGCTTGCCCGTAGAATAGCGCACGTCGAACCAGCGAACCAAGCCAATTATATCCCGGTAGTGGGCTACTTTTGATTGTCGCATGCTGCTCTATTCGTCTTTTTCTTTGCTCAATCCTGACAGGACATAGCCAATAAATGCTCCCGTGAGAGCGCCGATGGCGCTTGGTTCTAGAATCCGCTCCAATCCTAAGATCAATACGAGAATGGCTACGATGGGAACTCCAATAAACTGGATCGATCTTATTCCCAGACCCATTCCCCGCCGAATCCGATGTGTAATAGTCGCGATTACCGCCACGGGAATTGTGGCTATCGCAATGATTTCGATCCAAGATTTGGCTTCCATAGATCATCCTTGTGCCGCTTCCCTAAGCTTCGAGCACATCAACGATATCACCAATTTCCCAAAATGCGCTGCGCGCCGTCCCGTTTCCAGCGGATCTGAACTTTGCCTTAATCAAAGGAGCCCACTACCATATCCTGCGGAACCTGCGATCTGGGAGCCTCGGTAGTGGCGGCTTGTCGTCGGTCTGGCCGCCGTTAGCCGGTGACTTCACATCAATCATTTTCGACCGTTCGATAGCCCTATCCAATTGCGCGGCGAAATCATTGTCGGAGATCACGGCTGTTACCGCCAATTTCGGTGTCTCGAACGGCAGTGCCGCGATCATTGCCCTGATCCTGGTCTGTAGGGGCAAGCTCGGATTTCTGTATACGGCCTGTAATCCTTCGAGCGACATTGCATTGGAGTTCAACTTCAGCGGATCATCGTCTTCGATACTCCGCGGGCTGATCTTTACGAAGTCTGGCGTCCAATCATCGTTCATCATCGTTTGTTCCTTTCTCGTTCTGATCCGCTTGATCCGCTTGATCCTCTTGATCCGCTTAAGTGGTAGGACCCTATTGTATTACTCAGCTAATAGATAAAGAGGGGCGACCTAAGCTAAGCGGATCAAGCGGTTTAAGCGGTTCAAGCGGATCACACTCATGTTCACTCCAAGGCCCCGCGATTACAGCCGACGCAAGAAGCCACGCTTAACCGCATCAGCCACCACTCCTGCCCCCACCTTCATCTCTGTTTCAGCCACCACTTTTTTCTTCTCTGGCTCGGGTTCGCCCCTAAGTTCGGCTCGGGTCTTCAACCGAATGCCAAGATAAACCCGATCTTCGCCATGTTCCCTGAACGTCTTTAGCTCGGCTAGCTCTTCAATCTTGTTCTTCAACTCTTTGCTGAGATGGCTTGGTGTTGTGATCCGCTTCAGCAACTCCACCTGACCATTGTCCTCGCACCAACTCCGAAACACGTTAAACAAAACGATAGGCCGAACCTCACCACCTACGCCAAGCACGCATCGATCATCGATAAAGGCTCGAATTGGGTTGCTGCTTCGAGCGACTTCCTTCCCTAACTCAATTCCACTCTTCGGCTGAATAAATCGTCCTCGCTGACAGAGCCGACGATAGCCCCCAAGGCACCTGTTAGCTATTCCGGGTAGCTCCGCCGCTAACTTGTCTCGCATCGTCACATCCATTCGATCGGCGAAGCTGACATTGAAAGCAATCATGATGAACCTCGACACCAATATCGGGTCATTCAAGTTTGGTATCCTATTCGAGATCAGAAACAGCTTTATCGGCAACGCACCTTGCCACGGCACAGACTGCCATTTCCGGCCAATGGTCACATTGTCTGCGCCAGTGATCTTAAGCACCCATTCCTTTGATACGTGATCAATGCCACCTGGATCATAATTCTGGCCGTACCATTTTCCTTCCTTAAATCGGACATCAGGGAACACTCCGACCTTCTTGCCGATCAACACTTCACTGGAATACTCGGCTCTGAACCAAGTATGGAAACTCAACGAGGCATAAGCACCTGACCCACACAGCCGCTCCAAAATGAATGCAAGTGTTCCTTTTCCCTCCCTGCCCTTCTTTCCAATCCACAGAAATCCTTTTTGAAATCTGATATCGGTGGTCATTCCAAGGCCAAGTTGTTCCTCGATACACTCGCGAGTTTCAGCATCCCCAGCAAAGACCTCGCCTAGCCATCGTTCCCACAACGGACACCTTGCTCCGGGGTCATAATCAAAACCTAGCTCGTGGTGTATCCACAGCTTTGGGGTCGGCTTCACTATTTCGCCACTGTCGATGTCAACTACACCGTTCCGAAACACCAACATGTTTCCTGCTGGCCTACCATCGAGCCAACATGGCGGATCAAATGGAATTGCAACCAGCGCCTTCAAGCCCTTAATCAAGTCCCCAACATTACTGGGAGTAGGCAGAAACCTTCCTTGGCTCTGACTAGACCTTGCATCGTCCAAGAAGGTCCACACATCTTTTTCAATGTCATCCATTTTCTTCTTCGCATAGCATCGACCATTCCATTCCCAGAAATTCCCGTCATACCAATAAACCGCAAGCACACCTTCCCTATAACAGTGCCGCCACATAAATACCTTGGCGTTATCGTATGGCGCGTTCTTCGCCGCCACTTCCGCCCCGATCCTAGGCTCAGCTTTAGCTTTAGCCTCTGGCTCTTCCTTCGGCTCTACCGCCGACCGTTCCGCAAACAGCTTCTTTGCTGCCGCCAACGCCTCTGGTCCACAGCCTTGCTCAATCCAGTCCCAAGCTTCCCGCTGCTGCGTTGCGTCGGCTTCGTTCTCGATTAACCTACGGACTAAACCCTCTACCTCGGGTAACCACCACTTCACTTGCTTTGCGTGCATTTCAATCTCCAATCCCTCAGAAATCAAAAGGGCCCCCGAAATCAGGAGCCCTCCCCGCTTCAACAAAACTTCCGCTGAGGTTTCATGTTTCCCTCTTGATCTTTATGTCCTCACATCCAGGTCTAGAGTTCGGATCGAAGGGGCTAACCCTCACCACCGCATCCCCAACAACCTTACCATCGGCGCAAACCAACATCGGCCGCTTGGGCTTGCGCCGACCGTGGGCCCACACTTCAAGCTTGCGGTGGAACTGAGCCCGTTCCTCAGGGCTCATCTTCCTTTCCTGATTAGGTTTCATCTTACGCCTCCATGCACACTAATCCTGGTCTACTCTACCCATGACCATCTCCATCTAACTGCTTAGCTACCAACGCAGCGTATCCGGCTATATCCACCCAATGATCCACATGATTTGGATCGCCACTAAGTATCCTCCCGACCTTGGCAGCGATCATCTCAAGCGCCTCCCGTTGTCCAACCGACAATCGCTTCCAGCCTTCCTCCTGTCGCCACACACCTTTCATCGCCTGCGCTATTCTGGCGTTCGCCATCCAATCTCCGTGCGTCTTCTGGCGCTCAGCCAATACTTCATCAATGCCGTCATTGCTCATTTAACCGAGTTAGTCCCGCCAACCATCGCCGCTATCATGCGGTCCACAAGTTCGATTTCCTTGGTTCGATCCTCGGCGCTGGGGTTCTATCCAACCGCTGCCGCGTACTTTCTCCTCTTGCTGATCTTTGATCGAGCTCAATCGCTGCGGCCGTCGCCAATTGAGGTTGGCGTGACCTGCACCTGTCTGGAATATCCAGCACTCGGTCCCTAATCGGCCTGGCACTATCTCGATCTGCGACAGAAGTCGTTGGCGCAGCTCTTCCACTTACGCTCTCCTCGGACCTTGGCCTCATGGCTTCCCACCCCATCCACTCTGATACAAGCAGAACTCAAAGTGTCCGCTGCCGTCGTCATACTTAATGTCGATCAGCGCATGCAACTTGCCTTCCGGATCAACGCTTGGCTCTACGAACGGCACAATAGTCGCAGTCTTCCCATTCGCTAACGTGATCTTCGTGCCGAACGGAATACGATGGAACAACTCCTGCAACGCTTCCATCGCATTGGCGTTGATCTTTGCGTCGGTGTCTTCGTAAGCCTTCTTCAGTGTCGCCGGTTTCATCTTAGTCTCCATTGTTGCTTAGCTATTGCGTAGTTTGGTGTTTCCATCATCCAGTCCTCCACCATTGTACGTTGCTACGCGAATCAATCAGACAAAAATATATGTGGCTCACGCCCGCCTCCTAACGCCGTCCCCATCCACCATCCCGACCTGTTGGCGTTGCTTCAGCCTGAACGCAGCGACGGCCCGCTTGCGTTCCGCCGCGAAATATCTGTCCAAGCATTCTCGACAACAAAATCTCGCGTCGATACGTATCGGTGCGAACTCCCGATGACACCAACTGCATTCAATTACTGGCGGTAACCGTCGCATAAAGGCTCTCTATAGTTGACACTGTTGACGCTAAAACATCATGACACCGATGCCCATGGTACCATTATACCATGTAACGGTATCAATGTCAAGCACAAAATAAAACTTTGTTTACACCAAACCCACGCAATACCCCCTTATCAAAACCCACGCCATACCTACCGCAAAGCATACCTATCTGCGCAACCGAGATACCTATCCGCTCCGCGCAAATGGCGAAAGGCGACCGTCGAGATCGCCTCCGCCACATTTACGATGTCAAACAGCACCCAATCCCAATCCGAGATTGGTCAACTTTACGCTGCCTGCAATCGCCGAATAACGTCAGCAACGGCAGCCTCGGCATTCCCAGCTTCTTGGTTCTCAGCTTTTTGAGCTTGTCGATCAGAGCATCCACAAGCTTATCGATGCCGTCTGACAGGTCTTCCAGAGTTTCTCCTTTTGCTGTCGCTTCCTTTGCCGCCTCCTTAAAGGCAGTTGGTGTCTTCTTAACAAGCTCGGCTTGCTTCTCTTTGGGAAGCTTGGCGACGGCCTCAGCGAGAGATGCGGCAACCTGACCTTTCTCAATCATTTGAGCAAGCTCAGGAACGCCGTCGCTCAGCACTTTCCTGCATCGATTTGCTGTTGCTTCGCTGGCGGTCGAGAGTTTTGAGGCTCTCTCAATTGAGAGGCCCTCCTTGGTGTGTTGGTTGGCACCGACTTTCAGCGAAGCTAGCTTTGCCGCCACCATCGCCCGCTGACTTTCATTTAGGTGGCGACGGTGAAGATTAGCGCTTAAGACGAAGCCAACCGGATCATCACCCTCATACTGTTTGACGCCTACGAGAATGCCAAGCTGCTTGCAGGCGTTGTAGCGGTTGCGCCCATCTAGGATTTTGCCTTCGTGGATGATGATGGGCTCTTGCTGCTTTCTGATCTTGATATCCTCCTTGAGGCGTTTGAATTCGTCACCCACCATCAACGGAAAGACGTTGGCAATGGGATGGAATTCATACTCCTGCTGCTTAGGTGGCTCCTGCTTGCGCTGGAGTGCATCACCCCTGGTTTCGAGAGTGCTCATCGCGCCCTCCCATCAACCATTGCCTGAAGTGCAGCTTCACATTCAGTCTGGAGCCACCGGCTTGATCCGCCGATCTTCACAGGTCGAGGGAGTAGACCTTGCCTTATCTTTCGATAAAGCGTGGCCGGGTTGATGCCGCCGAAGAAGCGGCAGACCTCTTTTCGATTTAGCAAGTTCATGGGATTTGCCTCTGTTTGCCGCTCGACACCACGCCGAGCGAGAGGCTTCCCATCATTCACACGGCGAGCCGGAGATCACGACAATTAAATCGCGGAATTAAATAGTCCCAGCCCCATCAAGGACTTAGCGGGGTTTGGATTTAGTGCGTTTCGCCGTCACAGCTTGCCGCACACTGCCCTCGCCCTTACCGGTCACCGAACCGAGTATCTCGAATAGTTCGTCACTACCGACTTCATAGTGTTTCAGAAAATCCTCGTAGGTGTCGGCGGCAAACTGATCTCTGGCGGCGGCCTCTGGGTCCGGACGACGACCGCGACCTTTCTTAACCCTCAATTGACCGGTGGCGATCATGCGGGCCAACAAGCCAACAACGGGCGCACGTAGCATTCCTTCCTTCCGGATCATCCACAGGAGCGGTCGGAAGTCACCTGCTCGCATCCATTCCATGACCACTTTGTTCTTGGCTTCATGCGCAGTCATTCCGGTTTCAACAGCGATGCTGTTGAGCTCGTATTCCCAAGGCTCCAAGCCAAGTTGGGTCCAAATCTTTCTTTTCATGCCCGCCTCCCAGCCATCGACACAACCTCACCAGCGCCGCCAGAAATAATTCCTTGTAGCCGATTAGCCCACAACTCCAGTGCGGCCCTTTTCTCTCGCTCGTATTCGTACTGCACATAAACCCCAAGTGTAATTCCGGCCTTAGTTGTCGTTCGATGATTTGCTATGTGACCCAACACAATCGGAGCGATGCCTAGCTCTGCCATCTTGGTCAGAGCGGTGCGGCGCAAATCATGGGCTGTCCATCGGTTCCCAGACTGGAGTTGATCCCGAATAACATCGCCAACATGACTAGGGCCTACGCCCCATATTCCGCCATTCCCATTGGCTTCATTGATGAGGGTCAGAGCCAGGTGCGACAGCGGAACTGAGTGCGGATAGCTGTTCTTTGTTCGTGCGCCGGGTATATTCCAAACCCTGCGATCCAAATCCAACTCGCTCCGCTGAAGGCCAGTTACCTCGCCTAACCGCTGTCCAGTGACCAGACAGAATTTGATGACTAGCGCAACGCCGGTCGCATGTAGATTAGCCAACTCAAGCCATAACCACCTGATTTCATCGTCTGACAATACCCGGTCCCTAGGCTTGGATACCGGTGGTCCTTTCATTCCATCAATCGGATTGTGATCGAGGTCGCCCCGAGAGACAGCCCACCGCATCATCGCTCGCAAATCCTCAAACACTCTGCGAGCGGCTATCGGTGCGTCGGACTTGCCGTCGATGACACTGGTCACTTCCCGGCGGTGAAGTTCACGGATTGGTATGTGGCCGATAACCGGTAGGGCATCCTTGCGTAATCGGCGTTCAATTTCGCCAGCGGTCCTGAGGCCGCCGATGCTCTTTATATACGTGTCGGCCAGGGCGGCGACTGTTCCGGCGGTTCGGCCTGCTTTTGTTTCGATGGCTAGCGTCCGAGCGGCGGCAAGGGACAACGCCGGGTAACGTCCGAGTGTGGTCCTACGCCGTGGAGTGCCATGCAGCAGCGTCCACGCCTTTGTCCCTTGCGCCGTTACCCTCAACGCAAGCCCTGAGATGGTGGCATCGAAATAATCGGTCTGGGCCTCGTCTAGCGCCTTGGCATGGGCACAGAACCTATCGGTCAACTGCACTTTCATGGCGTCATCGCCGGTCCTGGACTGTACCTATCACGCCTGAGGCCGTACCTACAAGGTAAATGTGCATCCGCTTCCCTGCAATCAGCGGTAACGGAAAGAGGCAAGTTGATCCGATGGAATAGAGCTAACTTCGATGACAGACCATCTTAGGTGATTGCATCGAATTGCAGGCTATTGCGTGGGATGACTGGTCCTAAACCAGTACAGGTGTATCGGGTGCAGTCCTGGTAAACACCCCGACACTCGAACGATGGCAACCGGTTCAGACGACGACAGTCGCGATAGCGCGCGCGACAGGTGTTTATGCATTGCTGTTTAGCCGTCTGAGCGGCCGCGAAGGTAGGAGAGGCAAGATCGGCGTCGCGCGCATTGAGTGTTCCAATACTCAACGACAGAGGCGCTGCGAAAAGGAGGGAGACCACGGCAAACGATCGCTTGCTGCATTTCATGGCTCAATTCCCTTTAGGCCGAAAAAGACGACGGGTTTGGAACACGGAAGTATAGCCTTTCTGCGCGCCGGCCAGAGAGCGGTCTGAGGGCCCGCAATTAAGCTTCGGGCGCCCGCATGTCGTCGTGATGAAATTTAAGGGGCGCAAAGTCGCCCACGAGCATATCTACTGGGATCAGGCCTGTGTGCTCGCTCAGATCGGTCTCCTCGACCCGAGCAAACTGCCCGTCACCGGGGCGCCGCAAGCCGAAGCCCTGGTTGAAAAATCGAGCCGCAAGCGAGCGTGAGTTTGCGTCCGCTTTTGGACGCGGTCGTAACGCCCGCCGGCGGATCACGCATCTTGCGCTCCATGCGCTCTCCTTTACGCTCAGCTACACGGGCTATCCTGAAGTACTTCCTTCAGCCGGCCCATCAGGAAATCCCAAGCATCTCCAAAGGTTGCCCGGCCTGTCTTTAAATTCATCGCGTTGTCACGAAGTCGCCCTACCGATTCCGACCGTCTTTTTCTTGGAGGCAATCCAATGACATTGCGAGCTGTCCTGCTCGGAGCCACTGCACTCGTCACTATGTCGGTCTCCACGTCCACCCTTGCGGAAGGTCCAATCACCAGCCCGCTCAAGGTGACTTCGGTGGAGTTCACGCCGACCCCCGCGCCGGCCAACGAATTTGAGATGGCGCTGCCATACACCCGCTCCAAGGCGGTCGTTACGCTCGCTGACGGCTCCAAGAAGACATTCCCGCTGAGTTACCAGATCCTGCACCGCTCCGGCGATTACGTCGGCGAATGGTACGCCGGTCTGATCGTTGACAAGGGCGGCAAGCCTATCCTGCAGTCGGCCCCTGACGCGAAGGGCAATGCCGCGCGCGGTCCCTTCTACTCGCAAGGGGCCGACGGAACCTCGATGCTGGTCATCCCCAATGCCAAGGTTGACGGTGTTAAGGGCCACACCGTGTTCCTGATCAACCATCTCGAATACGAAACGGAGGCCGATAATATCGATCCCAGGAAGCCGCCGGTGGCGCTCTATGCGGCATTGCCGATGGCGATGAACCTGACCGTGCTCGATCAGGATCCCGCGACCGGAAAGCTTACCCCCGTCAAGCTGTCGAACGTGGATTTCTCCGGCGTCGACGGGCTCTGGATTCCGTGCAACAGCGCCACGACGCCCTGGATGACCCATCTCGGCGGCGAGGAATACGAGCCCGACGCACAAGTTTTCGAGCACGAGCCGCTCGATGCCATGAACCTCTACCTCGGAACGATCGGCAAGACCGCTGCCCAGGGCGGCGCCAATCCCTACCGCTATGGTCATCTGGTCGAAGTTGCGGTTGCCTCCGACGGCAGCGCCAAGGTGACCAAGCACTATGCCACTGGCCGCCTGGCCTTCGAACTCGGCGAGGTCATGCCGGACCAGAAGACGGTCTATATCGGCGACGACGGCGACGACGTGATCCGCGCCATGTTCGTAGCGGACCGTCCGGGTGATCTGTCTGCCGGCACGCTCTACGCCGCGAAATGGATTCAAAAAGACGGCGCAAATTTCGGATCGGCCTCGCTCGAATGGATCAGGCTCGGCCACGCGACCGACGACGAGATCAAGGATCTCGTCGACAAGGGGATCACGTTCAGTGACATCTGGGACGTCGCGACCCCCGACGCCGTCAAGAGCGACGCCGCGAAATATGCCGGCTTCAAGCCGCTCTATGTCTACACCGGCACCGGCGGTAAGACCGAGCTCACCTATTACAGACTGAAGCCCGGGATGGAGAAGGCCGCCGCCTTCCTCGAAACCCGCCGCTATGCCGGCTATCTCGGTGCGACCACCGAGTTTACGAAGATGGAGGGGCAGGCGCACAACGCTGCCGACAAGAAGCTCTACACGGTGATCAGCTACATTCGCACCGCGATGATCGACGGAGAGAACAAGGACCGTCCGCGCGACGACATCAGGCTAAGCGGCGACCCCAAGGACCTCGTTTGCGGAGCGGTCTACGAAAGCTCGATGACCGGCGGCCGCAAGGACACCTCCGGTGATACGATCCTCAGCGGTTGGGTCGCGACCGATATGGTCGCTCTGGTCCATGGTGGGCGGCAGCCGGCCATTTCCGAGATCGGCCGTTACGACAAATGCGCCACCGACATGGTCGCCAATCCCGACAACATTCACTATTCGGAAGCGATGCGTACACTCTTTATCGGCGAAGACTCGGGCAACCATCTCAACAATTTCACCTGGGCCTTCAACATTGACAGCAAGACCGCAGTGCGAATCTTCAGCGCATCCGCGGGTGGAGAGAACACCGGCTTGAAGGTCTACGACAACGTCAACGGCCACGCCTACATCACCGGCAACGTGCAGCATCCGGGCGCGGAGGAGGACCTCAGCGCCTATCGCAAGGATCATCCGGACCTGTTCCTCGGCCTACGCAAACTGATCGATGAACGTGGCATTGTTGGTTATTTCAATGGTTTGCCCGCAATGACCCGTTGACGCGAGATTGCTACCGCCTCTGGCGGATGCAGGTGGCGGGTGCGGGCAGACGGTGCCCTAGTCGATCAATCCTTGAATTGATACTTCGTCTCGCGTTCCCAGTAAGCGGGAAAGCCGACGACGCTTTGCAGCTCCGCAAATGAGATCGCCGGCGGCTGCGGGAGGTTGGACTCCGGGCGCAGCGCCGCAAGTGTTGCCTGCATCGCAGCAATTGCTGAAGACAGCAGCATTACTGGATAGAGTGCAAGCTTGTAGCCGACCTGCTGCAATTTGTGCAGCGGCAGGACAGGCGTTTTACCGCCCGGCACCATATTAGCCATGCACGGTTTTGTCATCGCCCGGCAAAAACGCCGCATCTCATCTTCCGTCTCCGGTGCTTCAAGGAAGATGATATCCGCGCCTTCAGCTTCAAAGTCCTTGCAGCGCGCAAGCGCCTCGTCGAAGCCATGTACGGCACGCGCGTCCGTGCGTGCCATGATCAGGATGTCGGCGTTGGCACGCGCGTCCACTGCAGCGCGAATCTTCATCCGCGCCTCCTGACGCGGGATCACCTGCTTGCCCCGCGTGTGGCCGCATTTCTTCGGGTTGACCTGGTCCTCGATCATCACGCCCGCGGCCCCTGCGCGGGCGTATTCGATCACTGTACGCTGGACGTTGAGCGCGTTGCCGTAGCCAGTATCACCATCGCCGATCAATGGCACCGGCCTTGCGGCAGTACAGCAATTGCGCAGGCTGTCGAGCATTTCGGTAAACGAGATTAGCCCGGTGTCGGGCATCCCCAGGCGCGCGGCTGACACCGCAAAGCCGCTCATGAATGCGATCCTGTAGCCCGCATTGGCGACGAGCTTCGCTGAGAGCGCATCGTAGCAGCCCGGCATAATTTCCAAGTTCGGTTCGGAAAGTAGTTCGCGCAGTTGCTGAGCTGGTGTCGGCAAGTTGCACCTCTCTTTTTTGCGCTATTTCTGGGGCTCGATCCCCGCGGCCCTGATTGCCGCTGCAAACGACTCGAAGTCCTTCTTAAAGATGGCCTCACTCGCCTCTTTCGGTAGGCCGCCTGGTACGATCCCAAGTTTGCTCAACCGGTCGGAAATTTCTGGCGATTTCGCGAAAGCGCTCACCTCGTTTCGAATCGCGGCAATGATCGGCTCCGGGGTCCCGGCCGGCGCAAGGAAACCGTTCCAGGACGAGAACTCGAATCCCGGCAGCGCCTCGGCGACCGAAGGAATGTCCGGGGCTGCCGGAATCCGTTGCGCGGTGGCGACTGCGAGCAGCCGAATGTTGTCATTGTTGGCATGCGGCAACAGTGCGGAGGAGTTGCCGAAATAAAGGTCGGCCTCACCGGAAATGAGATCGGCGACCGCTTGCGGCTCGCTTTTGGCCGGGACCATCACCAGATTGATGCCGGCGCGCGCGAAAAGTAGGACAGGCGCAAGATGACTGATGTTCTGCGTGCCGGCCACGGTGAAATTGAGCTTACCGGGATTGGCCTTCGCGTAGGCAATGAATTCCGGCAAGGTTTTAGCCGGCAGTGCCCGCTTGATGGCTATCATCTGCGTCCCGATGCCCACATTGGTGATCGGTACGAGTTGCTCCATCGGGTCGAAGTTGAGCTTCTGCAATTGGGGCGTCAGCACAATCATCGATGAGGCGGCAAACAGCAGCGTGTATCCATCGGGCGCCGCCGCAGCGACCTGCCCCGTAGCGAGCGCGCCGCCCGCGCTCGGGCGATTTTCGACGACGAAGCTCTGAACGAATTTGGCAGACAAATGTTGCGCCGCAAGCCGTGCCATCATGTCGGTGTTGCCACCCGCGCCGAACGGCACAACAATGGTCACCGGTCTCGCGGGCCAGTCTGCGGCGACAATCCGCTCAGATACCAGGACAATGCCCGCTAGCCCTGAGAGGACAACGAGCAGTCTCAGCGCTCGATGCATATCGTTTCCGTTGACTTCTGCCGAGGCTAAAGGGTTGCGACAGCGAGCTCAAACAAGCCTCGCGCACTTCGAATCGGTTGGCAAGGTCGCTCGCTGTTGGCTAGGAGTTCTCCGAAACACCTGGCGATTGATCCGCGGTGTCCAATTGATATGGAGTCGGGTCCGCGCCGTCCCTGTGTTTGGCGCCACCGCGGGCCGCCACTGAGTCCGTGCCGCTTTTCGAAGCCGCTTGGAGCACCGCTGCATGTCGTCCCCATCGACCAAGACCGCGCGGTACGGCTCCTGGAAATCGCCGATCACGTCGGATCTCATCGTCGCGCAATCCATAACCTTGTCGGATGTGTGCGTCGACGGGGGACACGTCTATTGGCTGGAAGGACGTCCGCAAGAACAGGGCCGATATGTCGTGGTGCGCGCTGGTTCAGACGGCCAACCCACCGATATCACCCCGCCGCCCTACAATGCGCGTAGCCGCGTGCACGAATACGGCGGCGGATCATGGACCGTGCACAACGGGACGGTCTATTTCTCCAATTTCACGGACGGCCGCCTGTACTCGCAGGTGCCAGGCGTGTCCGAGCCGCGCCCGCTTACGCCGGAACCGCCGGCGCGCGGGCGGCAGTGGCACTTCGCGGACGGCGTGGTTGATCAGCGCCGTAATCGTTGGATCGGCGTGCGCGAGGACCACACCGTCGACGGCGAGCCGGTCAATGCCATCGTCGCCGTCGATCTCGGCGACGGGGGTGGGGCGGGACAGGTGCTCGCGAGCGGGCACGATTTTTTTGCTTCGCCGCGGCTCTCGCCGGATGGGCGCTCCCTCGCTTGGCTCGCCTGGGATCATCCCAACATGCCGTGGAACGGCACGCGGCTTTACCTGGGCGAGTTCGCGCAAGATGGCGCAATCAGCGAGCCCGAGCCGATCGCTGGCGGAGCGACGGAATCGATCTTCCAGCCGGAATGGTCGCCCGACGGCGGAGAGATCGCGCTCGTATCGGATCGCTCCGGCTGGTGGAATCTTTATTCACTCGATGTGGCAACGCGCACCGTGCGGGCGCTGGCACCGTTGGCGGCGGAGTTTGGATTGCCGCAATGGTTGCTCGGCATGTCGACTTACGCTTTCGCGGGGCCGAAGCGGATCGTCTGCACCTATTCCCAAAAGGGACTCGGCTGCCTTGCCGTGCTGGATCTGGCGAATGAAACGCTCGCGCCGGTGGCGACGCCGTTCACCGAATTCGGTTCGGTGCACGCTGTGGGCGACCGCGCCGTGTTTCGCGCCGGTGCGCCCGATCATCCCGCGAGCATCGTGGCACTCGATCTCGCGTCCGGCCGGCACTCCGTGCTGAAGAAGGCGACCGACATTCTCGATCGTACCGACCTGCATCTCACCGGCTACCTCACGCGGGTCGAAAGCGTGGAATTCCCGACTACGGGCGGGGAAACCGCCTTCGGCCTGTTCTATCCGCCTCGCAATCCCGACTATGTGCCGCGGGCGGAAGAGCGGCCTCCGCTTCTCGTCAAGTGCCACGGCGGTCCGACGGCTGCCGCCTCGAGCACGCTCAATCTCGGCATTCAATATTGGACGAGCCGCGGCATCGCGGTGCTCGACGTGAACTACCGCGGAAGCACCGGGTTCGGCCGGCCCTACCGCGACCGTCTGGCGCTGAACTGGGGTGTCATCGACGTCGACGATTGCATCGCCGGCGCGCGGTTCCTCGCGGCGCAGGACAGAGTCGACGGCAAGCGATGCGTCATCAGCGGCGGCAGTGCCGGCGGCTACACGACTTTGGCGGCGCTGACCTTCCGCGACTTCTTTCAAGGCGGGAGCAGCTATTACGGCGTGAGCGATATCGCCGCGCTCGCGCGCGACACCCACAAGTTCGAGTCGCGCTATCTCGACTGGCTGATCGGACCATATCCGCAAGAGGAAGCGCGCTACCGCGAGCGCTCGCCGCTCTATCACGCGGATCGGCTCGCCAAGCCCGTGATCTTCTTCCAGGGGGAGGAGGACGCCGTCGTGCCGCCGAACCAGGCGGAAAGCATGGTCGAGGCATTGCGACGCAAGGGCAATCCTGTCGGTTATTTTCTGTTCGCGGGGGAGCAGCATGGGTTCCGAAAGGCCGGCAACATTCAACGCTGCCTCGATGCGGAGCTCGCCTTTTATGCGATCGAGGTCTTCCGGACCGGGCTCACGTTCTGACGCTTGCTCGAACCCCTAGCATCGGCCGCACTGCATGAGCGCCTGACTTGAGGCTCGCCAATCCGTTATGATGCTGGCCGGGCCAGGGGCACCGGATGCAACTTCATCAACTCAGACGGCGCGAGGTGATCACGCTCATTGGCGGCATGGCCGCGTGGCCGATCGCGGCGGGCGCGCAGCAGCCAGAGCGGATGCGGCTGATTGGGGTGCTGATGGGCTATGAGAGTGGTTCGGGGCAGGCTCTGATCGCAGCGTTCCGGGACGGACTCCAGAAGCTCGGGTGGACAGAAGGCCGCAACGCCCGGATCGACATTCGCTGGGCAGCACCCACCGATGCGGACTCGATCCGGCGCTTTGCGAAGGAGCTCGTCGCGCTGCAGCCCGACCTCATTGTTTCGAGTACGACACGCAGCACGGCAGCGTTGCTAGAACAAACGCGCACCATCCCCATCATCTTTCCTGCGCTTTCCGATCCGCTCGGCATGGGTTTCGTCGCGAGCTTCTCGCGACCCGGCGGCAATGTCACCGGCTTCAACGTTTCGGAGCCGACGCAGACTGGCAAGTGGGTGGAGCTGCTCAAGGAGATTGCGCCGCCTGTTGCCAGGATCGCGATGCTGTTCAGCCTGACATCAGCACCGTATGCCGAATACTGGCTGAACCCCTTCAAAGCCGCCGCTGCCTCCCTCGCAGTGGAGGCGATCTCAGCACCTGTTCGCGACATGGCGGAACTCGATTCTGTCATTGCCGCACAGGCAAGCCAGCCGAATAGTGGCCTTATCGCCATGCCGGATAGCTTCACGATTAGCTATCGCCGGGAGATCATATCGCTAGCGGATGACTATCGCCTCCCCGCCGTCTATCCGTTCCGTTTCTTCGCTGAAGTCGGCGGCCTACTTTCCTACGGAGTCGATTTGGTCGATAATTATCGACGTGTAGCGACTTATGTCGACCGCGTCCTCAAAGGTGAAAAGCCGAGCGAGCTTCCCGTCCAAGCGCCAGTCAGGTTCGAACTGGTCGTCAACCTCAAGACCGCGAAGGCGCTCGGCATCGAAGTGCCGGCGATGTTGCTCGGTCGCGCCGACGAGGTGATTGAATAGGTGTTCTACATACTTAGATTGCTGCGTCTGCTCACGGCAGGCTGTGGCACAAAGCTGACTTACCGAAACGACTTTGTCCGCTTTTGGAGCAAGCGGACGTCGCTGCAATTTTGCGCTGATGATTTCCCGCGTTATTGAAGCTGATTCTCCAGGAAGGCTAACCACGCTGCGCCGCTAGGCTCGACAATGTCGCATCGGCGGCGGTCAACGCCTGCCACGTCAGCGCCGTCGCGATTCTCAACGCCTCATCGAGCTCTCCCGGGCGCACTTTGTTGCGGGTGTCGGCGGCCGTCAGCACGAGGCGAAGGTTGCTCTCGGGTACGTTGAATCCGGCGATCAGCCGAACGGCGGGAATACTGTGCGCCGCAAAATTGGCGTGATCGGAATTGGCCATGAGCGGTAAGTGCGTCGTGATCGGCAGACCGGCGCGCGCGGCGGTCGCCTTGACCCAGGCATCCAGACGTTCGAAGCCGGACGTGAGCGCGGTCAATCCATGTGCGCCGCCGACGGAATCGAGGTTGATGTTGATGACCATCGACCTCCGCGCGGCCTCGTCCATTTGTTCGAGCCAGATACGCGATCCGGCGAGCGCCCATTCCTCCGCGCTGAACAGGCATATGCGCAAGCCGCGCGGACACTCGGACACGTGCGGCGCGAGCATGCGTGCGAGCGAAAGCGCGACCGCGACGCCGGTGGCGTTGTCCATCGCGCTTTCGCCATGGGGGTGACCGTCGATATGCGCGCTCACCACGACCCAATTGGGGCCTCGGCCCGGCAGGTCGGCAACCAGCATGCGCGTGCGCGCGGGATAATCGTCGATCTCGATGACCATGCGGGCCGCCGGGAGCGTGCCGTCGGGCAAAGCGCGGAATGCCTCCGCCGCTTCGGCGCCGACGCCGAGCGCCGGGATGCCAGCGCCACCGTTGCGTCCACTCGACCCCGAGACGGCGCCGACGCCGGCTTCCGGATACGCGATCAGAAAGCCGACCGCGCCCATCTCCTGCGCCAAGGTGAGCTTGAGGCGGCGGTGCACGTGGCCACTGATGAAAGGATATTCGTGGCGAACCAGGACGATACGGTCGCGGATGCGGTTCGCGTGCCGCTCGAAATCCTCACGCCGGCCCAAGCCGAGATCGAGCACTTCCGCGACCAGACCCGCCGCGGGTGCCGTGCCCAGAAGCGGCATGCATGACAACGTAATACCCGTCGTCGCACTCGTCAGTTGCGCGGTGCGACACCGCCAGCCCGGATATTGCACGGGATCGGCGCGAAACTTTGTACCCGGCACGGCCGCGAGCCGCGATTGCGCGAAGGCCAAGGCCGCTGCTTCGCTGGCCGAACCGGCGACGCGGCCGCCCAGATCGCACAGCGCCTGAAAGTCCGCCCACACCTGCGTGTCGGTGGCGCCTACGGGCGCAGAGAAGAGACGCCCCGCCGATGCGGGCTCGGTCACGGTTCGCTGATCCCGACCGATTTGACGATGTCGGCCCAGCGCGCCGTATCGCTCTCGATCAAGCCTCGGAATTGCTCGGGTGTCACGTGGGAGACCGTGACCCCGAGCGGCTCGAGGCGCGCTGCGAATTCTTGCGAGTCGAGAATGGCTTTGAGCTCTCCCGTCAGACGTGCGGCGATCTCTCCCGGCAGGCCGACTGGAGCGAGCACGCCCCACCAGTGCTCGACCACGAGGTCGATGCCGCTTTCCATGAAGGTCGGGACATTCGTCAGCGTGGGCAGCCGCGTTTTGCTCGCGACCGCGAGCGCGCGAACCCGGTCGAGGACGGAGCTCGTCGTTGCGAGTGTGGTGAAGCCCGACTGCACGTGCCCAGCGACAAGATCGTTCATGGCAGGGCCGGCGCCGCGAAACGGCACATGCACGAGCTTGATGACGGCCTTGGCCTGAAAAAGTTCTGCGGTGAGGTGAGTGGCGCTGCCGATTCCGCCGGAGGCGATAGTGATTTTTCCCGGCTCGGCTTTTGCGAGCGCGACGAAGTCCCGAACTGTCTGCGCCTTGACGGCAGGATTGACGAAAAAGACCATCGAGGCGGTGCCGATGAGGTCAATCGGCATGAAATCCTGGACTGGATCGTAATGCACCCCCTTCTGGATCGCCGGAACGATGGTGTGCGGCATGTCGGCAAGCAGGAGGGTATAGCCGTCCGCCGCGGACTTGGCAGCGAGCTCGGTGCCAAGGCGGCTGCCGGCACCAGCGCGGTTGTCGATAACGACTTGCTGGCCGAGCGATTTCGACATCCGCTCACCGATGAGGCGAGCGAGCACATCCGAGCTGCCGCCGGCGGCGTAAGGCACGATGAGCGTGATGGGATGATCGGGATAGGGCTCAGCCGCTCCCGCGGAGCCGGCAAGAGCGATGAGAGCGGCGAGAGCGAGCTTTCCCGGCGTTGCCACTCCCCTTGCGAGCAGGAGCGCCATCCATTCCATGATCATTTTCATGACTCAATCAGCATTCGGTGGATGCAGCCTCCAAGGGCGGGTGAGTCGCAATCGATTTAAGATCGATCGTCGGCTTGGCGAGTTTGCCAATATCGGGGTGGGGACGTTGCAGCCCTGGAATATTGGCAAAGGCCTGTTCCATTGCCTCAGCCGCGTCGAGAAGATCCTGATCACCGTGAAAGCGACCCGTGACCTGCAAGCCGAAAGGCATCGCGTGCTCGTCGAGCCCGCAGGGAATGGAAATCGCCGGATTGGTGACGAGGGTGACAAAGTAGGTCAAGGCGAGCCAGTGATAATAGTTGCGCAGCCGCTCCCCTTCGAGCTCCTCGAGGTAGAGCTCGCTCCACGAAAACGGCGTCACTCCCACCGTCGGCGACAACACCAGGTCGTAGTCGCGGAAGATTGATTGGAAGCGCCGGAAAATTCGCGTCTGCTCGGCGTGCGCCCAGGCCATGTCGGCGAGCGTCATGCGCGCTGCCATTTCGTAGTTGACTCGGACATTGGGGCCAAGCGAGTCAGGGTCTTTGGCGTAGGCGTCGCGATAGCGGTCGACATAGCTTTGGGCACGCACGACGTCGAAGCAATCATCTGCCTTGCCGAAATCGAATTGGACCTCGTCACACGTGCGGAAAAGTCCCCGCATCGCTGCGATGCGGCTGCGGAAGACACGGCGTATCTCGGCACTCACGGGGCATTGTCCAAAATCCTCGGTAAAAGCGACGCGCAGCCGACCGAGATCGACCGGCCGCGCCGTCACGATCGCAGCATGATCGAGCGGGAACGCCAGCGGCTCGCGGTCGTCCATTCCGATCTGCGCCGCGAATAGAAGCCGCAGATCCGCGACGCTGCGGCCCAGGGGGCCCAGCACCGAGATCGGCGTCCAGCCGAGTGGCCGGCCATCCATCGGCACAACGCCCGGTGAGGGACGAAAACCCACGACGCCGCAGATCGCGGCTGGGATCCGCAAGGACCCGCCAGTATCGGAGCCGGTGCAAACCGGGACCATGTCGCAGGCGAGCGCGACCGCCGAGCCGCCCGAGGAGCCGCCCGCATTGAGCCGCGGGTCGAAGGGATTTCCGGTTGCGCCCCAGACGACATTGCGCGTATTCGCGCCCGCGCCAAATTCCGGCACGTTGGTCTTGCAGAGAATGATTGCGCCCGCCTTGCGCACGAGCGCCACCATGGCCGCGTCGTGCGCCGGCACATGGTCGCGATAGAGCGGCGAGCCGTAGGTGGTTAGCAGCCCTGCGGTCTCATGCAGATCCTTGATGCCGGTCGGCAAGCCGTGCAGCGCCCCGAGTTGCTCGCCCTTGCGAGCGGCTGATTCGGCGCTCACCGCGAGCTTGCGCGCGCGTGCAAAATTTCTCGCCGCGATCGCGTTGACCGCCGGATCGAGCGCCTCGATGCGGGCGATCGAAGCTTCCACGAGCTCGACTGGAGAGATTTCCTTCGTTCCAATGCGCCGCCGCATTTCGACGGACGAAAGCGCCAATAATTCATCCCATGGCGGCATCCACAGCTCCATCAAGTGCGTAGGGGCGGCAGCGTTTTGCGCGCGTTACTCCAACCGCTCCATCAAACCCTGCAATAAGCGCGTGCGCGGCTCGATCGAGGAGTACAGCATGTATTCATCGTTGGTATGGGCGCCGTCGCCATCGACGCCGAGCCCGTCCAACGTCGGGATTCCCATCGCGGCCGTGAAATTCCCGTCCGATCCACCACCCACTCGTGGTGAGCTCTGCAGCGTAAAGCCTATCTCCTTGGCAATGGCCGCGGCCTTGTCGAACAGAAGGTTGACGGCGCGGTCACGCACGAAGGGCGGCCGCGTGATCTTGCCCGTCACGGTCGTTTCGATGTCACGTCGCGACGATTTCAGGGCCTTGATCCTAGCCTCCATCTCGCCTGCGCTCGCACCGTCGCAGAAACGCAGGTCCACCTCGATCGTGCATTCTTCCGCGACCGTATTTCGCGCGGTGCCGCCCGCGACCAACCCGACATTCGTCGTAATCCCGCGCGCAGGATCGTTGAGCGCGTTGATCGCAAGCACGATCTCCGCCATGGCGACGATCGCGTTGCGGCCCTTGTCCGGCTCGCCGCCGGCATGCGCGGGCCTGCCCCGGGTGCGGATCACGAAGACGCCGATGCCCTTGCGCTCGGTCACGATCTTGCCGCCGCCGCGCGCCGGCTCGGTGACGAGCACGTAACGCTGGCCGCGCGCCTCGTGCTCAATGAGGCTGCGTGAGACCGGGCTGCTCAGCTCTTCATCCGGCGTCAACAGGAACGTGACCGGCAATTTCGTGCGCCGCTTCTCCTGCGCAATTCGGCGAAACGCCGCGAGCGCGAGCATCAGCCCTCCTTTCATGTCGTAAATGCCCGGACCGTAAACCCGGTCGCCCTCGCGACGATACGCAAGCTTGCTGGCGAGCGTACCGACCGGATGTACCGTATCCATGTGGCTGAGCACCAGGACCCCCGGCTCTTGGCGCGTCGGATCACAGCGCACGCGTAGGATGTCGCCGAGCGAATCCGTCGTTGGCTCACGCTCGCAGGCGGCGCCCGTTCCCTCAAACGAGTTTGCGATCGTTTCGACCACGCGGTTGACACCCGCGGCGTTGCGTGAAGGGCTCTCGATTTCCACAAGCTTGCGGATGTCCGCGAGGATTGCGTCGCTGTCGACTCGATCGTCTAGAAAAGAAGGCATCCCTGGCTCATAACAAATCTCGAGGAATAGAGCGATCCCACTCGCGGCGACAGACTTCGTCCGCGCATTCCCACGCGCATAAACTTGCCTGCAACAGGAAGACCTCGGGCGTACATGAGAGCCGCATCTGCGTCTCGATGCGGATTTGCCATGTTTTTCGTGACATCGTCCACTTGCTTCGCAGGTCGGCCACTGCGCTCAGCGGGTCGTCCTCCTCGACGTGGAGGCGGGACTTGCGCTGCATGCCCAGTTCGAGGCCGATGCGGTCGATGCGCTCGATACGCATGTCGCCGTGCCGGATGATCGTCGGCTTCTCAGGCGGCGCCGACTCTGGGTCAGGGAGCGGCGACAGCAGTGCGTCCGTGCCCTGGGGCGCACGTACCGGCAGATCGACTGTGCCGCCGGAAATCAGGAGCGTCGCCTTCTCGGGAGAAGGCCAGATCATCGGCCAATAGGCCGTGGATAGAGCAAGCCTCACCTTATGGCCGGCTGGAAAAACCGAGCCTGCATCGTTGAGTTGGATACGCACCCGGTAGCGCTGCCCGACCGTCAACGGCGCGGGGCTTTCGTGTCCGTCGCGATGCGTGAGGTTGAGGACGCCATAGCTGACACGCAGCGATTCGCCGGACGGGTGTACATCGCATAATCGAGCCACCACGTTCCCAATCGGCCTGTCGGTGGTGACGTCGAGCGTAACGATCGGCGCGCCGAGGATCTCGATCGGGGTTTTGAGCGGCGGCGTGTCGAAGACCAGCGAGCGCGCGTCGTCTTCACGCTGATCGCCGGCTTGATCGTGTTCACGACCGAACGAAACCCACCCTCCAGCACATTTACCGACCGTCTGCGGTGAGCAGATCGCACGAGCGGTCAAGTGCGTCGCCTCGTCCGCCAGCCCCTGGTCGGTCAAGAACAGCCGCCGAGGCATAATTCCCGGCGGCGGCCATGAAGGCTCGGCAACCCATCGGCCCGGCAACACCTTGTGATGGGACGCAGGTTTTACGCTGTCCATCATCCAAGCCCGCAGCATTGGTTCATCCATCACGCCAGTGTCGATGCCTTTGAGCCAATAATCCCACCACCGCAGCATCTCTTGCAGGAAGCCGATCTGCGGGCCAGGAAGCGCAAAATGCGGATAACCATGCGCCCACGGTCCGATGAGACCCTTGCGCGGTACCGTCAATCGCTCGAGCAGGCGGGGAATTGCATTGGTATAGGCATCGGTCCAGCCGCCAACGGCGTACACAGGGCACTGGATCGCCTGGTAATCCTCGCATACCGATCCATGCTTCCAATAAGCATCACGTCGCTGGTGTTGCAGCCAAAGTTCGAAGAACAGCGGCACATTGGCGAGACGCTCCAACCACATCGCCCGCCAGCGATCGCCGACAAGTATTGGATCGGGTGGGAGACACATCGAGCCGAAAAAGAACGAGGGCCACTCCGCTCCGGCGGTAAGAAGCGTGCCGCCCATGTAATGCGCATCGTCAGCATATCGGTCATCGGTCGAGCAGATGGTTACGATTGCCTTGAGGGCCGCAGGCCGGCGTGCCGCAATCTGAAGCGCATTGAAGCCGCCCCAAGAAATTCCCATCATCCCGACAACGCCGCTGCACCAGGGTTGCGCGGCCAACCACGCAATCACCTCCAGGCCGTCGTCCTGCTCTTGCTTTGCGTACTCGTCGAACAGCAAGCTATTCGAGTCGCCGCAACCTCTGATATCGACGCGAACGCCCGCGTAGCCGTGGCCGGCCAGATACGGATGAGTCAGCGCGTCCCGCTCGTAAGTCCCGTCGCGCTTGCGGTACGGGAGATACTCCAGGATCGCAGGAACCGGGTTCGCTTCGGCATCGTCAGGCAACCAGATGCGAGCGGCAAGCCGCGTGCCGTCTTTCAATGGAATCAACGTGTGCTCGATCACGCGCACAGTGCGTGGAAACGTCGTCACAATCACAGGGGATCCGCAGACTTCGCGATGGGCAAACCACTAAGATTCATCTTACTTGCGTTCTCGGCGGGAAGTCTTCTGCGAGATGCCAGACCGCAGAAGGAAGCTATCCCCATATCCGTCGCGCAGTTTCGCACACTCTCTCGAGCTTACGTCTTTCCTCGTCGATGGAAAGGCTGTTTCCAAGAATCGAAGAGGCAAAGCCGCACTGAGGGCTGAGCGCCAAGCGTTCCAGCGGCACAAAGCGGCTGGCTTGGGTGATGCGACGGATGAGGTCTTCGGGCGGCTCGATTTGCGGCCGCTTGGTGCTGATCAATCCGAGGACCACCATCTTGTCATCCGGGACGTGCCGGAGCGGTTCGAACGAGCCCGACCGATCGTCGTCGTATTCGAGGAGAAGCCGCGTTGCATCGATGCGCTGGAAAATCGGCCGGGCAATCGGCTCGTAATCGCCCTCGACGAGCCAACGGCTTTCTTGGTTGCCGCGACAGACGTGGATGGCGAAGGTCACGCCGGGAAATCCCGTCATGACGGCGTTGTCGAGCTCGATGCCCCGGCTCAGCCACAGATCGAGCGTCCAGCCTCGCGATTCATAAAAGGCCCGCGTCTCGGGTGCGAGGAGCAGGGCGTAGTGAGGCGCGTCGATCTGGATATAAGTGGCACCGAGACGAACGAGCTCCGCAACCTCATCACGCAGGATCGCGACGACGTCGGCGAGGAAGTGCTCCAGGCTTGCATACGCGGATTGGGAACGTTCAGGCGACCAGAAATTCACGAACAGGCTAGGGCTGGGCAGGGTGACTTTTGCGGTGCGGCTTGTGCGGCCGCGCAGATACACGAACTCCTCGGCAGCAAGATGCCGTTGGCGCATGAGCCTACCGACCACGCCGAGATTAGACGGCCGGTCGCAGCGTCGCTCCCCCACGGCGCCATCGCCATGCCAATGGCCCCACAGGAATGCATCGATATCGCAGGCGCCGAAGCCCTCGACAGCCTCGGTCATCTGGCTCTGAAAGGAGAGTCGCCGCATTTCGCCGTCGGTCACGACGTCAAGCCCGGCTGCCTCCTGCAGGGCGATGGCTTCATCGACCGCGCGGTCCTCGATGCACTTGAATTGCGCATGACTAAGGCGCCCGGCCACCCAGTCGTCCCGCGCTTTGCGCAACGCGAGCGGCCGGAGAAGGCTGCCGACAACATCGGTGTGTGCGGTAATCATCGCAGGCCGGAGCGATCCGATGGAAGAAAGAGGCCAGCGAGATGCGAGTAGATCGACGTCTCACCAGTGCGGGACGGTTCGATTGTAGCCGAGACTACCATCGCCTGTGGCTTCCGGACTATTCGGATCGGAAAACGGAACAGTGCGCGGAACGCCCTCGCGGCGAACCTAGCCGCGGCTTTGGGGGGTATAGGGCTGCGACGTATAGGTTCGAGCTGCGCCGTAGCGGCGATAGGGCTGGGCATTCGCCGTCTCCATCCCCAGCATCACGGCCAAAACGCCCACGCCTGCGATAGCGGTCAGAGCGGGCCTCATCAATTACCTCCCTTTGGACGAGAAGCGCGGGAGCAGGCAAGGCCCATATGAGGTGAACGATCCCGTCAATCGACGCGCGCTCATCGATTATGCGCGCGATGTACCAGTCTAGCCGCTCTGGCAACGCTCGCGTCCGCCGGATGATGTCAGACCCCGAGCGGCGTTTAATTTGTATCTTGGACGTCGGTCTCCGGACGATCGCGACCAGCGGCTGTCTCGGTGTGCGAGCGGCCGTTCTCGTCTTCGTATTCGATGACCTCCGTGTGGCCTGGCACGCGCTGCTCGGCCGCGGCGATGCGGGCCGCCGCGAGGGCCTCAGCATGGGTCGGATACGGCTCCCAGAATACGCCGTTCACCTTGTACGCCCAGCCGTCGTCGTGCCGGACGATTTGATACGTGACAGGCGTCATCGAATTCACCTCCGGTAACGATATAGCACACGTCGGCGTCAATAAGCGTCACGTTCACGCGAGCACGATTGGTTTCATGAGCTCAATGCGCCGTGCTGGAAACGATGCGAGGCTATTCAGATGCTCGCGCCGCGGGCGTTGATCGGCCACAGCGCCTCTACGCGCCCGTTGCGGACACCGACATACCAGTCGTGAAGATTGACGGTGGGGTCGCAGTGTCCGGGGATGAGCCACAGCTTTTCGCCGAGCGACAAGGGCTTCGCGTGCGGGGCGATTTTGAGCTTGCCGTGCTCGTCCGAGACGCCGGTCATTTCGACGCCGGGGCGATCGTGCACCCATGGGGGACCGCGCTCGGCGCTGTAGGACTTGAGGCCTGCATCGACGATTGCTCGGTCGGCCGCGGGCACGCTCATCACTGACGCGAGCACGAAGAGACTATGTTCGAATTCCGCATAGCGGCCACCATCGGCGCCGCGGATACGCGCATATTCGGTGTCCATGAACACGTATGAGCCAACCTGCAGTTCATTATAGACGCCGCTCGCCGCCTCGATAGCGAAGGTGCCGGTGCCCGCACCGCCGATGATCTCACAGGAGAGGTGTTCCGCGGCGAGCGCGTCCAATGTCTCGCGAACTGCATCGCTCGCGAAGGCGATCGCCTGGGCGCGTTCCTGATAAGCCGTCATGTGCTGCGCGCGGCCATGATAGGCCTGCAAGCCCCGGAATTTCAGATTGGGTGCATCCGCGACGCGGCGCGCGAGCGACGCCGCATCGCGGCCAGGCGGCACGCCGCAGCGCTCCATGCCAACTTCGATCTCGACCAGTCCGCCGAGCGTGACGCCGAAATCCCGCGCCACGCGCGATGCCGCGTCGACCTGGTCAGGAGCATCGAAGCACAGCGCGATGGTCGCCTCGTCTGCAAGCGCGGCCAGCCGCCGCAGCTTGCGTTCGCCGACCACCTGGTTGCTCACCAGCACGTCCTTCACACCGCCGCGAACCAGCACTTCGGCTTCGCCGACCGTCTGCACGCATTGGCCGACCGCGCCGCGAGCGATCTGTCGCAACGCAATGGCAGTCGACTTGTGGGTCTTGGCGTGCGGCCGCACGCGCACCCCCGCGGCGCTGGCGAACGCGGCCATCTTTGCGATGTTGCGATCGAGCGCGTCGAGATCGATGATCAGTGCCGGGGTTTCGACCTCGGCGACGGATAGACCAATCTCGGTGGGCGGCGGGTTCATGCGTTTGCGACGCGTTCCTTGCACGTCACCATATTCAATGGCCGCTCAGCTTGTCTACGCGTCAAGGCGTGATCAACCCGCAGACGGGCGCAACCGCTCGAAGTCGCAATGCTGGTGCGCCGCGCTTGCAATTGCGCTGCGCGCACGCACCTTCTATACAAAGGCATGTCCGAACACAAAGTGACTTTGAAATGGGAGCGCCGCGGCGCCGAGTTTTCGTATCAAAAGTATCCGCGCGATCATAGCTGGAGCTTCGACGGCGGTCACACGATGACCGCGACGGCGGCCCCGGCCTATCTCGGCAATCCCGCCAATGTCGATCCCGAGGAGGCTTTCGTCGCTTCGCTCGCGAGCTGCCACATGCTTACGTTTCTGGCAATTGCGTGCAAGCAGAAGTTCGTGCTCGACTCGTACGAGGATCAGGCGATCGGCTATATGGAGAAGAATGCCGAGGGCAAACTCGCGATCACTCGCGTCGAGCTACGCCCGAGGATCGCGTGGAGCGGAGATCGTGTACCAAAGGCGGAAGAACTCGATAAGATGCATCACGCCGCGCACGAGAATTGCTTCATCGCGAACTCGGTCAAGACCGACGTGACCGTGGTGCAGCAGTAATATCCCTCCGAAACCATGACTACCTCGTCGCGCGTCGCTCGCAATTGCCCGTGAGCCATCCAATGATGTGATTGAGTAGGGGGGCGAACCTCCTGCCCTGCACTATCCGAGCCTGAGGAACACAATGAGAATGAGACGACGAGACTTCATCACCATGCTCACTGGCGCGGCGATTGCCGGCCCGCGCGCGGCGCTCGCGCAAACGCCGCCAAAAATCTTCCGGCTCGGCACCCTCGCGCCAGGGCCGGCGATCGACGAGAAGAACCCGCTCGGCGCAACCTTGCTCAAGGCACTGGAACAACGCGGCTATGCGTTGGGCAAAAACCTGTCGTTGGAGCCCCGCGGGGCGGGCGGTCAGGTCGGTAGGCTCGACGAACTTGTGCGCGAGCTCAAGGCCAAGGAGGTCGATGTGATCGTCGCCGCGGGCTATCCGGTGGTGCTCGCCTGCAAGCATGCGAACGTGCCGACGGTTGTCGCCTTTGGCGGCGGCGATCCCGTCGCGACCAACCTCATCGATTCATTGGCGCGGCCCGGCGGCAGCATCACCGGCATTTCCGACGACGCGACGACGCTCTCGACCAAGCGCTTGGCTCTCATCAAGCAAGCCGTTCCAAACCTGCAACGGGTGGCGATGCTGTGGAATAGAGACGATCTCGGCATGACCATGCGTTACGAGGCATCCGCAGGCGCCGCACGCTCGATCGGCGTGATAGTGCAACCCTTTGGCGTGCGAGAACCCAATGACTTCGACGGCGTGTTCGAAGCCATGGCTCGCGACCGGCCAGAGGCGATCCTTCTGGTTGCCGACGTACTCACAAATCTCAACCGCAAACGCATCTTCGACTACGCGGGCGCGCAGCGTATTCCAGCCCTTTACGAATACGATCTCCCTTGGGTGCGCGACGGCGGCTTGATGTCATATGGACCCGACCTGCAGGAATCCGTCGAGCGCGCCGCCGGTCTGACCGCGCGCATATTCGCCGGCGCGCGGCCAGGCGATCTGCCATTCGAGGAGCCGACACGCTACAAGCTGGTCATCAACCTGAAGACCGCGAAGGCGACGGGCATCGACCTGCCGGTGAATTTCGTGGCGCTGGCGGATGAGGTGATTGAATAGCTCAGTCTGTTCGGAAAGAGCGAGCCGCGATTCGAGGAACGGTCATATGTCCATTGAGTTTCGAAAAATTGTCGATATCAGCCTGGAGCTTGATCCGAACAACTTCGCGATGCGCACGCCGGCGGGATTCACGAAAGACATGCAGTTCGAGATGGAGGTGCTCAAGGAGCACGATGCGCCGGGCGGCGCAGGTCAGATCGTGCGCGGCGTACACATGCGCCTGCATGCCGGCAGCCACGTGGATGCGCCCGAACACAACGTGCGCGGCGGCACGCAGATCCATCAACTGCCGCTCGAACTCTTCATTGGCGACGCCATCATTGCGGACTTGCGAGACAAGCTGCCGGGCAAGCCGATCACCGAGAAGGATCTGCAGCAGCGGCTCGACAACCGCATCAGGAAGGGTGACCGGCTGCTGCTGCGCACCGACCACAACAATGCCTACGACGGCGGGTCAGACAAATGGATGAACGATTCGCCCTATCTCACCATCGGCGCGACCATGTGGTGCATCGAGAAAGGCGTGGTAATCGTCGGCTATGACTTTTATCACGGCAACGACGAGCCCGGCGCGCCGCGCGTGTTCCACAATTCGCGCACGCTGAGCGAGCGCGGCATCATCACCATGCCGTATCTGAAGAACCTCGATCAGATCGACAAGGACCGGTTCACGCTCATCGGCTTTCCGCTCAAGCTGATGGGGGCGGAGGCGTCGCCGATCCGCGCGGTGGCGCTGGTATGAGCAGGCGTCACAGTTCGGGCTTGGCGCAGCTTGCGACCGTCGCGATTACGGCGGCGGCATGTCTCGCCGCGCCGGCACGCGGTCAGGAGGCTTATCCGTCGCGGCTGATCACCATCGTGGCGCCGATCACCGCGGGCACGGCGATCGATATCCTGGCGCGGCTCTATGGTGACAAGCTCGCCAAGCATTTCGGCCAGCAGGTGGTGATCGCCAACCGGCCCGGCGCCGGCGGACTGATCGGCGCGCAGACGGTCGCGAACTCCGCCCCCGACGGCTACACCGTGCTGTTCGCCAATTCCGGCCATGCCATCCTCGGCACGCTCAACAAGAACTTGCCGTTCGATCCAGTCGCCGATTTCGCCGGCGTGGCGCTCGTTGGCGAAGCGCCCGCCATTGTGGTCGTGCCGCCGTCGCTCGGCGTGTCGAGCCTGATGGAATTCGTGGCGCTCGCAAAAGCAAAACCCGGCGCGATTAACTACGGCTCGGCCGGCATCGGAACCTCGACCCATCTCGCCGGCGCCTATTTCGCGCTGAAGGCGGGCATCGATCTCGTGCACGTGCCCTATACGGTGAGCGCCACCATCATCGCCGACCTCTTGGGCGGGCGCATCCAGGCCTCGTTCGTCCCCATGGCGTTCGTGCTGCCGCTGTTGCAGGACGGCCGGCTCAAGGCGCTGGCGGTGGCGGCGAAGGAGCCGATCACCGAGCCGATCGCGATTGCGACCGCGCAGTCGCAGGGCGTCGATTACCAATACGCGACCTGGTACGGGGTGCTGGCGCCGGGCAAGACGCCGAAGCGCGTGCTCGACACGCTCGATCAAGGGATCGCTCAAGCTGGTAACGACCCCGAGCTGCAGGCGAAAATCCGCATCCAGGGCATCGAGCCGCGCCACATCGCTCTCGAGGCGTTCGACGCCCATATCCGGGACGAGATGGTCCGGCTTGCCCCGCTGCTGAACTCGATCGGGGAGAAGCGTTGAAGGCGGGTCGGCTCTGTTGCCGCCAGAGCAGAACCTTGGTGTCGCCTCGCGTGTTGTCGTTTCGCTTCGCAGGGATTATGCGGCGGCCCGCTGCAGGTCACGCATAAGCTCCCGGAGCGTTGTGGCCTCAACTGGATCGATTGACGTCGGCCGCTGCCGAACCGTGTCGTCGCCCTGCGTTCGCAACGCGGATCTGCGAGCGACCTGATCTGGACGCGCGGCCATATGGGCCGAATAAGCTCTCCTCTTTTGTCTTGTGCGCAGCCGGCCCGTCTGGCGTTTGTCGCGGCGAGACGACTGGGTATGTCGCCGAACGAGCTTGAAAACCGCCCCGGCTAACAGGAGTGCCAGAGTACCGACGAGAAGCGCCGGCCAGGGAGCAAATTCGCGCACTGTATCCGCCAAGCCAGCACGATCGGCTTCGGTGAGGATGGGCCATATCAATGGCATTTCCTCCTGTGCATCTGCCGGCTCATGGTTCTCCATCTGACTATTGCTGATGGGCGTCGGCTCACGCGTCGTTAAATCAGGAGCTTTTGCGGGATCGGGCGAAGGCGCAGCAAAATCTTTTGTCATTGGGATGGATGCGGTCTCCGCCGTAATTCTTCGTGCGGTTTCCATTGGCGGAGGCATTGCTTGGGTCGTCTCCGGAGGATTCTCGCGCGCCGCAGTCCCCGCTGGTCGCGATCCGCGCGAGGCCCCATCGCGTGCTTGCGAACGCACCGTCGCACCCTCGGGGCCGAGGTACCAACAGTGTCGCTGATCCGCGCGATTGACGCGGTAATACCAGTGACTGCCCGCGGGCGCGGATGAATCCGGCTTCGTCTTACACTCGTTGACCGCAGACTCGGCGAGACTTGTTTGCACCCTAACCCAACCAGTTGCGACCGACATGATGAGAGTGGCTGGCACAAAGAACATCGTTGTTCTTGTCATCGATCCCCCCGCCGCTGCATCTTCGCCGATCAAACCGTTTGACCGTTGATTCCGGCTCCAGTGCGTCGCCAATGCGACAATGCAGAGGAGATGCGCGCGCGCGGCAGTCGGCTACCACCCGCGCCTCGGCCGAATACATTTCTGCGTCGATAATTTCGGGAACCCGGTTCCACGATTGGTTCCTAACCAGCGGCCGGACTTACAATCTTCACAAAGCTCGTGAAATGTACTGAATGAAATGTAGTGAAAGAGAACCTCGCTTTTCGTCCCGCCCGCAGTCGCAGAGCCGACTGGCTTACATGGGCGCAAATAGAGGGAGGACGAAATGCCCCCATTCAGCGACGTTAAGTATGTCTACGATCCCGAATCCCTAAGAGCGATGGGAGCTGCGTTCGATACGGTGTGCCAGGCATTCCCTCCAGATCTGAAACATCATGAAGGCGCGAGGAGGAGACTGGCGTTCCTCATCCTTCGACACATGGATCGGGGGGAGCGTGACGTAAGGCGCCTTAGTGACTTGGCTTTGCTCGACTTCACGAGACCGCTCGCGCTTGAGCGGCGGTAGAAACGCACCTCAGGGAAACCGCCGCCATGAGGGAGCACCGCGCAAGCGACCAAAGAGCGGCCTGTTAAAGAAGAATTCTAAACAGTTGTTAACCCGACTGGAAATATCGTGCGGCCTCTGGACGAGACAATGCATGTTCTGGAGGCGATGATGAACGCTCCAACATCTTCGGCAGCTCCTGAGAAACCGCTTCCCGACCATTCGGATCTGGCGGCAGAAATCAAAAAATTGGCAGAGGAAAACATTCCGAAACGCCCCCCTCAGATCGACACTGAGGTCGAAAGAATCAGGTCCTCCATCACGCGCTTAACTTCAAATTCGATTGAAGGGCTCGAAGGACTCACGTCCGAACTGCAGGAACTGCAAAGATTTCTGAACGCTGAGGCTCAGCGCGTGCAGGGTGAAATCGAGAGCGCATTGGCCGGAATCAAGATCATCATCGAGACCATAGGGCCTTGGAAAAGCAGCCCAATCTCACTGGCACCTCCAACCAATGTTCGCGCTGTTCGGGCAGGGCCCGGCAGCAAATATTGAAGTCAACCAATCACCTCGGTGAGACCAGTAATTTCGCCGGAAGGGCGAGTACGCAACAGCGTTATCGGCTCATCTTGGGCTTGGTGCTCCCTTGGGCGATGTCCTTTCAATGTCCGCCCGGCACAAACTGAAAAATGCCCGCATGACGATCGCAACCATCGGCCCCTTCGAGTTGGCCGGATTGGCTGCGACGTAGGCCTCCACCTGGTGGGCAAGGGCTGCGTCCGTTGAACTCGCGAGGCATCGCTGGAAAGCCGTCCTCACCGGATAGGGCGCTTCTTCGTCGGGCTGCGCCACGGCAGACATATACCGGGCTATTCCAGATACGAAGCCGCGCCTCCAGGCTTCGGGCGTTTTTGCGTAGTCCTGATAAGTGAATTCGGTTGCCGCTGACGCAGCGACAGAAAGGAGCAATGATACGATCGCGAGCAGAACTTTCATTTTGAATGTGATGCACTGCTCCGAAAAGTACCAGGCGAAATTGCCCGCGCGTCGGATTTGCCTGTCGCAAGCAACAGCGTCGCCTTCGGAATCGAGCCTCATCGTCTCCGACTGCGTTCCAACCATGGCGATCCAGCTTTGCTTATCCCGGACAGCCGGCCTTCACCCCTGCGGGCGCGACCGCAACGCCGATGGCGCCGCCGCGCTCGATCGCGCTCTGCAAAAATCCCGAGGCGCGCACCTCGTCGATCAGCGCATTGATCGCGGCGAGCGCCGCCGGCCGATCCTTCGGCACCACGATATTCTGCGGCACGTTGAATAAGTCGTCCGGCAATAGCCTTGTGCCGGGGGTTGCCGTCGAAAGCGTGGTCAGGCGCTGGCGGTTTGCGCCGAGCGCGTCGATGGTGCGCGCGGTCAGCCCCTTGCTCAATTCGGCCGGGTTATTCTCCAGCTCTACGACCGTTGCCTGCTTGAGAATCCGTTTCATGCACAGCGTGATCGAATCATTGACCGTCCCGGCGATCTTTTGTCCCGCGCGGTCGATATCGGCGACTGCCCTGATGGGCGAATTGTCGAGGACGAGAAAACTCTGCCGCACCAGCATGTAGGTCTGAGAGAATTCCACGGTCCCGAGCCGCGTCGCCTCATAGGCCACAAAGCCGATGTCGGCCTCACCGTTCTTGACCGCCTCGATCACGGCTGGCGGACCGGCGATCGGATTGAACTCGAGCGGTATATTGTTGCGGCGCGCCAGTTCGCGGGCGAGCTCATAGGCAGGTCCGCGCACTGTGCCGGTCGCCGGATCGCGACTAGCCTGCGCCGGATTAGTGCCGAGGTAGATCGCGCGCAACCGCCCGCCCGGCGCAATGTCGCTGGCCATGGCGGATGTCCCGTACGCAACAACAGCGGCAATCGTCACCAGACGGGACGTTCTCATAGCTTCCTCGACCGCATTGGCGTTCGCGAGCCGCCCTCAATACCGTTATGGAAGCGTCCGAGATTGCACTGTGTACCAATTTCTTGCCGAAATAAGCAATTTTTTGCAGGTAACGCTGCCCCTTCACTGATACGGGATCTGAACCAAAAAATCCTCGCTCATGTAGAGAATGTGAGTGAGCGGCTCGATCTTGCCGAGCATGACCGGCTCTACGAAGCCGTCGGGTATTTCGTGAATGCGCCAAGCGGGTTAAAATGGACGTACATCCCAATCTGGCTGCGCGCTCTTCGACGCGAGGACCCATGAGCGAAAATTGCACCGGCAGCGAGCCGGATATCATCCTGGTGGGCGCCGGCATCATGAGCGCCACGCTCGGCATCCTTCTCAAGGAACTCGAGCCGACGCTCAATATCGCGATGGTCGAGACGCTCGACGGCGCGGCGCTCGAGAGCTCGGACGCCTGGGACAACGCCGGCACCGGCCACGCCGCGAATTGCGAGCTCAACTACACGCCCGAGCGGAGCGACGGCAGCATCGATATCTCCAAGGCACTGGACGTCAACGTGGAGTTCGATCTGTCGCGGCAGCTCTGGTCCTATCTGGTGAGAAAGGGCGCGATCGCGGATCCGCAATCGTTCATCCATCCGGTCCCGCACATGAGCTTCGTGCACGGCCCGGACAACGTTGCCTTCCTAAAAAAGCGCTTCGCGGCGATGAGCGCGCATCATTGCTGGCACGGCATGGAACATACGGAGGATAAGAAGAAACTCAGCGAGTGGGTTCCGCTGGTGATGGAGGGCCGCGCCGCCGACGAACAAGTGGCCGCCACGCGTATCATCATCGGCGCCGACGTCGATTATGGATCGCTGACCCGTCAGCTCGTTGGCTACCTCGCAGCCATGAAGGGGTTTGCGGTCCACTACTCGCATCGCGTCACTGGCATCAGCCGCGAACCGGGCGGGCGCTGACGCATCGACATGAAGAACGAGCACGGCGGCGACACGCGCTCGGGCACGGCGAAGTTCGTCTATCTCGGGGCCGGCGGCGGCGCGCTGCTGCTCCTGGAAAAGTCTGGAATCCCGGAGGGCAAGGGCTACGGCGGATTTCCGGTCAGCGGCATTTGGCTGCG
>DATFQX010000445.1:0-25938 GCA_035263865.1 Xanthobacteraceae bacterium
TTTGCGGGTCTACTTTGATCTTTTCCAGTTCCAATAAGTCCATGCACTCATAGCGGTGTGGCGCAATTACCAAGTGCCCATCCTGACCCGGAAACTGAGCAAAGCAAGCATTGCCATTGATGCCGGTAAGTAACATGGCGATTGATAACAACTTGCACAGCTTCGGTAACGTCTTCATTTTCGTCACCAGAAAGAGCGCACGGTGCATCCGTGGATTATATTAAAATGTTTCACGGAATATATTGCTGAATACAAGGATTGGTTGGGTGCACTAGGACCTTGCCCGTGCCATATGGAATTTCAATGGGCTGATTCTGTTGCAGAAGCAGCTGATAGGACCGCGCCTTTTGTTCGGGACTGATGTTATTGTTAAGCATAATAGACTTCCAACCCTCATCTGATATTTGCGGTCGCCTTGGAGCTAATCTTGGGTCTATGTAGATTTTATCAGTAGGAGCGCATTGAGCATGGGCGTCTGCACACATGCTGCTCAGTAACAAGAGGGCTGCGGTGAACAGACGACGACGATCAGCGACTTGCAGCATGATTGTCCCCAACCAGTCACGTGGCGGGCGATCAACCAGCAGACCTCAAATCAAACACAGATATGGCAGACATCGCCAGCAGCCATAGAACCACGGTCAGTACGATGAACTCGATCCATTCCTTGTTGTCGAAGAACCATCCATGATGCACGGTACTCATGGCGAGCCTCCCTACGGCCCGATCCAACCGAATACGTTATCACATCTACGGGCAGATGTACCTGGCCTGCACCTAACCGCCGTCCTCGGCCATGATCCACCAAATGAAAATGGCAGGAGCCGTCCTAGACCCTGCCACTACGCTACTCCCACAGGATTACGCTACGAAGTCGAGGGCGGCGAGCACCGCTTCGTCAAAGGCTAATCGTGCGTTAGGCCAGCGGTGCCGAACATGTTCGACAACTTCATGAAGCGATCCGCTCGGTAGGGTCATCTCAACCCCTGAACCAGCGAACTGCGCTATCCAGCCTTCCGTCCCAAAGCGAATGATGACTGTAGGTCGGTTGACTAAGAGATTAGGCGTGCCGCCACCATCATCCATCCCAGGCTCCCAGCGAACCCGGCAACGAGGCATTATTCATTAGGGGATCAACCCCGACGCCATAACGATGCTGGCGAAGGATGGTTCCACTCGGAGTGGAGGTCGGGGCTCACCCACTGAGCAAGATGAGCCCCGGCGCTGCCCCTGCCGCCTTTGCCAGAATGGCAAGGCTAGCGCATCACATCATTAGAATGAGGATTGGAGGATTGGCTTGTTCGACCCCGCCAATCACTTTCTCTATAGGGCCACGTCGGTTCTAACCCGGTCCTAACTCATTCGCCGGCCACCCACGCCAACCGGGGCGAAGACGGAGACGGTCGTCCTTAAGCGGGGATACATCAGGCGGAGCAGGCGAAGGCGGGCGGCACACTCCAGTACAGGGCTGGGCCTGGTCGATGTCGTCGGAGGGCCACCCGCAGTAGAGCTGCAACTGTCCATTGACGCATTGACAGGAACAGGCTGCCTGCACCTCCGAACTGAGTGTGCAGCACAAGGCGATCATCAGCAGCAACGGCCCGACGACCAACGACTTGTGCATGATCGTGTCCGAGGCCGCTCGGCTCAGCTCCCGAGCGGCCTTTGAGTTTGCCTCGCGGACTGGTCAATGAAAGACGAACGTGTAGTCGACAAGCTCCGCAGTAGCGAGCCCTCTTGCGTTCGTCATCATTTGGGACGGATCAATGCCTTGACCTACCGAAGGGACGGCATGCGTACTAGTCGAGGTCGTCCATACTCCTAAGCCGATTGCGATCACAGCGACGGCAATCGCACACAGACTGATCGTGCGCATCCAAAATCCTCCCCGTGCTCGAACAAGCTGCTTGTGCGGTATGCCAGACCTTGGCCCCGACGTATGTGATGGGCATCACACTTTGGTCGAAAGAATTAGGAGGGCAATCGCAATCGAGCGGACTATGGGAGATAGTGAGGGTGCGTCAATCTTGGGAAGGACGGGGCTTACCATCAAAGGAGAAGTGGCGAGCCCCGGCGCTCCACCGCCAATCGCGCCATCAGACGGGAGCGCATCGCCGTTATATTCCTCGCTGGTCCCATCGATCAATTCGGGCCACTAGCTAATTGCTTGCTCGGCCCATCACACCAAATCAATTCGGCCGTGGGATCAATAACTTATCCGCTGGGCGATACAGTGCGCAGGGCTGATGGAAGCTTTTTCGCGTGTTCCGCGCCGGCGGCAGAAACGAACACTATTCCTCGAACCTCAAATTGGCTGCCTTGACCACATCCGCGAACACCTTGATGTCCGCATCGATCTTTTTCCGGAACTCCTCGCCGGGACCGCCGCCGGGGTTGACCGCCATGGCCTTGAGCTTCTCGCGCACTCCTGGGTCGGCAAGCGCGCGCCGCGCTTCCTTACCGAGCTTATTGGCGATCGCGGGCGGCGTGCCGGCCACCACGAATATCCCGCTCCAAAGGCCGATATTCACCTCCGGGTAGCCTGTCTCCCCCATACTTGGCACGTCCGGAAGCTCGGAGGAGCGTTCCGATCCGGTCACCGCCAGCGCGCGGATCTTGCCGCCCTGCACGAGCGGCATGGTGGGCGGACCGTCGGCGATGGCGAACAACGTGGTCCCGCCGGCGACGCTGAGCATCATCTCGTTGCTGCTCTTATAGGGGACCTGCACCGCTGGCATTCCGGTTTTTAGCTTGAACAGCTCTGTGGTGATGGTGAAAGCGGGCGAGGAGGTGGCGTAGTTGGACTTATCCGGGTTGGCCTTGCCGTAGACGACCAGATCCTTGACCGACTTGATCTTGTTGTCCGCCGGACCGGCGAGGATCAGTGGAAACGACGCGATCATCGTCAGCGGCAGAAAGTCGCGGGTCGGGTGGTAAGACAGTTTCGGGTATATCGCCGCGGCGATCGCCATCTGGCCGCTGGCGGCCACCATAATCGTGTACCCGTCCGCCGGCTGGTTTTTGACGTACTCCACCGCGATGCGTCCGCCGGCGCCCGGCTTGTTTTCGATGACCACAGGCTGCCCGATGTTCTCCGACAGTTTCTGCCCGACGAGCCGCGCGAAGAGGTCATTGCCTCCGCCGGCGGCAAAACCGACGATCAAGCGAATCGGCTTATTGGGAAAGTTCGCCGCCGGATCGCCTTGTGCCGCTGCTGCATCGCCGATGATCGCAGCGAGCACCACCACTGCGGCCTTCACTACACTAGCTTTGAAATTGAGCATCGCAAAATCCTCCGGCGGCATTTGTCTGCACAGCGTCTTTCGCATATCGGGCCCAGCGTCAAGTGCGTCGACATTACGCTTGCTCGTTGCCCTATGCCGGCGGCGACCGGCTGCTTTCTACGTTTGACGTCGGCGCGAGGCGCGTTCTAGGGTCCCCGCGCCGCCGCCCCCCGTATATCGGCTCACGACCCGCAACGAGGCATCATGGCTTTCTCGACGGCTGAGCAAAGGCGTCGGCGCAGCGAACGAGCGCACGATCTCTTCGGACACCCGCGTGGACTGACGTTCCTGTTCGCGACCGAGATGTGGGAACGCTTCTCCTATTATGGCATGCGCGCCTTGCTCGTGCTGTATATGGTAAAACTGCTGCTGCTCCCCGGACATGCGGAGAACGTGATCGGGCTGGCCGCACTCAAATATTTGCTCGAATCGATATTCGGACCGCTTGGAGTGCAGCCGTTCGCCTCGCAAGTCTACGGACTTTATACCGGGCTCGTTTATCTTACGCCTGTATTCGGTGGCATGCTCGCCGACCGCGTGCTCGGCCAGCACCGCACGATCCTGCTCGGCGCGGCGATGATGGCGCTCGGCCACTTCATGATGGCTTTCGAGCCGTTGTTTCTATTGGCGTTGACGATGCTCATTCTCGGCAATGGTGCGTTCAAGCCCAACATGTCGGCGCAAGTGGGCACACTCTATGCGCCGGGGGACCAGCGCCGCGACCGCGCTTATTCGATCTTCTACGTCGGCATCAATCTGGGCGCGTTCTTCGCGCCGCTGGTATGCGGAACGCTCGGCGAAGAACTGGGCTGGCACTACGGCTTCACCGCCGCCGGCGTCGGCATGACCATCGCGCTCGCGATCTATCTCTATGCAATGCCCGAGCTGCCGCCGGACGAGCTGCACAAGGCCGAGGCTGCGCAGATCGAGAACAAGCCGCTTGATCGCAACGAATGGCGTGCCGTCCTGGCACTCGTCGTGCTGTTCGTGCCAACCACTCTGTTTTGGGCAACCTACGAACAGCAGGGCAACACCATTGTGCTGTGGGCGGACGACCATACGGATCGCACCATCAATCTCCTGTTTTGGCACGGCGAAATTCCGGTCACCTGGTTCCAGGCGTTCAATCCATTCATGATCTTCGCCTTCACCCCCTTTGTCATCGCCCTGTGGACGTGGCAGGCCAAGCGGGGAAGCGAGCCCTCGACCATCACCAAGATGTCGATCGGCTGCGTCGGCGTGGCGCTGGCCAATCTGATCATGGTTGGCGCCGCCTGGCAGGCGGCAGGCGACGAGGCGAGCTGGCTTTGGCTGCTGGCCTATTTCGTGGTCATCACTATCGGCGAGCTTTACCTTTCGCCGATCGGTCTGTCCCTGGTATCGAAAGTTGCACCGGCGCGCATGGTCTCGATGCTGATGGGACTCTGGCTGGCAACGAGCTTCAGCGGCAATTTCATCGCGGGCTGGCTCGGCAGCTTCTGGTCCGGCATGGACAAGGCGACATTCTTTCTGCTGATCGCCGGCATCGCGCTGCTTGCGGGCGCCGTCATCCTGGCCTTTGACCGCCCGCTGAGAAAAGTGGTCAGCGATCAAGTCTCCACGTCATGAGTTCAACTCGCCGCGCGCCGCGCGCCTTCGCTCATGTGGAGACTTGGGTCTTCGACCTCGATAACACGCTTTATCCGCATCATCTCAACCTGTGGCAGCAGGTTGACGAACGGATTCGCAATTACATCGCCGCTTACCTCAAGGTCACGCAGGAGGAGGCTTTCCGCCTGCAGAAAGATTACTACAAGCGCTACGGCACCTCGATGCGCGGACTAATGACCGAGCACGGCATGAAACCCGACGACTTTCTCGATTTCGTGCATCAGATTGATCATTCACCCCTCACCCCGAATGCAGCGCTGGGCGCCGCGATCGAGGGGTTGCCCGGGCGCAAGCTGATCTTGACCAACGGCACGCGCCGACATGCCGATGCCGTCCTGGCGCGTCTCGAGCTCGACCGCCACTTCGATGACGTTTTCGACATCATCGCGGCCGAGCTCGAACCTAAGCCTTCGCCGCAAACGTATGACCGCTTTCTCACAGCGCACAATATCGACGCGGGCAAGACGGCGATGCTCGAAGATCTGGCGCGTAATCTCGTGGTGCCGTATGCGCTCGGCATGACCACCGTGCTGGTCGTGCCCGAGCACACTCGCGAAGTATTTCGCGAAGGCTGGGAGCTCGAAGGCCGCGACGCGCCGCATGTCGATCACGTGACAGACGATCTGGTCGGATTTCTGCAAGGACTCGCCCGGAAGCCTTGACGGGGTCTTTGATGCCCAAGCCCAGGCGGCGCGGCGGCTTGACTCCTGTGTCACCATTCTCGACAACGAGTCACGCCGCTTGACGATCGAGGTTTCCGTTACATGTCGCATGCCGGTCTTGCCAAGATCATCGACGACGGCTTCAACCGCCGCGAGCACGTCGGTCCGGCGACAAAAGGCCCGCTGCGCGAGGCCGTAGATGCCGCGCTCGACCTGCTAGATCGCGGCGCGGCGCGCGTTGCCGAGCGCGACCCAAACGGTCACTGGCGGGTGAACCAGTGGCTCAAGAAGGCGGTGCTGCTCTCGTTCCGCCTCAACGATATGCGCGTGATTTCCGGCGGGCCCGGCAAAGCGGCGTGGTGGGATAAGGTCACCTCGAAATTCGAGGGCTGGACCGATGCGCGCTTCCGCGAAGCGGGCTTGCGCGCTGTACCGAATTGTGTGGTGCGACATTCAGCTTATATCGCGCCCGGCGTGGTATTGATGCCGAGCTTCGTCAATCTCGGCGCATACGTCGATTCCGGCACCATGGTCGATACCTGGGCGACCATTGGCTCCTGCGCGCAGATCGGCAAGAAGTGCCACATCTCTGGGGGCGCCGGCATCGGAGGCGTACTCGAGCCGCTGCAGGCGGGCCCCGTCATCCTCGAGGACAATTGCTTCATCGGCGCGCGCTCCGAAGTTGCCGAAGGCGTGGTCGTCCGCGAGGGCGCGGTCCTCTCGATGGGCGTTTTCATCGGCGCCTCCACCCGAATCGTCGATCGCGAGACCGGCGAGACGTTTCAGGGCGAAGTACCGGCCTATTCGGTCGTGGTTCCGGGCTCGCTGGCCGGTAAGCCGACCAAAAAAGGTGGACCGGGACCCAACCTTTATTGCGCGGTGATCGTCAAGCGCGTCGACGAGACAACGCGCGCGAAGACATCGATCAACGAGTTATTGCGCGATTGAGCCGATTTGCCGCTCAACGCGTAATTGAGCGCTCCGCATGGCGCTCGCGCCGCTGTTAAGTACCCGGTGAATAAGCGAACGACTGGTGATTGAAATGCCAGGCAGCCGCTGTGATGCCTGGAAATCAGGCTCAATCATCCTCGAAGTCGTGAATGCCGAGGCTTGAGCCATGCCCCTCACACAATTGTTGTTTTCTTTCCGAGGCTGCCTAAACCGGAAACCTTATTGGATGACCGTGATCGTCACGATGGCGATTATCCTCCTGCTTCTGTTGCTTGCCCTGATCATGATCCGGGAGCAGAGGTTCGAGTGCGCCGCCTTCACGGTAATAATTCTCTTAATTCTTTACATCCCGCTGATCTGGATCGGTCTCGCCATAGGCGCTAAGCGGCTACATGACCGCGACAAGTCCGCATGGTGGCTCCTTGTTTTTTACGCGTTACCCGGAATTTTGAGCAGTGCGGGCAACCAGATGGATGACGTGGCATTCCTTGTCCTGCACGTGGTCAGCTTCGCCATCACCGTCTGGGCCTTCGTAGAACTCGGTTGCCTGCGCGGCACGCGAGGCCCCAACCGATTTGGCCCTGATCCCTTGAGCGCGCCGACATAACGCGGCCCTCGGCAATACACGTTGACGCGATCGCATCGCGCCGGGTAAAGCCGCCGCGATGAGCCCGCCAAACGCAGAACCCGCCGCTCTCGCCCGCGATCTCCTGCGCTGCCCGTCGGTGACACCGACGGAAGCCGGCGCGCTCGGCGTGATCGAAGGCGTGCTCAAAGCGGCGGGATTTACTGTGCATCGCGTTACGTTCGCAGAGCCCGGGACTGCGCCCGTTGAAAACCTCTATGCGCGCATCGGCACGGCAAGCCCGCACTTTGCTTTTGCCGGCCACGTCGATGTGGTCCCGCCAGGTGACCAGGCGAAATGGACGCACCCGCCGTTTGCCGGCGCGATCGCCGACGGCACGCTCTACGGCCGCGGCGCGGTTGACATGAAGGGGGCGATCGCCAGTGCGCTGGCCGCGACGCTCCATCACGTCGCCGCACACGGCGGTCGGCCAAAAGGATCGATCTCATTCCTCATCACGGGTGACGAGGAGGGCATCGCGGTGAACGGAACGGTGAAGCTTCTCAAATGGGCGGCCGAACGGGGAGAAACCTTCGACCATTGCATTTTAGGCGAGCCGAGCAATGCGGTGAGCATCGGCGACACCATCAAAATCGGCCGACGCGGCTCGCTCAACGGGACCCTCGTCGTAACCGGAAAGCAGGGACACGTCGCTTATCCCGAGCGCGCGGATAATCCCGTGCGGGGCCTGGTGACCTTGATGGGCGCGCTGATGGCGGCGCCGCTCGATCACGGCAGCGCGCAATTCGACGCCTCCAACCTCGAATTCACCTCGATTGATATTGGCAACCCCGTCGTCAATCTCATTCCCGGCGAGGCCCGCGCGCGCTTTAATATCCGCTTCAACGACCGGCACAGCCAGACCTCGCTCAAGGTGTTGGTCGAGAAGCGCGCCAGCGAGGCGGCGGCCGCGCGCATCCGCTGGCACATCGAGTGGGAGCCGTCCAATGCTGACTCCTTCGTGACCAAGCCCGGTCCGTTCGTTGATCTCGTATCTGTAGCCATCAAGGAGGTGACCGCGAATGAGCCGAAACTGTCGACTACCGGCGGCACTTCGGATGCGCGCTTCATCAAGGATTATTGCCAGGTGCTCGAATTTGGCCTCGTTGGGCAGACGATGCACCAGGTCGACGAGCGCACCACGGTCGCCGATCTGACCACCTTGACTGCGGTCTATCGCAAAATCCTAGACCGGTATTTCGGCTGAGGAAGCGCCAGCCCGTCACACGTAATCAACCCTCGCCAGGTAGAGCCCATCAGGTGGGGCGACTGGCGCGCATGCCGCGCGGTCGCGTTTGGCGAGTGCGATGGCAACATCATCGGCCGTCCACTTGCCCTCGCCGACGAGCGCAAGAGCCCCGACCATCGAGCGTACCTGGGAATGCAAGAAGGAGCGCGCCGCAGCTACCACCTGGATGTCGTCGGCCGTACGGTTAACATCGAGCTGATCGAGGGTCTTCACCGGCGACTTTGCCTGGCATTCGACGTTGCGGAAGGTGGTGAAGTCATGCCGTCCGACGAGGCGCTGCGCCGCCACTTGCATTGTCTGAATGTCCAGCGGTTTGGCGATGCGCCAAGCACGGCCACGATCCAAGGCCAGATCCGCGCGGCGATTGACGATGCGATAAAGATAGTGGCGCCGGATAGCGGAAAACCGCGCATCAAAAGAGTCATCAACCCGCTCCGTATCGACGATCGCTACCGGGTGCGGCCGCAGATGCGCGTTCACGGCATCGCGCACCGTGTCTTCATGCCACTCTTTGGCGAGATCGACATGGCCGACCTGGCCGAGCGCATGCACGCCCGCGTCAGTACGCCCCGCGCCGTGGATGCTGACCTTCTCCCCGCAAAATGCCTCGAATGCGTCGGCCAACACCCCTTGCACCGAAGGGCCGTTGTCCTGAATCTGCCAGCCGACAAACGGTCGGCCGTCATACTCGATCGTGAGCTTGTAGCGAGACATGCGAGTGCTACGCGAGCCGGGTGCCGGCAGCAACGGTCGTGCCGCGCAAAAACTCGTGCGCTTTCATCGCCTGGCGGCCGGCGCGCTGCAGTTCAACAATGCGCACCGCGCCGTCTCCGCAAGCCACTGTGAGCTCATCATCGAGCACCGTACCAGGCACGCCGGTACCCTCGCCCCTGGTGCTGCGCAGCACTTTGATGCGCGCGTTGGCGCTCGCGATCTCGAACCACGCGCCCGGCACCGGAGACAGGCCGCGGATGTGGTTGTGCACCTCTTTCCACGGCCGCCCCCAGACGATTCGAGTCTCGCTGTTGGTGAGCTTCGGTGCGTAGGTAACGCCCTTTTGTCCCTGCGGCGTCAGCGTGAGCGAGCCGCGCTCGAGCGCGCCAACTGCCCGGACCATGAGGTCGGCGCCGAGAAGGGCGAGCCGTTCGTGTAAATCGCCCACCGTGGCGTCGCAGAGAATCGGCACGCGTTCCACCATAGCGATCGGACCACTGTCGAGCCCCTCCTCCATTTTCGTCACCATCACGCCGGTCTCGGAATCTCCCGCTATGATGGCACGGTTGATCGGCGCAGCGCCGCGCCAGCGCGGCAGCAGCGAAGCGTGCAGGTTGAACGCACCCAACGGGAACGCTTCGAGAATCGCCTTGGGCAGGAGCAGACCATAGGCGACGACGATCGCAACGTCCGCGCCATGGCCGCGCGCGGTACTGGCCGCCTCCGCCGTGCGCAACGTCGCCGGCGTGAGCAGTGGCAGAGCAAAACGGCGCGCCTCGCGTTCGACCGGGCTCGGCATGACATCGAGGCCGCGACGTCCCGCCGGCTTTGGCGCGCGCGTATAAACCGCCACGACGTCGTGGCCGCGACCCACAACCTCAACTAGAGTTGGTACGGCGAAGTCCGCCGTCCCCATGAACGCAATGCGCAGCGACATGTCACATCACTGATCGCAACGGATCTCTATTCGCATAAGTGAGGCTTGGCCCCGCGCGGCAACCGGCAATGAATGGCCGCGTTGGGCCAGCGCGGCCAACTAAGCCGGCAGCCCTCGATTTAAACCCCCGCAGCCGCCCTTTTCGCCGCCTTGCTGAATTTTTTGAGCACCCGGTCACGTTTGAGCTTCGACAGGCGGTCGATGAACAAGACGCCATTCAGGTGATCGATTTCGTGCTGCAAACATGTGGCGAACAGCCCATTCGCCACCAGCTCGTGCGGCTTTCCCTCGAGATCTAGATATTTCACCCTCACTTGCACCGGCCGCTCGACGTCGTCGAAATATTCCGGAATCGACAAGCACCCTTCCTCGTACGTCGCCTTTTCCTGCGAACTCCAAACGATCTCCGGATTGATGAAGACCTGCGGATTCCTCGGCTCCTCCTTTTTGGCAAGGTCCATCGTGATCACCCGCTTGGGCGTGCCGACCTGAATGGCAGCGAGCCCGATGCCCGGCGCATCGTACATGGTCTCGAACATGTCCTCGACGAGCTTGCGCACCCCGAGGTCGATTTTCTTGACGGGATTGGAAACCTGTCGAAGCCGCTTGTCCGGCAGGATGAGAATGTCGCGTAGCGCCATGGCGGCGATGTAAGCGGTCGCTGGAACTCGGTCAATGCGCACCACCCGCGGGCTGATTGGGACGAAGACCGCAGCCGACGCCGGATATTTCCGGCCATGCCATTGATTTGCGGTTCATCTTTTGTTCTCATGCGCCGAATCGCTATAGAGTGGTGCGGATGACTGAACATCTCCTGCTTCTCGCCGCCATCGCGTCCCTTGTGGCCCTAATTGCGCTGACAATCATCGCCGTACGGGCGCTGCGCCGGCGCGAAGCACAAGCCGCCGATAAACAACTACTCGAGCTTGCCCGGCTGCAAACAGAGACAGCGGTGCGAATCGAGGCGATGCGGGACATGCTCGCCGGCCGCCAGGCTGAACTTCACCGCGCCGTCAACGAGCGGCTCGACTCGGTGACGCATCACCTCAATCAGTCGATGACGACGACGCGCCAGCATACGGTCGAGAACCTGCAAAGGCTCAACGAGCGGCTCGCGGTCATCGACAACGCTCAGCGAAATATCGCCGATTTGGCCTCGCAGATGACCTCACTGCAAAGCGTGCTCGCCAATAAACAGCAGCGCGGCGCTTTCGGGCAGAGCCGCATGGAGCTGATCGTCCAGGACGGTCTCCCTAAGGACTGCTACGAATTCCAGTTCACGCTCTCCAACAAGTGCCGCCCGGACTGCGCGGTGTTTCTACCGGACCGCCGCCCGCTGACAATCGATGCAAAATTTCCGCTCGAGGCCGTCACCGCCTGGCGCGAAGCCAAGACCGAGGATGAACGCAAGCAAGCCGCCTCGCGGATGCGCCAGGATCTCACGAAGCATGTGGACGACATTGCCGCCAAATATCTCATTGCCGGCGAGACGCAAGATTTGGCGCTGATGTTCGTGCCCTCCGAATCCATCTTCGCCGAGTTGCATGACGGTTTTGACGACATCATGCAAAAAGCGTTCCGCTCCAAGGTCGTCATCGTTTCACCATCGCTGCTGATGCTCGCGATCCAAGTCGTTCAGCAAATCCAGAAAGACGCGCGCATGCGCGAGGCTGCCGACGAGATTCATGCCGAGGTCGGCCACCTCATGGACGACCTTAAGCGCCTGCACGAGCGCGTGCTGAAACTGCAGCAGCATTTCGGCCAAGCCAACGAGGACGTGCGGCAAATTCTCGTTTCGGCGGAAAAGATCGAGCGCCGGGGCGCCCGCATTCGCGAGGTCGAGTTCGACGGCGAGGACGCCGCCGAGTCCGTGGTCATCCCAGCTCCGTTGCCGCGCCGGCTGCAAGCCGGCGAGTAATGGCGCGCCCGGCAAAAACGAGCGGGGCCGCCGATCCTTTTCACTCCTGCTTCAATCCCAGTTCGGCGATGAAGCGCTTGGCCTCCTCGATCTGCTGCAGCGCAAATTTCCGGTAATCCTCGCTGCTCAGATAGAACCGCTCCTGATCGAGGCTTGCCATCGCCGCGGCGTAGGAGGGTTCCTCCAGTCCTTTCTTGAAGGCATCGTGCAGCAGCTTGACGATGCTCGGCTCCATCCCCCTTGGCCCGGCGATGCCGAAGGGTGAGTTCGAGACCATGTCGATGCCGATATCCCGCAACGTCGGCACGTCCGGCCAGTTCTTGGTGCGCGCCGCCCCCCACGTCACCAGCAGCCGAAATCGACCGGCGTTGACCAATGGCGCCCACCCGCTCGAGTCCGCGACCGCGTGGATATGTCCGCCGAGCAATGCGTTCATCGACTCCGCATTGCCCTTGAACGGCACGTGGGTCCATTTGATGCCCTGCCGCTTTGCGATCTGCTCCATGGTGATATGGAGACTGGTGCCGGCACCGGGCGTGCCGTAATTGATCTTGCTAGGATTGGCCTTCGCGTCAGCGAGGAACTCCTGGAACGTCTTCCATGGCGCATCATCTCTGACCACAACGCCGAAGGTGTAGCCGCTTACGCCGATGATATAGGTAAAGTCCGCGCTCGGATCGAAGCTCGTCTTGGTCATGAATGGAAAGCGGAAGATCGTGATCGGGATCTGCGTGACCGTGTAGCCGTCGGACTTCGCGGTTGCGGCCATCTGGCCGGGAGCGAGTGTGCCCGAGCCGCCCGGCCGGTTTTCGATGACGATCGACTGCCCAAGATGCTTTTCGGTCGCGGTTGCGAGCGCGCGCATACCGACATCGGTGGTACCGCCCGCAGGCCATGGCACGATGAGCGTCACGGGCCGCACCGGAAAATTCTGCGCCTGCGCGGCACCAATCCACGCGACAAACCCCGCCGCGAACAGGATGCCGCGTAAGCTGAGTTGCATCCGCTTTCCTCCCGTTGCCGGCCGATGATGCGAGACATCTAAAGAACAGCCGTAAGGCTACGCCCGATCGCTTTTTGCCGCAATCACGCGGCAAGTTGTGTCCGCGCACCAATTCACAACGATGGCCTCGATGACTGTCACGCCCGATACCGCGACCGCTCGCGGAAGCTTCGCCGACACGTTCGCGATCTATCTCAAGGGGCGCGTGCTGGTCGTGCTCTTTCTCGGCTTCTCGGCCGGGCTGCCGCTTGCACTGTCCAGCTCGACGCTGCTCGTCTGGATGCGGGAAGCCGGCGTCGATCTCGGCGTCATCGGGCTGTTCGCGCTGGTCGGCACGCCTTACACGATCAAGTTCCTGTGGGCGCCAGTCGTCGACGCGCTCGATATCCCCGTCCTGTCGCCGCTGTTCGGCAGGCGACGTGCTTGGCTTTTCTTCTCGCAGCTCCTGCTGATCCTTTCGATCGTGCTGCTTGCCTTCTGTGATCCATCGCTATCGCCTTGGTACGTGGTGTTCGCCGCCGCCGTCTTTGTCGCCACCGCTTCCGCCACGCAGGATATCGTTATCGACGCGTTCCGGATCGAAAGCCTGTCCGAAAGCGAGCAGGCCGCCGGCATGGCCGCGTATGTCGCGGCTTACCGGCTGGGCATGCTCGCCTCGACCGCGGGCGCGCTGTTTCTGGTAAGCGGATTTGAAGCCGGGCTGGGCTTCGGCAAGGAGGCGTCCTGGACTGCCGGGTATCTGGTCATGGCGGCGCTGGTTGTCGTTGGGGTCGCCACCACGCTGATCGCGCGCGAGCCCGAGAAGTCGGCCGTTGCCGCCGCCGAACATGCCGCGCATGCGCGGGAGAACCCGCTCGTGCGCGTGGCCATCGCGGCATACGCGAGTTTCGGCGAATTTCTCACGCGCGACATGGCGATCGTCGTCCTCATCTTCGTGGTGCTCTACAAGCTCTGCGACGCCTTCGCGGGTGCAATGACCGCACCTTTCGTGATCGATCTAGGCTTTTCCCGCAACGACTATGCCACGATCGTCAAGGGCGTCGGTCTCGCGGCGACACTCATCGGCGGGTTTGCCGGCGGCGCGGTCGCGCGCGTCTATCCGCTGGCAACGAGCCTTTGGATCGGCGCCTTTTTGCAGATGGCATCTAACCTGATCTTCACCTGGCAGGCATTCGTGGGCGTGAATCTGTGGGCGCTCACGGTCACGATCATTGTGGAAAACTTCACAGGCGCGATCGGCACCGTGATCTTCGTCGCGTACCTCTCGGCGCTGTGCAACAATCCCCTGCATACGGCGACGCAATATGCGCTGCTCACCGCGCTCGCCGCGGTCGGGCGCACCTATCTCTCGGCCGGGGCAGGATTCATCGCCGAGCGCACGGGTTGGCCGCTGTTTTTCATCATCAGCGCGCTGACTGCGCTGCCGAGCCTTGTGCTGCTCGTCTGGCTGCAGCAGCGCGGCCATTTCACAGGCCTTGCCAAGCCGACGCGCATCGTGATGGACGACTAGAATTTCGTGCGCTGCCGAATGGCCGCCGCGAGCGTACCCTCGTCGAGATAATCGAGCTCGCCGCCGACCGGCACGCCGTGCGCAAGGCGCGTCACCTTCACGTTGGCATCGTGCAGCAGGTCGGTGATGTAGTGCGCAGTCGTCTGCCCATCGACCGTGGCGTTGAGCGCGAGGATCACCTCGGTCACCGTAGGATCGTGCGCACGCGACACGAGCGCATCGATTGAAAGGTCTTGCGGACCGATGCCGTCGAGAGCCGACAGCGTGCCGCCCAGCACATGATACCGGGCGTTGATTGCGTGGGCGCGCTCGAGCGCCCACAGGTCGGCCACATCGGCGACCGCGACGATGATCGAGGGGTCTCGTCGGCTGTCGGTGCACACCGTGCACGGATTCTGCGTATCGATATTGCCGCATATGCGGCACACCTCGATTTTTTCGAGGGCCGTTTGTATGGCGGCGGCGAGCGGCGCCATCACTTGATCGCGCTTTTTGATGAGAAAGAGCGCCGCGCGTCGCGCCGAGCGCGGTCCGAGGCCGGGCAGGCGCGCGAGTAGACCGATCAGGCGCTCGATCTCGGGGCCAGCAGCGGCGGTGGGCATGGGCGAGGAATGGCGACCCGCGTGCGGAGCTACTGCACGGCGGTCGACGGCAGTGGGGCGCGCAGCGCGGTAATCAACTGACGCAAGCTGAACAAGGTGCGCTTATCCTCGATACCGGGAGCCATTTCTGCCATCGCGCTCTCCAGGTAGGCCGTGAAGCGATCCTTATCGACCACTCCCTCGTGCACGAGGAAGCGACAGGTCAGCACGTGACACGCTAAAAATCCCGCAATCGCGGCCGACAAAGCCTGCATGTCGATGTCTTTTTCCACGGGCGACCTCCATTCGACGCTATTCCGCCGAGCTCGCCAGCGGCCAGGCGTCTTTCAAAACAATTTCAAGCCCGGCGGCAGCGGCAAGCCGCCGGCAACGCTCTTCATCTTTTCCTGCAGTAGCGTCTCGGCCTTGCGCCGCGCGTCGGCATGCGCCGCGACGATAAGATCGGCCACGATTTCCTTTTCTGAGGGCTTCATGAGCGTATCGTCGATAGTGACGCCCTTCATGTCTCCCTTGGCAGAGAGCTTGACGGTGACAAGCCCGCCGCCCGAGGTGCCCTCGACCTCGATCTGGTCGAGTTCGGCCTGCATCGCCTCCATCTTGGCCTTGAGCTCGCTGGCTTGCTTCATCAAGCCGAGGAAGTCCGCCATCGCTCATCTCCCCTGCAGTGCGCCCCGCGTCATCTTTCAAGGATCATCGGGCCGTCCGCTCTGTGCAACTTGATCGCCGAACGCAGAGCCAACGTCGTCAGAGGAAAGCTCCACCTCTTCCGAATCGCCTGGCGGCAGGCCCTGTGGCAAGGCGGCAGCGCCCTTACGCACGTCCACGATCTCGGCGCCCGGAAAACGCGTGAGAACGGCCTGCACCAGCGGATCCGCCTGTACGCCGGTCTTGAGCGCGGCTTGCCTTGCCTCAATCTGCGATCTGACCGTCGGCTCGCCTTTTTCGGCGGAGACGACGACTATCCAGCGCCGGTTGGTCCACTGCGAGAACTTGCGCGCAAGATCGTTGACCAGCGTCTTGGCAGCGGTCGGCTGCAGGGCGATCTCGAGTCGCCCATCCTCGCAGCGCACCAGCCGCACGTCGCGCTCGAGCGCAAGCTTGACGGCGAGGTCGCGCTTCTGGGCGGCAAGGACGATCAAATCCTCGAAACGCGCAACGGCAAGCGCCGGCGGGCTCGGCTGCGCCTCAGAAGGACGCGCGACCGGCTCGTTCGATGGCGCGAGCGCAGCGCGAGTCACCCCGCGCGGGGTATCGACCCGTGGCGCATCGAAACGCGGCGTTGCGGCGGCAGGCGGCGCATGGGAAGCCGCCGACGCGGCGGGCGCACGCGCGCGAGGGGAAGCCCCATCATCGTCGAGCGAGCGGATCACTTCCTCCGGCGTCGGCAGGTCGGCGGCATGCGCGATGCGCACGAGCACCATTTCAGCGGCCGCCAGGGGGCGCCCAGCCGCCTCGACTTCGGCAATGCCTTTGAGCAACATCTGCCACGTGCGCGAGAGTACTCGCATCGAGAGCTTCTCCGCGGAGGCGCGACCGTGCGCCCGCTCGACCTCGATAAGCGAGCGATCATCGGCCACCGCAGGCACGATCTTTACGCGCGTGACGAAATGGGTGAAATCGGCAAGATCGGTCAGCACCACCGCGGGATCGGCACCTGTGTCGTATTGCGCGCGCAATTCGGCGAGAGCCGCGGCGATATCGCCGCGCATCAGCGCCTCGAACAACTCGATCACCCGCGCCCGGTCGGCGAGCCCCAGCATTTGCCGCACGTCCTCGGCACGCACCGGTCCGGCCGCATGCGCGATGGCCTGATCCAATAAGGAGAGCGAGTCCCGTACCGAGCCTTCCGCGGCGCGCGCGATCAGAGCAAACGCCGCCGGCTCGACCTCGATGCCCTCCCGGCCCGCGATGGCTTCCAGATGCTTCACCAGCAGATCGGCCGGTACGCGGCGCAGATCAAAGCGCTGGCAGCGCGAGAGGATGGTGATCGGGACCTTCCGAATTTCCGTGGTCGCGAAAATGAACTTGGCGTGCGGCGGCGGTTCTTCCAACGTCTTGAGCAAGGCGTTGAACGCCTGCGGCGTGAACATGTGAACTTCATCGAGAATGTAGACCTTGTAGCGCGCACTGACTGGCGCGTAGCGGATCGCGTCGTTGATCTGGCGGACGTCGTCAACGCCGTTATGTGAAGCAGCATCCATTTCGAGGACATCGATATGCCGGCTCTCCATGATCGCTTGGCAATGGACGCCCATCACCGGCATCTTGATCGTCGGCTCGATGATGGAGCCGTCGGGAAGCTCATAGTTGAGAGCGCGCGCAAGAATGCGCGCCGTCGTGGTCTTGCCGACCCCGCGCACGCCCGTGAGGATCCAGGCTTGCGGAATGCGGCTCGCCTCGAATGCATTCGAAAGCGTGCGCACCATCGCATCCTGACCGATCAGATCCTCAAAGGTCGCGGGCCGATACTTGCGCGCGAGCACGCGATAGGACCCATCGCTTGTCGCCTGACCACCCGCAACGAGATCGGCCGCGGACTGATTGGTGCCGTTGCTCATAATGCCATCTGGTCCGCCGCCCGACGCCACGTCTTCGCGCTTCGCATGAGGGAAAGGTGGGAGGCTGACGAGCGACCCGAACCGCGCTCGTTAGGGCTGCTTCCTTCCGGACCTGACCCGGTTGGCGAGTGGCTCGTCCACCGCCAACCTCCCGTCCCTATATCGGCGCAACGTAACGAGAATGCAAGCGGCGGAGAAGCGTGGTCCACCGCTCGGCTCGAGCCCATCAGCGCCGCCTGGGAAACCTGCCGTGACCGCGGCTTCGCACTGGTCCCTTCGTGCGCACTGATGCGCTTGCGTTGTGAACGGGCGAATGGCACAGCACCGGCAGCGCAAGTATCGCGCCGGAGCTATTCGATGTCCCCTCGCCCCGATCTCGGCCCCAAGCCGCGTCTGGGTTTTGCCGCAAGTTCAATCGAGCGCGCGACCGAGCGGCGCCCGGATGCCGCCGCGCTCGCGGCGCTTGAGAAGGAGCGGCACGCGCGCACCTATCTCGTCGCCGGCGACCAAGTGATCCTCAAGAGCGCCACCGCCGTTGCCGATCCCCTGTTCGCATTGCCAGAAGCGCGCGCGCTCGGTCGCACCACCGAGATCGTCTTTCTCGGCCTCTGCCGGAATGCGCCCCGCTTCGCAATCGGGCTCGAGCCGCATGTCGCCCAGATCCTTAAGACGCACGACGAGTTCGTCGTCGTCGACCTGCGCTCGATCGCGGTGCAAGGCCTCGTTGAGCTCGATCATCTGCCTGCGCTCGCCGAAGGTAAAGCGCTTCTCAATTGGCATGCCCGACATCGCTTTTGCTCGACTTGCGGGGCCGCGACCGAGGTCGTCGAAGGAGGTTGGCGGCGCGATTGCCCCTCCTGCAAGGCCCAGCACTTTCCGCGCACGGATCCTGTCGTGATCATGCTTGCGGTTGCGGCCGATCGCTGCGTGCTCGGCCGCTCGTATCGCTTTCAAGCCGCTATGTGGTCGTGCCTCGCCGGCTTCGTCGAACCGGGTGAGGCGATCGAAGACGCCGTGCGGCGGGAGACACGCGAGGAGGCAGGCATCATTTGCGGGCGCGTGCGCTATTTCGCCTCACAGCCGTGGCCCTTTCCGACCTCGCTCATGATCGGCTGCCACGCCGAGGCACTCTCGCGCGACATTGTCATCGACCGCGCCGAACTCGACGACGCCCGCTGGTTCGAGCGCCAGGAGGTCGCGAGCATGCTATTGCGCAGCCATCCCGACGGTTTGACCACGCCACCGAGCATGGCGATCGCCTACCACATCATCCGCGCCTGGGTGGAGGAAGAGGTTGAGTTCTCCTAACACCGAGCGTTGCTGGGCGGGGAGGCGCCAATCGAATGCCGATTGCCGTAGAATAGTTTTCTAGATACACGTGAAAATGTGCGCGGGCCTAAGAGATCATTCTCCCGCGGTCCGCGACGACTGCATTTATTTCCCTTGCACGGCTCGCCGCGATGGACTCCATCGACCGCAAGATTCTCGCGCTCCTTCAGGAGGATGCCTCCCGCTCGGTGGCCGAGATCGGCAATCTGGTGGGTCTGTCCTCGACGCCTTGTTGGAAGCGCATCCAGCGGCTCGAGGCCGAGGGGGTGATCGAGCGCCGCGTAGCCCTCGTCGATCAGGACAAGATCGGACTTGGGGTCACCGTCTTCGTCTCGGTCGAGACCGGCGATCATTCGCAGCAATGGCTCGACCGGTTCGCCACCGTGGTCGGCGCGATGCCCGAAGTGATGGAGTTTTACCGCATGGCCGGCGACGTCGACTACATGTTGCGCGTGGTCGTGCCCGACATCGCCGGCTACGACGCGTTTTACAAACGGCTGATTGGAGCGGTTCCGCTCAAGAACGTCACCTCGCGCTTCGCAATGGAAAAGATCAAAGCAACAACCGCATTGCCGATCCCTTGAGCCGTACGGCAGGCTTGGCAGATTTATCGCGCTGATCTTGAGCGACCAGCTTACGTGCGAGGAGTTGGCCGAGCATCATGTGCGCAAACGCGCGCCGCAATTCTCCAACCGCGTGCTTTTGAGACTTACAAATTTAGCCAAGCGAAAAAGGCCTTGTTAAGGACGCGATGTACGGAAAAATCTATCGTTAACGACGCTGCGTTTAACTCGGATGGCCGCGGTTTTGCCCGCGGAGATATTAACCTCACTGCAACAGGCTGGCGGCTAGCGTGCAACCGGTTCCGGATCGGCCGGGCAACAACGGCTCAAGCGGAACTCAGAGCACCAGCTGTGGAGCGTGGAGGCAGCAGTGACCAGTCTCGTGAAGCGTTTTTTTCAGGACCAATCCGGCGCGACCGCGGTCGAATACGGGTTGGTGGCCGCCGGTATTTCGGTTGCTATTATCGCGGTCATCCAGGGGCTGGGCACGAAGCTCAGTTCCGCCTTCGTCCAGGGCGCGCTCAAATAAGTGCACCCATGGCGTCGCTCGGCCGCGCCCTCGCATCGCGATAACCGAACAGCAAGACACCTCGGCTAGAATTCCCCTAGCCCTGCCCCAGTTTTGGCGGGAACGCGGCGGCCCGCGGGGACTTTCCAAGCCGCAATAACGGCATTCGGATCCGACCCATGATAGTGGTAGCCGACGCGATCCGACTGACGCTGTTCCCGGCGCTCATGGCATTCGCCGCCTCGAGCGATCTTTTGACCATGACCATCTCCAATCGGGTGTCGCTAATCCTTTTCGGCGGCTTTCTCGCGTTGGCGGCGATGAGCGGGATGAGCGCAGCGGATATGGTGTCGCACCTTTCGGCCGGCTGCGTCGTTCTGGTTGCGACCTTCGGCTTGTTTGCCCGCGGGATCATCGGCGGCGGCGATGCCAAGCTCGCGTCCGCCGCAGCGCTATGGCTCGGCTTCGACCACCTTTTGGCTTATTTGCTCATTGCCTCCCTGCTGGGCGGCGCCTTGAGCCTGGGGCTGATCTGGTTTCGGATGGCGCCGCTGCCGGAATGGCTGGCGCGCCATGCCTGGGTCGCGCGGCTACACGCCAAGGATGCCGGCATACCCTACGGGGTCGCGCTCGCCGTGGCGGCGCTCGCCGTCTATCCGGACACGGCATGGATGGCTGGCGCCACGTGAGCTGCGCCCCGCCCCCCGGACGGATGAGTAGCTCACGAATCTTTAACCCAATTTGGATACCCGGCGTTAACCATCCCTTGACGGTTCGGTGCTGAAATGGCCGTGCAGCAGCGCAACCTAAGGGGTCGATATGGGGGACCTCATTCGCACCACATTGCTTCTCGCCTTGCTCGCCGCGGCGGGCTTCATCGCCGCGGGGAGCGCCCCGGCTGCCGAATCGGCAGCGGTTCTCGCGGCCCGTCCAGGGCTGACGGCGTTATCCGGCAGCGCGAGGATCAGCTTCCCTCCGCGGTGAGCGGCGGCTTGTCGGCGCTCTCTCTCCAGCCGTTCTGCTGGGCAAGCACTTGACGCAGCCGCGCCACGTTGGCTTGCGCGGGCAGCGCCGCGAGACCCTGCGCCGCCGCCCCGCGTTGCAGCCCCATGACCAGGGCGAGGTTTTGCCGCACCGTCGGATCAATGCGCGATTGCGCGGCCGCCCGCCGCAGCGCCGCCTCCGCCCGCACCAGGTCCTTGGAGAGCGCATAAGAGAGCCCGAGATTGGAGAGCACCGAGGGCTCGTCCGGCGCGATCCGCAGCGCGGTCGCGTAATAGCGCTGTGCCTCCTCGTGCCGCCCCATCTGATCGAGCGCAGCGCCCTGGACTGAGAGGATGCGCCAGTCCGGCGCATCGGGCGGCTGCGCTTGGTCAAGCACGTCAAGCGCGCGTTTGTAATCGCCGGCATCAGCAAGGGCGCGCCCATAAGCGGCAAGCACGCGGCGATCTTTTGAGTGCTGCAGCGATGCCTGTTCGAGCACGGCGAGGGCCTGCGGGCGCAGCCCGTCGGCGCGCAGCGACCGCGCGTATTTGACCGCCGCCTGCGCATCGGTCGGATCGGCGCGGTAGCGCTCGGCCCACGTAGGCGCCGAACGCCAATCGGCGTCCCCCGCCGCGGCGACAGCCGAAAGCTCTGTCGGTTGCGTCGTCTTGCAGCCGGCGAGCGCGGCCGCAAGCGCGGCCACAAGCACGATCGGCGCAAACCCCTCGACGCAACGCCATCCCCTGATCGAGCTGATCATTACGGCCCCGTCTCGGGCCCCCAGACGGGTTCCGGCAATAAAGCGTTAACCTTAACGAGACGTTAATTGGGCCCTAACGAGAGGTTAACGGGCGCCGCCGTTTGGCTTTGCCCTCGCCTTCACCCCCGCAACGCTGCGTGCTAGCAGGGCTTTTTTCAGGGCCCCAATGCATCCGATCTTTCTCCCCCGCGGCCGGTCGGTCGCAACGGTCCCGGTAACCTTCGTTAACGCGGCGACCTGGCGCGAGCTGCGCGAGGCGCTCGATTCGCGCGCGCGTGCCTTCGTGGATACCGCGGGCTTCGAGCCGAAGGCGGGCCGCCACTGCCTGCTTCCCTCGGCCGAAGGCGGCCTTGCCGGCGTCCTATTTGCGCTCGAGCGCCCCGAGGAGCCTAACAAGGACTTGTTTTGGCCGGGCGCACTGCCGGCACTCTTGCCCGCGGGCGCCTATCGCTTCGCCACGCTCCCACACGATGCAAGGCTCGCGGCGCTCGCCTTTGCGTTCGGCGCCTACCGATTCGCACGCTACCGCAAGCAGGATGACAAGGAGCTCAAGCTCGAACTGCCCGGCAACGTCGACGGTGAGGATCTCTCCCGCATCCTCGAGGGCGTCAGCCTCGCCCGCGATCTCATCAACACGCCGGCGAACGACATGGGCCCGGCCGAGCTCGAAGCGGCTGCCCGCGCGCTTGCCGAGCGTCACGGCGCAAAGCTGCGCGCGGCTGTCGGCGACGATCTGCTGAAAGAGAATTTTCCGCTGATCCACGCGGTCGGCCGCGCGGCCGTCCGCGCGCCGCGCCTCATCGATCTCACCTGGGGCGAGACGAGCCACCCCAAGGTCACGCTCATCGGTAAGGGCGTGTGCTTCGATTCGGGCGGCCTCGACATCAAGCCCGAGAGCGGCATGCTCAACATGAAGAAGGACATGGGCGGTGCCGCCTGCATGCTCGCGCTCGCGCATATGCTCATGGCGCGCGGGATCAAGCTCAACCTGCGCGTGATCATCCCTGCCGTCGAGAACGCAATCTCCGGCGCCTCCTTTCGCCCGCGCGACGTCTACCGCTCGCGCAACGGGCTCACGGTTGAGATCGGCAATACCGACGCTGAGGGCCGCCTCATCCTCGCCGACGCGATCGCGCTCGCCGATGAGGATAAACCCAACTTGATCGCGGACATGGCGACGCTGACGGGCGCCGCGCGCGTGGCGCTCGGAACCGAAATCCCCCCGTTCTACACCGATGACGAGGCGCTCGCGGGCGAGCTTTCGGACTGCGCCAGAAGCGAAAGCGATCCGGTCTGGCGCATGCCGCTGTGGCGACCCTACGAGGCGCTGCTCGAGTCGAAGGTCGCCGACGTCAACAACGTCGCCTCCGGCAATTTCGGCGGCTCGATCACCGCGGCCCTCTTCCTGCGCCGATTCGTCACCGCCGCCGCAGCGTGGCTGCATTTCGACATCTATGCCTGGAACCAGGATACCAAGCCCGGGCGGCCAGAAGGGGGAGAGTGCCAGGCGGCGCGCGCGCTCTACGCGCTGTTGGTATCGCGCTATGGCTGAAGTTTTCGAGGTCGCCGAGCCGACCGCACCGTTGCGCCAAGCGCCCTCCCCCGACGCGCCGCTCGATACCGAGGCGCTCAAGGGCGAGCGCGTCATCGTCTATGAGACCGAGGAAGGTTGGGCGCGCGGCAAGCTCGAGGCCGACGGCTATATGGGATTTTTGCCGGCGAGCGCGCTGTGCGCGCCGGGCGCGCCCGCCACGCACAAGGTCGCGGCGCTGCGTACGCTCGTGTTTCCCGGCCCCTCGATCAAACTGCCGCCACTCGAGACGCTGCCACTCGGCGCACGGCTCGCCGTCGCACGCATCGAGCCGCCGTTTGCCGTCACGTCCGCCGGCGGCTACGTCCCGGCGCGGCATCTTATTTCGCTCGAGGAGACGGAAGGCGACTTCGTCGCGGTCGCCGAGCGTTTCATTGGCGCGCCATATCTATGGGGCGGAAAGACCTCGCTCGGCCTCGACTGCTCCGGCCTGGTGCAAGTCGCGCTCAACGCTTGTGGCATCCCGTGTCCGCGCGACAGCCATATGCAGGAAGAGGCGCTCGGCCGCGCGCTCGCGCCCCACGCCGAGTTGCGTCGCGGCGACCTTTTGTTCTGGAACCGGCACGTCGCGATCGTGCGCGACGAAGCGTCCCTCGTTCACGCCAATGCATTCCACATGGCCGTCGCCCTCGAGCCGATCGGGCAGGCGATTGCCCGCATCCGCGCTCTCGGCAGCGAGGTGACCAGCATGCGCCGGCTCGCCTTGCCGGCGCGATAGCGGCCGCTGCGGTAATTTCCCTTAGGACGAATGCGCTTTAAGCTTCGCAGATTGCTTTGCTGATTCGGCTTGTTGCCGGTCGCCAAAGGGAGGGAGACATGGACTTCGAGTTGCACGCACCGAGCATGGGGGTGGCGGCGACCTCGTTGATTGTGGCCATGCTGGCGCTCATCTGCTATTTCTTCGCGACGCCGGGCAATGTGCATGTCCCGTTTTGGCTCGCGATGGTCCGCCTATTTGGTGGGAGCGTTCGGCACCATGGTAAAAAGCCGGAGCACGTAGTGGGCTCCCATTCTGGGCACCCATGATCGAACGCTGATCGGTCCATCAGTCTGCTGAGACTCCGCTCGCCTTGATCGGGCCGCTCCAGCGCGCGATCTCGCCGGCGAGGAATTTGGCGAAATATTCGGGACTGCGGCGCTCAGGCGGCGCGATCTCCTCGCCGAGCGCGTCGAGGCGTTCGCGCACATGGGGCATGTCCAGCACCTCGCCCACCGCGCGGTTCAGGCGGCGCACGATCGGCTCCGGCGTGCCTTTCGGCAAAAACAGGCCTTGCCAGGCCGCCACCTCGAAATCGAGGCCCTGCTCGCGCGCTGTGGCGACGCTCGCGAGCGCGGGCGCCCGCCGCGCACCGGTGGTGGCGATCGCCTTGATGGTGTTGCTCTCGATCTGCGGCAGCGAGGTGGAGACCGAGTCACAGACGTAATCGATGCGGCCAGCGATCAAGTCCTGCATCGCCGGGCCCAAGCCGCGATAGGGAACGTGCATAACATCGACCCCGAGCGCGGCGTTGAACAGGATGCAGCTCACATGCGAGGCCGAGCCCGCGCCGGCAGAGCCGAATTTGACCGTCGGCTGGTTTCCCTTCACGTAGGCGATGAACTCGGGCAGCGAATTTGCCGGAAACGTCTTCGGCGTGATGATGACGCGCGGCGCCTCGACCACGAGGCCGAGCGCGGTGAAGTCGGCGATCGAATCGTAGGGCGGCTTCTTGTAGAGCGCCTGGCTCCAGGCGTGGGTGCCGCTGTTGCCGATCACGAACTGGTAGCCGTCGGGCGCAGCCTTCGCCACGCGCAGCGAGCCGACCGTGCCGCCGGCGCCGCTCGGATTTTCCACGACGACCTGCTGGCCGAGATTTTCGCTCAAGCCCTGCGCCAGGATGCGGCCGGCAACGTCGCTCGGCCCGCCAGCCGCGAATGGCACCACGAGGGTGAGCGGCCGGCTCGGCCATTCGCCTGCGGCCGCGGTGCCCGCGCCGGCGAAGAGCACAAGCAAGGCGGCGACGCTTGCTCTGTTGTTACTGGTACCCATGGTGTGCAACCCACTCGCGTCCCGCATCTTCGCTTGCGGCAAGCATTATAACAATCCGGAAGTGCCTCCCCAGAGATCGTTTCGCGAAAATAGCCCCGACGAGGCTCGCCCTCATGCTGAGGAGCATCGCAGCACGATGCAGGCGCAGATGCTTCAACAGCTTTGAAGCGCTGCGATGCGTCCCGAAGCATGCGGACGCATGCCGCGCCGTCCTCATCCTTCGAGGCGCGCGCACGCGCTTTCTAGTTTGCAGCACGACTTCGGCAGGCGCGCTCCTCAGGATGAGGACGAGCATTCGCGTCAAAATCCCTATTCACTTTTCAAACAGCCCCGCGCCCCGGACACGTGTTGGGTCGATGCGACGTGTCACTCGATCACCTCGTCGGCGCGTGCGAGCACGGTCGAGGGAATTTCGAGGCCGAGCGCCCTGGCGGTCGACAAATTGATGACGAACTCAAACGTGACCGAGCGCACAACCGGTAGATCGATGGGTTTGGCACCCTTGAGAATG
>DATFQX010000446.1:0-3906 GCA_035263865.1 Xanthobacteraceae bacterium
AATGCCGATGTCTTCGAGAGTCGCCACATCGGGCAACGCCGCCGAACGCTTCTTGGCGGTGACTGCAAGCGCGCAGCTTGCCCTCCTTGATCAGGTTGACGTAATTGCCAAGGGCGGCGCAGACGACCGGCGTGTGCCCACCGACCAGCGATTGCGTCATGGGCCGCCGCCCTGGAATGGTACGGTGACGAAATCGAGGCCAAGGGCGAGCTTGAGCATTTCGATCGACAGTGACGGTGAGTTCTCGGACGGATTGCATCATATGCTCTCGTGTGCGGAAGAAAATGGATGTCTGCGAGCCTCGATGCTTGGATGGAACACAGGTATCCAGCTTCGCGGGACAGACGGGACAAATCGCGGGACAAAACTGATGCGTACGGGACGGCCCCGATGCAAGTAGCGGCAAAAGGTCCGGGCGCTTTTTCCGAACAGATCATCTAGCCTGGTTTCCGAGCTGCCCGACCGCGGACAGGCCGAGGTTCCGCGTGCGAGAGAGAGGGCAGCGCGCGTGCCATCGGCAGACGCTGTAATCCTGCGCTGGCGCCGATGCTTTTTTCCGGCGCTGCAAATAATCAGGGCATGAAGGTCGACGCGCTGCGCGCAGCGCGCCGTCGTTCGGCATTATCGCGGGGTAACGTCATGGGTCTGCGGGCGGGTTCAACTTGCCTGAAGTGCTTGCTCTTGCTGGCGATCGTGCCCGCCGGTGGCGCGCGGGCTCAAGCGGGGAACTATCCGGACAAGCCGGTACGGCTCATTTTGGATGCGGCGGCGGGCGGCGCCATAGACACCAACCTTCGGATCATCGCCGAAAGCCTGAGCAAGAAGTGGGCTCAGCAGGTCGTGATCGAGAACCGGCCGGGTGCCGGTGGGGCGATTTCGGCTACGGCTGCGGCGCAGGCGCCGCCGGACGGCTACACAATCTATGCACCGGCCTCGTCGATGTTCCTGACAATACCGGGCAAGGCGCCCAATCTCCCGCTCAAGCTGCCGCGCGATTTCACCGCCATCGGGATAACGGTGCTGCAACCGCAGTCGATCGGAATTAATCCCAAGCTTGGCATCAACAGCCTCCCCGAGCTGATCGCACAGGCGAAGAAGGAGCCCGGCAGCATTTCGTACGCGGTGACGGGCGTCGGGAGATTGACCCACCTGACTGGCGAGCTGCTGCAAATCCGTGCCAACATCAAGCTGCAAATGGTGCCGTATTCAGGCGGCTCCGCTCAGTCGCTCACCGACGTCACCGCGGGCCGCGTCTCGCTGGTCATTGAAGGCTATGCGGGATTGGCCGGGGCTTATGAGTCAGGCCAACTCAAAGCCTTGGCGGTCGCCTGGGAGAAGCGTCTGCCTCACCTTCCTGATTTGCCGACCGTCGCAGAAACGCTGCCTGGTTTTGTCGCCGTCGGCTGGCAATGCGTGGTGGCGCCGGTCGGAACGTCCGACGCGATCGTGCGCAAGATCAGCGACGATCTGCGCGCGGCGCTAACGGACCCGGAGATCAAGGACAAGCTTGCGGCACGCGGCGCCTATGTGCATCCCGCCACCCCGACCGAAGCGCAGGCGTTTGTTCGCAGCCAGCAAGAGCTGTGGAAGCCGGTGCTGGAGCACGTGGCCGTACAGTTCAAGAACGAGTAGTGCGTCCCGGCCTGATCGGCAGCCTTGCCAATTCCCGACGGGACCCTGCCGTGGCCCAAAATGACTGGCCTTTGGCCTTCGGGTCACGACGGCCGACTGGTAGAGTCGACCTATGCCCGCGCCGCATCGCATCCTGCTGCTCGCATTCCCGAATGGCCAACTGCTGGATATTGCCGGCCCAGTCCAGATGTTTGCGGGAGCCAATGACGAGCTATCGCGTCAGGTATACCGCATCGAGATCGCAGCGCCCCAGGCAGGACCATTTGCCACGTCGTCCGGCGTTCGACTTGTCGCTGATGTTTCATTTGCGCAAATCACAAATAACCGCCTCGCTCGCATCCACACACTCATCACGGTTGGCGGCGAGCCGGGTATGCGGCAGGAACTTGTGCGCGGAAACCTAACAGACATCGTGTATAGGGCGATTGGACGAGTGCCACGTATCGCCTCGGTTTGCAGCGGTACATTTTTCTTGGCGGCTGCAGGAGCTCTAGACGGCCGACGGGCTGCAACTCATTGGAGTGAGGTTGAAGCTTTGAAACGGTTTCGGCCCGCTGTGCTAGTCGACGGCGATGCCATCCACATTGAGGATCGCGGCATTTGGACGTCTGCAGGGGTGACCGCCGGAATGGATCTCGCGCTCGCGATGATCGAGGCGGATCTCGGTAGAAAGGTTGCCCTTGCCATCGCGCGGCGGCATGTCCTCTTTCGCATTAGACCGGGTGGTCAAAGCCAATTCTCTGCAGAGTTGGTTGCCCAGTCGGCGGGCAATCCGAACATCAAAAAGCTGGCAGAAAAGGTAACGGCACAGCCGCACGCCGATTGGCGAACCGATGTTCTAGCGGCAGAGGCTGGAGTTTCGCGGCGCTCGCTGAGCCGCCTGTTCCGTGCGGGCCTGAACGTGAGTCCCGCAGACTTCGTCGAGCGCGTGCGCACTGATCTTGCGCGCCGCAGATTGCTTGAAACCAATGACAACGTGGAGGCGATCGCCGTGGCCTGCGGATTTGGATCCCTGCGCCGCATGGATCGCGCATTTGCCCGCGCGGTGTCCGCTTCGCCAAGTGAGTTTCGCTCACGCTTCAAGACCAACGGAGCCAAGCATGTCGCTCTTTAATGTCGGCTTTGTCATTTTCCCGGAATTAACGCAACTCGACTTCACCGGGCCGCAACAGGTCTTGGCGCGCTTGCCGCAGTCGGCGATGCACATCATAGCAAAATCAGCTGCTCCCGTTTCCAGCGATAGCGGCCTCAGTCTCGTACCGACGCACACCTTTGAGAATTGCCCGCAGCTGGACCTAATCTGCATACCCGGCGGCAGCACTGGGGTCGTTCGAGCGATGGGCGACCGGGATACGATAGAGTTTGTTCAAAGGCAGTCGCGCAAAGCGAAGTACGTGACGTCGGTATGCACCGGGGCCTTTATTCTCGGCGCCGCAGGTCTACTGAAGGGCCGCCGCGCCACGACACACTGGGCGTTTACCGAGTTGCTGCCGCTCCTCGGCGCCACGCATGAGAGAGGCCGCGTCGTCAAGGACGGCAACGTGATCACCGCGGGCGGCGTTACGTCTGGAATTGACTTTGGCCTGCGCGTGGTGGCCGAGATTGCGGGCGAAACAGTGGCTCAGACAATCCAACTAGGCCTTGAGTACGATCCGGAACCGCCTTTTGACGCGGGCCATCCCGATCGCGCGTCCGATGCCGTCGAAGCCGCACTCTTCCCCAGATATGAAAAGGCGCGGACGGCATTTCGCGAGGGAATTGCCTGCCTCGCAACATTGTAATGCGCCAGGCCGCCCCGATCATGTCGTTCGTGCCTTCATAAGCAGGTTCACAGTGAGGAATGTGACGCTGAGGGCCTTATTCGAGGATGTCGAGCTCTTCCAACCATCTTAAAAGGGAGTGCGCTGCGGCATGTGCTTCTTCTTTGCTCTCTGCGCGCTCCATCTTATGCAAAATTTCGTCACGCTGATCGACTCCTGGTCGAGCCTCCTGTTCGCGAAACGCCAAGGCATCGAAGCCGATGCGGTCGGCGCGGCGATGACCGGCCGTGGCGTCCATCTGTTTCTCCTTTAGGCGGCCGGCGTGAGCACGACCCGACCGACGATCTTGCCGGCGCGCAGGTCGTTGAGGGTCGCGTTCACCTCGTCGAGCGGGCGCGTGCGGATCGGCACCGGCGGCATGCCGGTACGTTTCACCAGGTCGAGAAGCTCGGCCATGTCGGTTTGGCTGCCCACATAGGAGCCGCGCAGCGTCATCGCGCGCAACGGCAGGTAC
>DATFQX010000447.1:0-33017 GCA_035263865.1 Xanthobacteraceae bacterium
AATATGCGCAGCAGTTGTTTGAAGCCATGAGCGTCAAACAACTGCTGCGCATATTCCTGGATTTCGGTGGTATGCATGGCGCCGTGCTCCTCTTCAGCGCGACTGTGCTAGTCAGACATGCATGTTGTGACGACACCTCCTCGCCCGGAAGCTCTCCGAAATGATGTCGGTCCGGCCCCGCAGCTCGGAAGGATAGTCGACCAAGGAAAACGTCGAGGCGGGGCGCGGGTTCCATCGGGCCATGCCGGCGCGAAGGCAATCGCAAAAGCCCTGAAGCGCCATCAATGAAATCAAGGCCTTAAACTTTAACCCCTACCGGAGGTTCGACCATGCGTCTCAAGGACAAAGTCGCCATCGTGATCGGCGCCGGCCAATCGCCGGGCGAGGGCATGGGCAACGGCCGTGCCACGGTCATCCGCTTCGCGCAGGAGGGCGCCAAGGTGCTCGCGGTCGACAACAATCTCGCCTCCGCCGAGGAAACGGTGGCGATGGCGCGGCAATCCGGCGGCGCCGGCGGGAATTGCGTCGCGTTCGAGGCGGACGTGACCAAAGACACGACGCTCGCGGCGATGGTCGATGCCGCGCGGCGGCGGTGGGGCCGTATCGACGTGCTCCACTACAATGTCGGCGTGAGCATTGCCGGCGGCGATGCGCCGCTGACCGAAATTAGCGAGGCGGCATTCGACCGCATCATGACCATCAATCTGCGCGGCGCCATCATGGCTTGCAAGCACGTGTTGCCGGTGATGCGTGCACAACGCTCCGGCGTGATCATCACCATCTCGTCGGTTGCTGCGTGGGAGCAGTACCCAAACGTGGTTTACAAGGCGAGCAAGGCGGCAATGGTCGCCTTTACCCAGCAGATTGCCATCCAGAATGCCGAATTCGGCATACGCGCCAACGTCATCCTGCCGGGCCTCATGGATACGCCAATGGCGGTGGACACCCGCGCGCGTGTAAGCGGGAAAAGCCGCGCCGAGGTTGCCGCCGCACGCGACGCGCGGGTGCCGCTGCGACACAAAATGGGTACCGCTTGGGACGTGGCGAATGCAGCTTTGTTTCTCGCCTCCGAGGAAGCAGATTTCATTACCGGTGTCGCACTCCCCGTCGATGGCGGCGCGCTGGTCCACATCAACTGAGCGGCGGCAATTGGCACGCAGCGCGGCACTGTCGCCGTTCGTGCCGGCGCAGCGATGCTATTGCACGAGATCGTAGAGCTTGACTTCCGCCTTGGCGCCTTTGAGTGCGCGCGTGTGGCGCACGATCTCCTTGTGGGCAGCGCCGTTGCGATAGGCCTCGATCGCGGCCTCTGAATCCCATTCCGAATACGAGATGAATTCGGGGGCATCCTTGCAACGGAGCAGCTTTTCCGAAATGCATCCCTTCTGCTGAATCATGAGCGGCGCGCATTCGGCTTTCCAGACGCGGACCGCATTCTCGCTCTCGGCGGGGTCGATCTTAATGTGGATGAGGCGGATGATCGACATGGGGGTTCTCCCTGGCACGGCATGATGGCTGGCACTGGAAGGATAACGCACGATGCGCGGCTTGGTGTCTTCGAAACCGATAAAGCGCTGCGATAGGCCTCGTTTTGTTGCACCACGATTAGGGCGCATTCCGCAGTCATAGAGGGCATTCGGCCAGGGAATATCCACCGCATGCGCCCCGTGCTGCCCGCCGATGCCGGAACGGCCAAAACGCCGCTTGCGCGCGCTGCGGCCTTACGCGTGCTTGGGCTACTCTTCGCATTGTCGAGCGGCGCGTTGTTGTCAGCGTGCTCCTCCGCAGGCGACAGCAGGCTCACGCTTTTTGCCGATCCGGGCCTCTACGACTTTTACAGCTGCGAGCAGCTCGCGGGGCAGCAAAAATACTGGGCGACGCGCGAGCAGGAACTCAAACAGCTGATGGCCAGGGCCGAGCAGAGTACGGGCGGCGCCTTCGTCAACGTGATTGCCTACCAGACCGATTACGTCTCGGCCAAAGAACAGCTGCAGGTGCTCGCGGCGACCGCCCGCGCCAAGAATTGCGCGACAGCAGAGAACTGGAGCAGCAATTCCAGCATCAGGTGAGGGCGCAGCAGCTCCAGTATTTAGGTGAGGAGCGCAGGGCGGGCGCGTCATCCACTCGATTGCGCTCCCCTCACCCGTTGCAGCATGTCCTCGACGGCGCGCGCGGCAAGCGCAAGCTTTTGCGCGTCGCGGGCGCGCAGCACCACATTCGTATTGGGCCCGTGCTGTGGATCGAAGAAGGGATAGCTGCCGATGGCGACCTCGGGATTAGCCTTGGCAATCTCACCGAGCTGGGTGCCGATGTCGCCCTCGCGCGCGTCCGCGCGCAAGGTCCGCGAGAGGATGCGCACCCCGGTCTTGAGCTTAGGGGCGACCTCGTCGAGCATCGCCTGCATGATGGTCGGCACGCCAGCCATGACGATGACATTGCCGATCCAGAATCCGGGCGCGCCGGAAACCTTGTTCTCGACGAGATCGGCGCCTAGCGGAATGCGCGTCATGCGCAGCCGCGCTTCGTTTATTTCCACCCCCATTTCACGCACACGTTCCTTGAGGATCGCGAGCGCGCGCGGATCGATATCGATCGGCGCTCCGAACGCCTTGGCGACGCAGTCAGCGGTGATGTCGTCATGGGTGGGCCCAATCCCCCCGGTGGTGAAGACATAGGTGTAGCGCTGGCGCAGCGCGTTGAGCGCCGCGATGATCGGCGCCTCCTCGTCGCCGACCACGCGAACCTCTTTGAGTTCAATCCCGAGCGCGGTCAGATATTCCGCGATATAGCCGATGTTCTTGTCCTTGGTGCGGCCGGAGAGGATTTCGTCGCCGATCACCAGCAGCGCGGCGGTGACGTGCTCGTTGGGCGCGGGTACATCTGCGGCTGACATCTGACGACCGGGGTCCTGCGGCCCGACGCAGCAGGCCCGCCCTACCCTGCCATTGTGGGTTATGATCCTTCAAGTCATCTTCCCGCGGCCTCTGCCTTGCGGCCGAGGCAGGCCGAGTTGCCCGATCACATGAGGAGCAGGCGCGGAGGAGACATGCCAGCGCCGCGGCGTCCGATTGCTTATGCGCCCCCGCGCGTTTCCTGCGAGCGCGGCAGCGATGGCGTTCTGCACTACCGCTCGACCGTGCCGCTGGCCCCGTACGATCCGAGCCTGGCACGGCTGTTCCGGACCGCGGTCGAGCACAATCCCGCGGGCATCTTCCTCGCCGAACGCGACGGGGACACCTGGCGCAAATTGAGTTATGAGGCGGCGCGGGCGCTTGTCGACGCGTTGGCGGCGTCTCTCGTCGAACGCGGGCTCTCGGCCGAGCGGCCCGTGATGATTCTTTCGGCCAACAGCATCGATCACGCGCTGATCACGCTCGCCGGCCACACCGCCGGCATCCCGGTGGCGCCCATCTCGGTTGCCTATTCGCTGCAGAGCCAGGACCACGCCAAGCTCAAGCATATCGGCGCCTTGCTCACTCCCGGCCTCGTCTATGTCGCAGACACCAGCCCCTTCGCCAAAGCGCTTGCCGCGCTCGATCTTGGCAAAACCGAGCTCGTGGCGAGCCGCAATGGCGCGAATATCGAGGGCGTCACCTCTTTCGCTGCGATGGCGCAGTCCCGCCCCGGACCGGCATTGCAAAAAGCCGTTGCGGCGATTGGCGGCGATACCATTGCCAAATTCCTATTCACCTCCGGCTCGACCGACCTGCCCAAGGGTGTCATCAACACCCACGGCATGCTGGCAGCGAACCAGCAGCAGCTCGCGCAGATCTGGCCATTCGTGAACGAGGCGCCGCTCGTCCTGCTCGACTGGCTGCCGTGGAACCACACGTTCGGCGCCAACCACAACTTCAATCTGGTGCTGCGCCATGCGGGCACGCTGTTCATCGACGGCGGCAGACCCGTGCCGGGGCTCATCGAACACACCGTGCGCAATCTCGCCGAAGTCTCCCCCACCATCTATTTCAACGTGCCGGCAGGCTATGCGGCGCTGCTGCCCTTCCTCGAACGGGATGACGCATTGGCGCGCGCGCTCTTCGGCAAACTGCGGCTGATCTTCTACGCCGGCGCGGCGCTGCCACAGGACCTGTGGGAGCGGCTCGAAGCCGTGTCGGAGCACGCGACCGGTGAACGGGTGCCGATGACCTCGTCCTGGGGCACCACCGAGACATCGCCGCTGGCAACCGCCGCGCACTTTACGATCGAGCGCGCGGGCTCGATCGGCGTGCCGGTCCCCGCTGTCGAGCTCAAGCTCGTCCCCGCGGGTGACAAGCTAGAAGTACGCGTGCGCGGACCGAACATCATGCCCGGCTATTGGAAACGGCCCGATCTGACGCGTGGCGCCTTCGACGAGGAAGGCTTTTACAAACCGGGTGACGCCGTGCGCTTTGCCGACCCCGCTGATCTGCAGAAAGGCATCATATTCGACGGGCGACTGGCGGAAGATTTCAAGCTCGCCACCGGCACGTGGGTGGCGGTGGGGGCGCTGCGCGTCGGAGCGCTCGCCGCCACGTCCCCGGCGCTGCAAGACGCCATCATTGCCGGCGAGAACCGACAATGGATCGGGATGCTGGCCTGGCTCAACGCCGCCGGTTGCCGCAAGCTGATCGGCTGCGAGGCGCCGCTCGCCGAGCTTGCACGCCATCCTATGCTGCGCGAGCACGTGCGCCAGGCGATCGCGCAGTGGAATGACGCGCATCCGGGCTCATCGCAAAAAATCGCACGCGTGCTGCTCTTGCCCGATTCCCCTTCGATTGACGCCAACGAGATCACCGACAAGGGCTACATCAACCAGCGCCTGGCGCTCGAGCGACGCAGAGCCGACGTCGAGCGTCTGTTCGCATCCGCGCCCGATGCGGACGTGCTAGTGGTAGCACGGCAATGAGACCGCGAGACAGCCGGGCAACGTTGTCTTCGGAACCATTTCATGAGGGGTATGCTTGTTGCCTCGAATGACCCAGGAGGCCTGCGATGGGCGACCGCCTCTCCAAAATTGTGATTGCCGCGCTCGTGGTCGTGCTCGCCGTTTATTTCGCGCAGCCCTACGTCGATCGCTGGATGTTTTCGGCCTCGACGCCACGCGCCGTTGCACCGCGCGGCAGCTTGTCCGAAATCGAGCGCACATCGATCGAAGTCTTCGAGCGCGTATCTCCGTCGGTGGTTCAGGTGGTTGGGCACGCCGGCGCGCTCGAAGCGCCCGAGGCCGAGAACGGCCGAGCACAATCGGGATCGGGCTTCGTCTGGGATGGAGCCGGCCACATCGTCACCAACGATCATGTGGTCGAAGGCACTAGCGGTCTCGCGGTTCGGTTCGCCTCCGGGCAGGTGCAGCGCGCGCAAGTCGTCGGCACGGCGCCCAACTACGACTTGGCGGTCATTCGCGTGGACAATCCCCGTTCATTGCCGCCGCCGATCGCCATCGGCACGTCCGAGGACCTCAAGGTCGGGCAATGGGTGTTCGCGATCGGCAATCCGTTCGGCCTCGATCAGTCCTTGACCACTGGTATCATCAGTGCGCTCAAGCGGCGCCTGCCCACGAGCGGTGGGCGCGAAATCACCAACGTCATCCAGACCGACGCCGCGATCAATCCGGGCAATTCCGGCGGGCCGCTGCTCGACTCGGCGGGGCGCGTCATCGGCGTCAACACCGCCATCCTATCGCCTTCGGGAACGAGCGCCGGGATCGGCTTCGCCATTCCCATCGAGTCCGTCAACCGCGTCGTGCCGGAACTCATTCGCCGTGGCTCCGTGCCGACGCCGGGGATCGGCATTGTTGCCGCCAGCGAAGCGGCGGCGACGCGCGCCGGCGTCCAAGGCGTCGTCATTGTGCGGACCGCCCCGGGCTCCTCCGCCCAGCGCGCCGGCTTGCGCGGCATGGACCAGCGCAGCGGAAAACCCGGCGATATCATCGTCGCCATCAACGACAAGCCGGTGCGGGGTCTCGCCGACCTGATCCAGGAGCTCGAGCGCGTCGGGGTCGGAAAACGAGTGACGCTGACGGTGCAGCGGGATGGGCGCGAAATGCCCATCGAAGTCGATGTGATGGACATCGGTCGCCGCAGCTAGGTTGCGGCTTGCCTGTTCCTCGCCATTTTCGCATCGACGCTTTGCCGATTTCGGGTTACGACGCGCGGCTGTTGGCTGCGCAGATCATACGAAACCTCGAACGATAGGAAGCAAAACCGTGATCGATCTCTATACCTGGACCACACCCAACGGCCGCAAAGCGTCCATCATGCTCGAGGAGCTGGGCCTGCCCTATACCGCACATGCGGTCGATATCTCCAAGGATGAACAATTCAAGCCGGAGTTCTTAAAGATCAGCCCGAACAATCGCATCCCGGCCATCGTCGACCGCGAGGCCGGCATCAGCCTCATGGAATCAGCGGCGCTCATGATCTATCTCGCCGACAAGACGGGAAAGCTTCTGCCGAAATCGGGCGAGCCGCGCTACCGCGTGCTCGAATGGCTGATGTGGCAGATGGGCGGGCCCGGGCCCATGTTCGGCCAGGTCCACCATTTCGTGAAATACAACAAGGGCAAGGCGCCCTATGCGGAGGAGCGTTTTCTCAAGGAGGCACATCGCCTCTACGGCGTGCTCGACCGCAGGCTCGCGGATCGCGAGTTCGTCGCCGACGGCTATTCTATCGCCGACATCGCCATCTGGCCGTGGGTGTCGCGCTACGAATGGCAGACCGTGGATCTCAACAAATATCCCAACGTCAAGCGGTGGTACACGACCATTGCTAAGCGCCCCGCGGTGCAGAAGGGCTATAAAGTGCCCAAGGACGTCGGCGATATCCCAATCCCGTCGTGAGATGCGTGCGAGTCATCACCTTGCTTCCCGCGATTTTGATCTGCGCAGCGCTCGCCTTCGCTTTAGCGCAACAAGGCAAGGCGCAGGACGTCGTCGAGCGGCCGGTGACGATCTATGTGGCCGGCACGGCAGGTGGCGGCATCGATCTTTATGCGCGACTGGTGGGCCGCCACATCGCTCGCCACATCCGCGGCAATCCCACGGTGACCGTGCAGGTGATGCCGGGCGCCGGCGGCATTCGGGCGGCGAATTATCTCGCCGAGCAGGCGCCGCGCGACGGCACCGTGATGACCGCTTTCGCCGGCGGGCCGATCCTCGAGCCGCTCATCGGCGCGCGCAATCCCGGCTATGACATGAGCCACTTCACCTGGATCGGCGCCGTCACCAAGGATGTCGGCCTCTGCATCGCGTGGGGAGCAACCCCCTTCAAGACGATCGACGACGTCAAGAAGAAGTCGATGGTCGTCGCCGGAACCGGCGCAGGCTCGGAGACCGACACCTGGCCCGTCGTGCTCAACGACGTGCTCGGCACCAAGTTCAAGCTGGTGACCGGTTATGTCGGCACGCAAGAAACGATCCTGGCCATCGAACGCGGCGAGGCGGATGGCCGCTGCGTATTCAGCTATTCCGCGCTCAAGATCGCCAAGCCCGACTGGCTGCGCGACAAAAAGATCAACCTGCTTCTTCTGACGGCGCTCACGGCGCACGCGGATTTTCCCGTCGTGCCGCCGGTGATAAATCTCGTTGCCAAAGAGGAGGACCGTCAGCTGCTTGAACTCATGGCGGGGCCTTCGGCCATGGGGCGGCCATTCGCGGCGCCGCCGGGCCTTGCTCCTGAAAAGGCCGCGCTGCTGCGGCGCGCGTTCGATGCGACAATGCAGGATCCCGAGTTCCGCGCCGAGGCGGGCAAAATTCAAGCTGACCTCGCGCCGACACGGGGCGAGGAGGTGCAACAGCTGGTCGCGCGTCTCTACGCGACGCCGCGAGCGGTCATCGAGCGCGCCAAGAAACTCCTGGCGCCGTGATTGCTGAGCGGGCTGGCGCTGGCACGATGATTCCTTCGTCAGGAGCCGCCCAAAACATGGGCAAAGGCAAAACAATCCTGATCGCATCGGCGCCTGAATACGCTTGGGTTGGCGCGCGCCTTGCAGCTAGGATCGCTGGTGCGGCTTGGCCCGGAGGGCGCACGAGCGGGGGCAATCTGTGGTGATCTCGTTCGACGAGATGAAAGGCAACGATGGAAGCCTGCGGCCCGCCTACGGCGAGCTGTTTCGCTGGCTCTCCGATGTGCGGCCGGATGTGCTGGACTATCGCCGGCGCGAGGCGGAGGTCCTGTTCCGGCGCATCGGCATCACTTTTGCAGTCTATAGCGAAGCGGACGCCCAGGAGCGCCTCATTCCCTTCGACGTGCTGCCGCGCATTCTCGACACCGCCGAATGGCACATCTTGCGCGCCGGGCTCGAGCAGCGCGTCAAAACCATCAATCACTACATCCGCGACATTTACACACGGCGCGAAATTCTCAAGGCCGGCGTGGTGCCGGAAGATCTCGTGTTCCAGAACCGCGTGTTCCGGCCGGAAATGAATGGACAGAAGGTGCCGCACGACGTCTATGTGCATATCGCCGGCATCGACATCGTCCGCGTCGATGCCGAGAGCTTCTATGTGCTCGAGGACAATGCACGCACGCCGTCGGGGGTCTCGTACATGCTGGAGAACCGGGAAATCATGCTGCGGCTGTTCCCGGAGCTCTTCGCCCGGCATCGGGTCGCTCCGGTCGAAAATTATCCCGACGAGCTGTTGGCAACGCTCAAATCGGTGGCGCCGGCAACCGCGAGCGCCGACCCCACCGTCGTGCTACTCACGCCGGGCGTCTACAATTCCGCCTATTACGAGCATTCCTTTCTCGCCGACAAGCTCGGCGTCGAGCTGGTCGAAGGTCGCGACCTATTTGTGAAGGACGATCTCGTCTTCATGCGCACGACACAAGGACCCAAGCGCGTCGACGTGATCTACCGCCGCATCGACGATGATTTTCTCGATCCGCTGGCCTTTCGTCCGGATTCGGTGCTCGGCGTGCCGGGGCTGATGTCGGTTTACCAGGCCGGCAATGTGACGTTAGCGAACGCGGTGGGCACCGGCGTCGCCGACGACAAGGCGGTTTACAGCTACATGCCGGCGATCGTGAAGTTCTATCTCGGCGAAGAGCCGATCCTCAAAAATGTGCCGACCTGGCGGTGCCGGGAAAGCGAGCATCTCGCCTACGTGCTCGATCATCTCGCCGAACTCGTGGTCAAAGAGGTGCACGGCTCGGGTGGCTACGGCATGTTGATTGGGCCCGCAGCCGACAAGGCGACCATCACGGCCTTCCGTGTGAAGCTAAAATCCAATCCGAAAAATTTCATCGCGCAACCGACGCTGGCCCTATCCACCTGTCCCACCTGCGTCGAGGAAGGGGTCGCGCCCCGCCACGTGGATCTACGGCCATTCGTGCTGACTGGCCGCGATCGCATCCGCATCGTCCCGGGCGGGCTCACCCGCGTGGCACTGAAGAAAGGCTCCCTCGTGGTCAACTCCAGCCAAGGCGGCGGGACGAAGGACACTTGGGTCCTTGATCGATGATCATCAGCTGCTTGAGTTGAATGCTCTCGCGTACCGCCGATAACCTCTATTGGCTCGCGCGTTACGTGGAACGCGCGGAGTATCTCGCCCGCATCCTCGAGGTCACACAGCGCCTCACTACGCTGCCGCTCGCCTACGTCGGTGCGTCCAATGAATGGGAATCGGCGGTCGCGACCGCCGGCTGCGCGCACGCATTTGCCGCCGTCTATCCCGAAGCGAATGAGGAGGCGGTCACCGATTTCCTCTGCTTCTCCAGCGCCAATCCCTCCTCCATTCGCAACTGCTTCGAGATCGCCCGCACCAACGCGCGCGCCGTGCGCACCGCGCTCACGGTCGAAATGTGGGACGCCATCAACGGGACCTGGCTCGAGCTCAGGCGCTTCGGCAACGGGGCGACCTCGCGCGAGGAATTCATGCGCTTCCTGCGCTGGGTGCAGGAGTCCTCGCTGCGCTTCGACGGCTCCGCCTACCGCACCATGCTGCGCAACGACGCCTATTGGTTCTCGCGCCTCGGCGTGTTTATGGAGCGCGCCGACAATACGGCGCGCATACTCGATGTGAAGTATCACATGCTGCTGCCGGCGCATGAACGCGTCGGCGGCCCGCTCGACTACTTCCAGTGGTCGGCGATCCTGCGCTCGGTCTCGGCTCTGACCGCCTACCATTGGGTTTATCGCGAAAGCGTAAAACCTTGGCTGATCGCCGACCTCTTGATCCTGCGCGATGAAATGCCGCGTTCGCTCGCGAGCTGCTACGAGAACCTCGTGGTCTACTTGGATCACCTCGCACGCGCCTATGGGCGCCAGGGGCCCGCCCAGCGCCAGGCCCGCGCACTGCGCGCGCGGCTCGAGAACAGCCGCATGGAAGAGATCTTCCAGCAAGGGCTGCACGAGTTCATCAGCCGGTTCATCGACGACAACAACCGCCTCGGTGTGGCTATCAGCGAACAATATCTTATGTAGTGGAGGACGGACGACAGAGGGTAAAAGACGGAGTATCGTCCGCCGTCTGCCGTGCGTTGTCCGTCATTCGCTCATGCGCATCCAGATTTCGCACCTGACGAATTACCGCTATGACGCGCCTGCTGCGAGCGTGATCCACATGTTGCGGCTGACGCCCCGTAATCACGACGGCCAATATGTGGTGCGCTGGCGGATCGACGTTTCCACCGATTGCCGGCTCGACCAGCACGAGGACGCCTTCGGTAATATCACCCATGTCTTCACCGCCGACGGCCCTTTGACCGAATTGGCCGTGGCCGTAGAAGGAGAGGTTGAGACCCGCGATACACAGGGGATCATGCGCGGTGTGGTCGAGCGTTTCCCGCCGAGCCTCTATCTACGCGAGACTCCGCTGACGGCGACCGACGCGAACATCGCCGCTTTTGCCGCCGCGGCGCGGGATGCGGCCGGCGGCACCGCGCTCGATCTCCTGCACGTCATCCTCGCGCGGCTGCATAAGGATGTGATTCACGACACTGCCAACCGCACCATAGTGACCGCTGCCGAGGCCTTCGCGCGCAGGGGCGGCCGCGCGGAGGATCTTGCCCACATCTTCATTGCTGCCGCTCGCAGTCTCGGCATCCCCGCGCGCTACGTGGCCGGCTATGTCGGCGGCGACGGCGGTACGTCCGAGCGCGACAGCGGCCACGCCTGGGCCGAAGCCTTCGTGGCCGAACTCGGTTGGATTGCTTTCGATGCCGCGAACGGGGTGTGTGCCACCGATGCCCATGTGCGGATCGCCGTCGGACTCGACTCCCTGGGCGCTGCCCCGCTGCGCGGGACGCGCTACGGCGGCGCCGGCGAGCAGGTCTCGGCCAAGGTGCATGTCGAGCAGGCGGCGCACCAGATTCAGGGTTGAGCATTGCCGGGTTGCGGCCGGCATCGGTATATAGGGCCCGCCTGGCAGGAGCGCGTCGAGGGTCATGACCTATTGCTGCGGCATTCTGGTGCGCGACGGTCTTGTGATGTTCGCCGACACCCGTACGAATGCCGGTGTCGACAACATCGCGACCTTCCGCAAGCTCCACGTTTTCACCCGACCCGGCCAGCGCATCATGGCGATCGCTTCCGCGGGCAATCTTTCCATCAGTCAGTCGGTGGTCAGCACCCTGCGCGAGGGGTGGGAAAATTTCGAGACCGGCGAGACTGAAACGCTGATGAGCGCACCCACCATGTTTCAGGCGGCGCAGCGCGTGGGCCGCATCATCCGGCAGCTTCACGACATCGAGGGCGAGGCGCTCGAGGCGTCGGAGGTAAAATTCGACGTCTCGTTGCTGCTCGGCGGACAAATCAAAGGCGAGCGGCCACGGCTGTTCATGCTCTACGCCGCCGGCAATTTCATCGAATGCACCCAAGACACGCCCTATCTGCAGATCGGCGAGCACAAATACGGCAAGCCGGTGCTCGATCGCGCCATCACCTACGACATCGATCTTTATGACGCGCTTAAGGTCGGCCTGGTTTCGGTCGACTCGACCATGCGCTCCAATCTCAGCGTCGGGCTTCCGATCGACGTGCTGATCGCGCGCCGCGACGTCTGCGACGCCGAACTCAATTTTCGCATCGAACCGGGCGAGCCCTACTTCCATGACCTGCGCGAACGCTGGTCGGCGGCGCTGCGCGCTGCCCATGCCGGAATCCCCCGTCCGCCCTACAAGAACGTCCGCTGAGCGCCCCGCATTGCCTTGATGCACGCGCAGTGACGATAATGGCCTGATCTGCGGAGGGTGCCATGGCTCAATTGCAAAAGGTCGCAGTCATCACCGGCGCCGGGACCGGCATCGGCAAGGCGGTCGCGCTGGCGCTGATGAAAGAGGGTTACGCCGCCGTGCTGGCGGGACGGCGAAAGGACAAGCTCGAAGAGACCGCGAGCGAAGGCAAATCGACCGGCGCAAAAAGCCTGGTCGTGCCCACTGACGTCGGCGATCAGCCGGCCATCAAGGCGCTATTCGTCAAGACCAAAGAGACCTTCGGCCGCCTTGACGTGCTCTTCAACAATGCCGGCATCGGCGCTCCCGCGGTGCCGCTCGAGGATCTCCCCTACGAGACCTGGAAGCAGGTTGTCGATGTCAACCTTACCGGCATGTTCCTGTGCACGCAGGAGGCGATCAAGATCATGAAGGCGCAGGACCCGCGCGGCGGCCGCATCATCAACAACGGCTCGATCTCCGCGCATGCGCCGCGCCCGCGCTCGGTCGCCTATACCGCGACCAAGCACGCGGTGACCGGGCTCACCAAATCGACCTCGCTTGATTGCCGCGGCTATAACATCACCTGCAGCCAGATCGACATCGGCAACGCTGCGACCCCGCTGACCGAGCGTATGGTACAAGGACAAGGCGTGATGCAGGCGGATGGCCGCATGGCGATCGAGTCACGCATGAACGCCGACGACGTGGGGCGGGCCGTGGTCTATATCGTCAACCTTCCGCTCGACACCAACGTGCTGTTCCTGACGGTGATGGCCAACCTGATGCCGTTCGTCGGGCGGGGGTGAAAGCATCGCGCCCTAATCGATCCGCGTCACGTAAATCTTCGCCCCTGCTCGCACCTTCGCCAGAGTTTTTACGTCGCCGAGGGCGCGGGCGAAGATGTTGCACGGGCTCGCGAGCCGCGTTTCGTTGCCACGGCTAATCGGAGTGCGGCCGAAGCCGAGGGCGATGGCGTGACCATCGGGCCAATAGGCGATCTCGCCGGGTGTCACTACGGCGCGCGCATCTTTTTCCCGCGCGGCCCTAACTGGAATCTCGAAATAGACCTCTTCGCCCCCAGGTCAACGCCGCTGACGAGATCGGCAGCGCCGCGGCGATTGCTTGCGCGGTCGCCGTGTCGAGCAATTCGGCGTCGAGCGTGAGGTCGCTGAAATCGAAACGAATGCGCGTCATTTGCCCCTCGGTTGACCACCGGCATTGCGTGGCGCATTTTTCGCCGCCGTGCAACAGGTGCGAAGAACAATGCAGAATTTCCAATCGGCATTCGGAATCTTCGCCCTGCTCGCCATTTCCTGGATCGTCAGCGAAGACCGGCGCGGCGTGGCTTGGAGGCAGGCCGCCGCGGCGCTGGTCGTGACCCTCGCCACTGCAGTCGTCCTGCTCAAGGTGCCCGTCGTCACGCGAGCGTTCGCCGCGATCAATAATGCCGTCGACGCGATCGCCGCCGCGAACAAGGCCGGCATGTCGTTCGTGTTCGGCTATCTCGGCGGGGGCGAGCTTCCCTTCGAGCTCAAAGTGCCGGGCGCGGAGTTCGTGCTGGCGCTGCAGGCGCTGCCGGTCGTGCTGCTCATGAGCGTCCTGACTACGCTCCTCTTCCACTGGCGCATTCTGCCGCCGGTCGTGCGCGCCTTCTCGTGGGTGCTCGAGCGCACCCTCAAGGTCGGCGGCGCGGTCGGGCTCTCAACGGCGGCCAACATCTTCCTCGGCATGGTCGAGGCGCCGCTGTTCATACGCCCATACCTCGCAAGCTTAACGCGCAGCGAGCTGTTCATCGTCATGACCGGCGGCATGGCGGGGATCGCCGGCACCGTTCTCGTGATTTACGCGACCTTGCTCGGCCCGATCGTCCCCGACGCCGCGGCGCATTTCGTGATTGCCTCGGTCATGGGGGCGCCCGCCGCCATCCTGATCAGTCTCGTCATGGTGCCGGAGCGCGCCGCCCAGCGTACCGGCGGCGAAACCGTCGAGGTTGCAAAGGTCGCGTCGAGCACCATGGATGCGATCGTGCGCGGCACCGCGGCCGGCCTCGAGCTCCTCCTCAACATCTGCGCCATGCTGATCGTGCTAGTCGCATTGGTGCATCTCGCCAACGCGATCATCGCCGGGATTCTGCCCGAGGTGGCGGGGGCGCCGATCACGCTGCAACGTTTGCTGGGGCTCGTGATGGCGCCGGTGTGTTGGCTCATGGGCATTCCGTGGGATGAGGCGGCCGCCGCCGGGGCCTTGATGGGGATCAAGACCGTGCTCAACGAATTCATCGCTTACGTGGAGCTGTCGAAGCTGCCGCCTGAAACTCTCGACGCGCGCTCACGCCTGATCATGCTCTACGCCATGTGTGGCTTCGCCAATTTCGGCTCGCTCGGGATTATGATTGCCGGCCTTTCGACCATGGCGCCGCAGCGGCGCGATGACGTGCTCTCGCTCGGCCTCAAATCGATCCTCTCAGGCACGCTTGCGACGTGCCTGATGGGGGCGATCGTGGGCGTGTTGACCTAGGCTGGCCGGGCGCCAGTGATGGGAGTCAATGCAACCGAAATTCGCCGTCGATGGCGCGCAGTTCGGCGGGCTTGATCAGGCGCGAGTGCGCGACGATCACCGAGTACAGCGGTCCCTCGAGCTTTTCGAGCCAAAACGCCAGAAACCGGTTGAGCACCGGGAAGCGCGGACACAGGTCGTAGTCCTGCCAGACATAGGTCTGCAGAAGCGACGGATGGTCGGGAAGCCGGTAGAGAATTTGTGCGGTTGTGAGGCCGTAGCCCTCAAGCTGGCGGCGGAAATCTCTGGAGGCCGTTTCTTTGGCTGCCATTCGTTGAGTTGCCATGAATGCCCTCCGATTCGGACATCGAGTCTGCTGGTCACCTCCCATACAAACAAGCCCAAAAATTGAAGAATGTTCCTGAAATCAAGGCTTTAGCAGCAACGGGAAGGAACTGCTGACAGACCGAAGAAGTGCCCTGTTCGCAGGCTACGCCAACCACTGCGCCGCCTGGCACTTCAGATCCGCGACTGCCAGATTGGACTTGGCACTCCCGCCTTTGGAGTGCTAAATTTTTTTCGGGCGCCTCTTGCGGGCCGGAATAAGGCCCTTATGTCGCGCCTGGAGTAAGCGGCAGAACTTCCTTTTGCCGCCCTCTACCAAAACCAAATCAGAATTGTGTCAGAAGCTTAGGAGGACACCATGAAGTTTCGTCCGCTTCACGACCGCGTCGTCGTCAAGCGCATTGATGCCGAAGAGAAGTCCGCTGGCGGGATCATCATCCCCGATACCGCGAAGGAAAAGCCCTCCCAGGGCGAGGTCATCGCGGTTGGCCCGGGCGGCCGAGACGAGGCCGGCAAGCTCATTCCGATCGACATAAAGGTCGGTGACCGGGTGTTGTTCGGCAAATGGTCGGGCACCGAGGTCAAGATCGATGGCGAAGAGCTCCTGATCATGAAGGAGAGCGACGTCATGGGTGTCATCGAAGAGGGCGTCGCCCGGAGGAAGGCCGCCTGAAGCTCGGCTCGCTCGCATAAACATCAATTTCGGAGACAACAGCTATGGCTGCCAAGGAAGTCAAATTTTCCGTCGAAGCGCGCGACAAGATGCTGCGCGGGGTCGACATTCTCAACAACGCGGTGAAGGTGACGCTCGGCCCCAAGGGCCGCAACGTCGTGCTCGACAAGAGCTTCGGCGCGCCGCGCATCTCCAAGGACGGCGTCACCGTCGCCAAGGAGATCGAACTCGAAGACAAGTTCGAGAATATGGGCGCGCAGATGGTGCGTGAGGTCGCCTCCAAGACCTCCGACGTCGCGGGCGACGGTACCACCACCGCGACCGTGCTCGCGGCCTCCATCGTCAAGGAAGGCGCCAAGTCGGTCGCCGCCGGCATGAACCCAATGGATCTCAAGCGCGGCGTCGATCTTGCGGTCGAAGCCGTGGTCGAAGATCTCAAGAAGAACTCGAAGAAGGTCACTTCCAACGAGGAGATCGCCCAGGTCGGCACCATTTCCGCCAACGGCGATTCCGAGATCGGCCGCTTCCTCGCCGAGGCGATGAAGAAGGTCGGCAACGAAGGCGTGATCACGGTGGAAGAGGCGAAGTCGCTCGAGACCGAGCTCGACGTGGTCGAAGGCATGCAGTTCGATCGCGGTTACATTTCGCCTTATTTCGTCACCAACGCCGACAAGATGCGCGTTGAGATGGAGGACCCTTACGTCCTCATCAACGAGAAGAAGCTCTCCGGCCTGCAGGAGCTGCTTCCGCTGCTCGAGTCGGTGGTGCAGACGAGCAAGCCGCTGCTCATCATTGCCGAGGATGTCGAAGGCGAGGCGCTGGCGACGCTGGTCGTTAACAAGCTGCGCGGCGGGCTCAAGGTCGCGGCCGTGAAGGCGCCCGGGTTCGGCGATCGTCGCAAGGCGATGCTGCAGGACATCGCCGTCCTCACCGGCGGGCAGGCGATCTCAGAGGATCTCGGCATCAAGCTCGAGAACGTGACCCTCAACATGCTGGGCCGCGCCAAGAAGGTGACGATCGACAAGGAGAACACGACTATTGTCGGCGGCGCCGGAAAGAAAGCTGATATCGAAGCGCGTATCACGCAGATCAAAGCGCAGATCGAGGAGACCACCTCCGACTACGATCGCGAGAAGCTGCAGGAGCGGCTGGCCAAGCTTGCCGGCGGCGTTGCGGTGATCCGCGTCGGCGGGGCCACCGAGGTCGAGGTGAAGGAGCGTAAGGATCGGGTCGATGATGCGATGCATGCGACCCGCGCCGCGGTCGAGGAAGGCATCCTGCCGGGCAGCGGCGTTGCGCTCTTGCGCGCCAGCGAGTCGCTCAGGAAGGTGCGCCCCCACAACGACGACCAGAAGACTGGGGTCGAGATCGTGCGCAAAGCGCTGTCATGGCCGGCACGCCAGATCGCGATCAACGCCGGCGAAGACGGCTCGGTGATCGTCGGCAAGATCCTGGAAAAGGATCAGTACGCCTTCGGCTTCGACGCGCAGACCGGCGAGTACGGCAACCTCGTGTCAAAGGGCATCATCGACCCGACCAAGGTGGTGCGCACGGCGCTGCAGGACGCAGCCTCTGTGGCCGGACTGCTCATCACGACCGAGGCGATGGTCGCCGAGGTGCCGAAAAAGCAGGCGCCCGCTATGCCGCCCGGGGGCGGCGGAATGGGCGGCGGCATGGACTTCTAGCCACCCGCGCTTGAACGAAGATGCAGCGGCCCGGGCGCGAGCCCGGGCCGTTTTTATGGGCTTACTCGGCCGGCGCCACCACCCGCGTGCGCGCTTTCTCGACCCCGTTGACGAGCACTGCGATGACGGCGGTGGCGAAGACGAACCCGAGCGCGATGGTCGCTGTCGTTGCCAGCACCAGCGCGAAGCCGCCGCGACCGTGCAGGAGTGCAATCGTCGAGACCGCCGCGCCCGCGGCGAGAAAGGTCAGAAAATAGCGCACCGCATAGATGCGGCCGCGCCAGGCGTCCGCCGTGTAGCGGGCGATCACCAGATCGTTGACGGTAACTTGCGCGTAGATCGCCGCCATCGTCACCGCGAGCGCCAGGATCAGCACCTTGCCGGTGGCCTGCGCCACCCACAGCACGCCCAGGAACTGCAGTGAGGCGATCACGGCGAAGAGAATGTGGGGCGGAAATTTCTCGACCAGCCGCCCGACCGCGATCTGGGCAAGCGCCCCGCACATGAACACTCCGGTCGCCAGGCCCCCGACCAGAAGAAGCGGCACGTCGGCGCCGAGTCGCTCATCCACGATCTTGGGCAGGGCAACCGAGACGATGTTGAAGACGAGCCCAGCGCAAAGTGCGACCACGACGAACAAGCCGAAGATCGTCGTCGCCAGCGCGGCGCCGAGCGGGACATCGGCAACCGTGCCGCGGCTCGCCGCTTTTCGTGCTTCGTCCGGAACGAGACGTAGATACACGACCGCAGTCGCGATGCAGATCACCCCCGGACCCAGGAACGCCGAGCGCCAGCCCAACCCTGCGACCAGCGCCGCAGTCGCGCCGGCGGCGAGCGCCGCGCCGATATTGCCGCACACGCCATTGAAAGCGAGCGAACGGCCGCGCAAGGTCGCCTGCTCGATTAGCATGGCGGTGCCGACGGGATGGTAGATCGCCGCGAATATTCCTAGCGCGGTCAGCGCGATCGCGAGCACGATGAGGTTCGGGGCGAGCCCCACCGCCACCAACGATAGGCCGCAGCCGGCATAGAACAGCGCCATCATGTTGCGCCGGCTCCAATGGTCGCCGAGCCAGCCAGCCGGCAGCGAGAACACGCCAAAGGCGATAAAGGCGGGCGTGCCGAGCACGATCAGCTCCGCGTAGCTGCGGCCATAAACGATCTCGAGCCCGATCACGACTGTCGGGAAAATCAGCATGACATAGTGGTCAAGCGCATGCGCCCAGTTGATGAAGCCGATGGAGCGCTTGTTTGTGTCTAAAATCGCCATGGTTCGACATTGTGAGAGTTCGAAGCTGCGGCCTAACGTGGAGGCTCGGCCGCCCCGCGCATATAGCGCGATTTGCCGAGAGCTATCCATGCCAAAATTGCGGAGCAGATTTTCCTCGCGAGACCTTCGAGGCATACAGAGCGGAGCTAGGACCCGCCGGATGCCAGTATCTCACGGAGTGTGGTCTCGACGGGCCGCGGCGAGATTCCTAGCTCGGCAAATCCGGGCATGTCGGGCGAAGCGACGTTATCGACTTGCATCAGCTCGATCTGGTTGCGGGTGACGGGAGGGTTTGGGAGCACCTCCGCCACCAAAGCGAGCCCATGCCAAATGGCAAACGGCATCGGCACGAGTCTGACGTCGAGTGCCGCCTCCCGCGCGACCGCTCTGAGCAAGTCTTCGTAGGAATAAATGCGCGGCCCGCCACACTCGAACGTGATCGCGCGTTTTTCCGGCATTGCAACGGTTCTGGCGATCGCCTCGGCGACGTCGCCCACAAAGGCCGGCTGCAGGCGGGTGAGGCCGCGGCCAAACATCGGGAACACGGGGAGCTTGCGCAAGAGCGCCAGAATGGGGGTCAGGAACGCGTCATCGGAGGCAAACATCACCGCCGGACGAACGATGTCCGCATCGGGAAAGGCGGCCCGCACCGAGAGTTCGCCTTCCCCGCGCTTGCGGATGTAGAGCGACGGCGAGGCCACGTCGGCACCGATTCCGGACAACTGGACGAGTCTCTCCACTCGGTCCTGCTGGGCTCGCGCCGCGAGGCGACGCGCCGCTTCGACGTGCACGGAATGAAAAGTCTCGCCGTGCCGTTCCACGTAGAGACTGACCGCGTTGACCACCGCGAAAACGCCGGCAACCGCATCGGCGACAGCTTGTTCATCGTGAATGTCGGCCGCGACGGATTGAAAGTGCGAATCGTCCGCGCCGAACAGCTCGCGAGCGCGGTCGGGATGTCTCGACGCGATGCGAACGAAAAAGCCGTGTTTGCGCAGATGCTCGACGACGCGGCGGCCGAGAAAGCCGGTTCCGCCGAACACGATAACGACGCGCGCGTTCATGACCCGAGCATGCGGTCGATCTTGCTCGCCATGATGAAGTCGTTCTCGTGCAGTCCCTTGATCTTCTTCGTCATCAGCGAGACGGTTGCGTGGCCCCACCCAAAGCTGACGTCCGGATGATGTCCCTCGCTTTCCGCCAATTCGCCCACGCGCTGAACGAAGGCGAGCGCCTCGCTGAAGTTACGGAATCGGAACGCGCGCTCGATGCGGCGGGCATCGTCGCGCAATTCCCAATCGGGCGCCTGCTGCCGCAACCGTTGCGCTTCATCGCGCGTCAATGGCGGTATGCCGCCGCGACACGGCGTACAGGTCTTCTCGGCCAAGCTCTCGGGCATAGATGATCTCCTTCCGTTGGACGACGCAACGGCGGCTCTTTGATCAGCGATCGATCTCGCCGAATACAATATCGAGCGAGCCGATGATCGCCGAGATGTCGGCCAGCATGTGCCCGCGGCTCAAAAAATCCATCGCCTGCAGATGGGCGAACGAGGACGCCCGGATCTTGCACTTGTAGGGCCGGTTGGTACCGTCCGCCACGAGATAGACACCGAACTCCCCCTTTGGCGCCTCGACCGCCGCGGAGACCTCCCCGGCCGGGACGTGGTGCCCCTCGCTGTAGAGCTTGAAGTGGTGGATGGTCGCCTCCATCGAGCGCTTCATTTCTGCGCGTGGAGGCGGAACGATCTTTTGGTCTCGGATGGCAACCGGCCCCGCACCTTCGCGCGAGCGTAATTTGTCCAGGCACTGCTTCATGATGCGGACCGACTGGCGCATCTCCTCCATTCGCACGAGGTAGCGGTCGTAGCAGTCCCCGTGTTTGCCGATCGGTATGTCGAAATCGAGCTCGGAATAGCATTCATAGGGCTGCGCCTTGCGCAGGTCCCATGTCGCGCCCGATCCGCGCACCATGACGCCGGAGAAACCCCATCCCCATGCGTCCTCGAGCGCAACCGAACCGATGCCGACGTTGCGCTGCTTGAAGATACGGTTTTCCGTCAGCAGCCCCTCGATATCGTCGCATACCTTGAGGAAAGGATCGCAGAAGGTCCAGATGTCATCGAGCAGTTTCGGCGGCAAGTCCTGGTGCACGCCGCCGACGCGGAAATAATTCGCGTGCATGCGCGCGCCCGAAGCGCGCTCGTAGAAAACCATCAGCTTTTCCCGCTCCTCGAAACCCCACAGAGGCGGCGTGAGCACGCCGACGTCCAACGCCTGCGTCGTCACATTGAGCAGATGCGACAGCAAGCGGCCGATCTCGCAATAAAGGACGCGGATGAGCTGCCCGCGCTTGGGCACCGCAACGCCGAGCAGCTTTTCGGCCGCGAGGCAGAACGCGTGCTCCTGATTCATCGGCGCAACGTAGTCGAGCCGGTCGAAGTAAGGAATCGCCTGCAGATAGGTCTTGTGCTCGATCAGCTTCTCGGTCCCGCGGTGCAGGAGCCCGACATGCGGATCGACACGCTCCACCACCTCGCCGTCGAGCTCGAGCACCAGGCGCAACACCCCGTGCGCCGCAGGGTGCTGCGGCCCGAAATTCATGGTGAAGTTGCGCAGGCTAGCTTCGGCCATAACGGCCTCGCGTCAGTTGCCGGTTCAACGCCGGCCCTTGACCGCGGTTCCGATTTCGTCGGGCGCCTGTGACGGCTGTCGGAGGACCGGCGCCGGCGCACCGCCGTGCGGTCATCCCTCACGCGGTCTCGTAGTCAGCGCTTCCAAGACATGGCCCAAATCGGCAAAGCATGCCCAATGCCTCGCAGGAGATCACGCCATCAGACCAACGCGATCCGGATTAGTGCTTCGATGCAAGCGTGATGACGGTGTCTGTCGTTTCGGGTTCGTGCAGCTCGAGACCTGACCGGCTGTCGTCGGTCCAACTCGCAATATTCACGACCTTGGCGGACTGACCCGCCGCCCCGGTCGCCTCGATTGGCTCGACGATGTTGAGTCCGTGGCTATCGAGGAGGAACGTATGATCGCCGAACAAATCTTTGAGCTGTGGAATCACGGGATTGTCATCGGGAATGGCCCGCGCTTCGAATTGGCCCAAAGTTCGCTCGAGCTGTGCGGAGTTAAGTTTCATTTGCGCGCTCCTTTCGGTTCACCAAGGCGATTGCGCTACGCGACATCGCAGATTGCGGGGGTTTTCCAACTCAAGGTTGGTCAAATGCGAAGCTCGGTCATTCCAGCGGCCTAGGCTCTCCTCCGCGCACCGCCACTGAGCACTGGAAACGCCAGCTTGAATAATCTGTTCCAGGTCAGAGCTAGCTTGCTCCGATGCCGGGACAATTTGTTCCAAAGGTTTTACGACATGTCTTTCGACACGCCACGATTGCGATCAGCTGGAACCGTGTTTGCCCCGATCCGGTTTACTTGGAGGACTCGCATTCGGTCGCACGGAGATCGGTGATGCAGATCAAGAAGCACGATCGGAGCCATATGGTGGAACTCAGGGACGGTTCTGCATGGCGCATCTGGCCAGGCGACATACCCAAGACCTTGCAATGGCTCCCGACGACGGAAATCGATGTCGCCGACATCGAGGACGAAATTTGTTCGCACGCGCTGATCGATCGCTCGAATGGCTCGCGGGTGCGAGTGATAAGTGCCAACGTGCGTTGGCCCGCCGCCGCTGTGCGGCGTTGCCTTCGCCAGGGCTAAGCAGACTCTGCTCAGTTCCCCCTTGGCGAGTTTCTCAGCCTAAGGTCGGTGGCTCGGCCGCACCATGTGTGGACCGCAGGAGGCGCGCGGTTGCCCGCACGGCGTTGGCCGACATGGCCGGAACCGGCCTGAGGGCGCGGCGTTTACGTGAACGCGGCATTGCCCCTCGGGCGCACCGGGAAGATCGAGCGGAACGCGGCGGGCCTTGTGGGGCGACTTCTTCTTCAAATCGCCAACAAGCGCGAAGGACACGTTCGCTCGACAGCGAGGACACATGGACGACCAGAACCCCACTGCTACGAAGAGGCCGTCGGGCCGGCCCGCAGTTCTCGTTTGCAGCATTGCACTCGCGGCCGCCGCAGGGGCTTCGGCAAGCCTCGTGCCGGACGACTGGCGTGCCCCGGTGCATTCGGCGTCGCCGCAATCAGCCGCGGAACTCTTCGGCCGAAGCGCCTCGGGTCCCACAAGCTTCGCTAACGTCGTCGAGGCGGTGAAGCCAGCCGTCATCGGCGTGAAGACGAAGCGCTCGGAAAACTTTGACGAGCAGAGCGGCTCGCCCATGGATCGCTTTTTGCGCGAGTTCGGGACGCCACCGCTGACACCGGAAACGCCGGGCGGTCGCCATCCGCCGCGGCTGGTAACCACGCAAGGGTCGGGCTTCTTCATCTCGGCGGACGGCTATGCCGTCACCAACGATCACGTGATCGAGGGGAGCAAGACAGCGGAGATCCAAACCGACGATCAGAAGAGCTATACCGCCAAGGTGGTAGGCAGCGACCCGATCAGCGATCTTGCCCTTCTCAAAGTCGAGGGGCGCAGCGACTTCGCATTTGTGAAGCTCGCCGAGGAAATGCCGCGCGTCGGCGACTGGGTATTGGCTGTCGGCAATCCTTTCGGCCTCGGCGGCACCGTGACGGCGGGCATTGTATCGGCGCGCGAGCGCAATATCGGAGGGGTGACTTCGGAAAGCCTTCTGCAGATTGATGCGCCGATCAATAAAGGCGACTCCGGCGGCCCGACCTTCGACCTCACCGGCAAGGTGATCGGGGTCAACATGATGATCTTCTCCCCTTCCGGCGGCTCGATCGGCATTGCGTTCGCGATCCCGGCAGCAACAGTGCGCACGGTAATCCCGCAGCTCAAAAATAAGGGCTTGGTCAGTCGCGGCTGGCTTGGCGTGCAGATTCAGCCGGTGACCCAAGAGATTGCCGATGTGCTCGGCCTCAAGCAGGCGCGAGGCGCGCTCGTCGCCGATACAGTCACGGACGGTCCCGCGGCCAAGGCCGGCATCATCTCAGGCGACATCATCGCCTCGGTCGACGGAGCGCCCATCAAGGATGCCGCCGCGCTCTCGAAGGCCATCGCGGGTGCTGCTCCTGGAAAGTCGGTGAAGCTAGCCGTGCTGCGCGAGGGCAAAGAGCGCAACATCGACGTCGCGCTCGGCGAACTGCCCGTTCCGGCACAAAATCCGGCCGCAAGCCTGCAGCACCACGGCTCGGACGAGCCAGAGACGATGGGCCGCGGGGATGCTGCGCATCTGGGGCTCAAGCTCGCCCCGGCCGGCAGCATCGCGGGCGCGGGAGAAGAGGGCGTCGTGGTCACCGACATCGAGGCGGGCGGGCTCTGGGTGGAGCGCGGGTTTGAGCTTGGCGACGTCATCCTCGAGGTCGGCGGCAAATCGGTGAAGACGCCGACCGAGATCGAAAGCGCGCTCGGTGAAGCGCGCAACGCAGGCAAACAAATTGTACTGCTGCGGCTGAAATCGGGCGAGGCGATGCGTTTATCACCGTGCCGGTCGGCTGAGGCACCATGTGGGAGGCAGCCATGAGCACGCTTGCGCGCAAAGATGTCACTGCGCTATTCGGTGAGCTGGATGATGTGGTCATTGCAAAGATCATTGCGACCGGAGCGACCCGCGACGAGCTCGCCGAAGTACATGCTTGGATCGCCAACGACGAGCCATTGATGAATGCAGGGCGCCCGCTACCCAGCGGCCGCATTGCCCGCCTGGTCGACCTCTTCGTGGCCATCAAGGAAGAGGAAGAACAAGAAGAAGTCGTGAGACAAGGATAAGCCGGCCCCGCGCCCCTTACCATTTACCTCGTTCGAGCCATGGCTCCTCGGATTTTGCCTGCGCTCAACGCGCCCTTCGTACCTGGCACGACTAGAACGTTTTGACTAGCATTTCCTCGGCAATTCTGGCGAGTTGCCTGCAGTGCGACCACGGCATGCCGCATGGATGGCCGACCCACAACGCATTACGTGAAGAGCGACGACGTTCACGTCGCTTATCAGGTCTTCGGCGAGGGCCCGCTGGATCTGCTGTTTGTTCCCGGATTTGTATCCAATATCGAGGCGATCTGGGCGTCTGCCGGCCAACGGGCATTCTTCGAGCGCCTCGCCTCGTTCAGCCGAGTCATCCTTTTTGACAAGCGCGGCACGGGCATGTCCGACCGGAGCTCGCAAATCTTCACGCTCGAGCAGCGCATGCACGACGTGCAATCCATTCTCGACGAAGTCGCATCGAAGCGAGCGGCCTTGTTCGGAGTGTCCGAGGGCGGGCCGATGTCGCTCCTTTATGCCGCGACATACCCGGCGCGCACCTCGGCGCTGGTGCTGTACGGCTCCTACGCCAAGCGCGCCTGGAGCTCGGACTATCCATTCGGGTGGAAGGACGAGCAATGGGGGCGCGTGTTCGACGATTTCGAGCGTCATTGGGGGACACCGCAAAGCATCGCCGTCACGATGTACGCTCCGAGCCTCGCCAGCGACGCCGAGGGGTCCGAACGCCGGGCTGCCTATTTCCGCGCATCGGCAAGCCCCGGCGCGGCGATCTCCATCATGAAGATGAACCGCGACATCGACGTGCGCCAGGTGCTGCCTACGATCCGCGTGCCAACGCTCATTCTGCACCGCACCGCCGAACGCGTGATCGACGTCGCCAACGCGCGCTACATGGCCGAGCGCATTCCAGGCGCCAAGCTCGTCGAGCTTGCCGGTGTGGACCACAGTTACATCGAAGGGGATCGCGAAGCGCTGCTCGACGAGGTCGAGGTATTTTTGACCGGCGCGCGCCACGTCTACGAGCCGGAACGGGTGCTCGTCACGGTTCTTTTTGCCGATATCGTGGGATCGACAGAGCGCGCCGCAGTACTCGGCAATAATGCCTGGCGTGAATTGCTCGCGGCATTCTTCACCGAAGTTCGCGACGTCCTGCAGCAGTATCGCGGACGCGAGATCAACACCTCGGGGGATGGCATCCTGGCGGCGTTCGACGGGCCGGCGCGGGCGATCCGCTGTGCCGGCGCGATCCGTGATCGAGTGCGCGCACTTGGTCACGAGGTGCGCTGTGGCCTGCACACCGGCGAATGCGAAGTCCTCGGCAAGGATCTTGCCGGAATCGCGGTGCACATCGGCGCGCGGGTCGCGAGTGTTGCCGCGCCGGGTGAAGTGCTGGTTTCGCAGACGGTGCGCGACCTAGTGGCCGGATCTGGGCTCGTGTTCGAGGAGCGCGGCCCGCATACGCTCAAAGGCGTGCCGAACGAGTGGCATCTTTTTCGTGCGGTTCCGAATGAACTCGCGCGCTGAACGCGGGCGACGCGTTGCCGGCCCTTTTAGATCGGCGGTTTGTTACGAGGATTTAATGGAAGCGCAATGGGCCGCCCATGTCGGCCGGCTCATGCAAGTATTAGGCTGATCGCGAGTCCCGACCGCCATTTAAAATAGAGCAAGAGGCTGCGATGCACCGACGACAATTCGGATTAAGCTTTGCCGCTGCAATTTTACTCACCCAGCAATTGCGCGAAGCCATTGCGCAGGGGGCCAGCCAGGCAGCTTCGGGCGGGGATACGGATTCGGCGCGGCGCATGCGTGACGCTGCGGGCGCTTTTCTCGCATCCCTCGACGAAGCGGCGCGCAAGGCCGTCGGCTTTCCACTCGAAGCCGATCAACGCACATCGTGGAGCAACCTGCCGGTCGCGCTTGTTCCGCGGATTGGACTAAGCGTCGGCGCGCTTGGCGTCGAAAGCAGGCGTCGACTCCACGATCTGCTCCGCGCATCGACAAGCAGCCAGGGCTACCACAAGATCGCAGCACTCATGCGCCACGACGACGTCCTGCGGGCCGAGGAGCTGGAATATCTGCAACACAATCCTCCCCGGCCCAGGGCTGGACGCAACGCGATCGAGAGCATGGGATCGGCGAACTATTGGATTGCGATGTTCGGCGAGCCGGTGCGGGGCAAAGCCTGGGCGTGGCTGCTCACAGGCCATCATCTCGGCGCGACATTCACCTGTGCCGACGGTCGCGTCACTGCGGCGCCGTTGTTTCTCGGCGCTCAGCCGCTGGAGGATTTGACCGGACCATATGCCGGTTTTGCTGTCTTAAGTCATGAAGCGATACGCGGTCTTGATCTCGTCAACTCGCTCCATCCGGAGCAGGCCAGGGTGGCTGTTCTATCCACCGAGCCCTTTTTCTCCGACGTGCTCACCGGGGTTGGCCGGCGCAACAGCTTGAGCCGCTTCGAAGGTCTGTCTGCCGGCGATCTCGATGCAGCACAAAAAAAATTGCTGCTCGCATTGGTCGATGAATACGTGCGCAACGCGGACGTCGGCGCGGCCGATAGGCACCTTGATGCGATTCAACGCGCCGGTCTCGACCAACTGCACTTTTCCTGGCGCGGTCCGACGAACGACGCTCGCAGTCCCTTCTACTATCGGCTCCATGGCCCTCGCTTGATCATCGAATTTGCTGTTCAGGGGCCCAATCACGTCCACACGATCATGCGAGACCCGCAAAACGACTACGGCATGGACTGGCTCGGCCTGCACTATGAGGAACATGCATACAGTGCAAGGTGACCGGGTCCAGCTGAAGCCATCCGCGCTGTCCCGCCGCGGGCTTCAGCGGCGATGGTTTTGGTGCTCCGGTCTCTGCTCAGGTTCAAGACTTGGACTTTCGACGATCGGTGTTTCAGAACTTTCAAGCGTCGCCTCACCGAGCCTCGGGCCGACAACCCGCGGCAGCGTGCTGAACTGGTGAAACGGAGGCGGCGACGCAAGGTCCATTCGAGAGTCGTCGCGCCGCGTCCCCAGGGATTGGCGCCCGCCGGCGCTTTGCGGCTCAACGCCAAGATCATATTGACGAAGAACACAAGCATGCCGACGCCGAAGACGTACGCGCCCACTGAGGAAATAAAGTTCCAATCGCTGAACGCATCCGGGTAGTCGGCCACCCGCCGCGGCATGCCCGCGAGGCCGAGAAAGTGCTGCGGAAAGAAAATCGTGTTGGCGCCGATGAATGATATCCAGAAATGAACTTTGCCGAGAACGTCGGAGTAGGTGTAGCCGGTTATTTTCGGGAACCAATAATACCAACCGGCAAAGATTCCGAATACTGCGGCGAGCGACAGCACGTAATGGAAGTGCGCCACGATGTAATAGGTATCCTGCAACATCCGATCGGCACCGGGATTTGCGACCACGACGCCGGTGAGGCCGCCGATCGTGAACATGAAGATGAAGCCGATCGCCCACAAGATCGGCGTGCGGAATTCGACCGAACCGCCCCACATTGTCGCGATCCAGGAGAACACTTTCACCCCGGTCGGCACCGCAATCACCATGCTCGCGACGGCGAAATAGGCCTGCGCGGACGCCGTCATGCCGACCGTATACATGTGATGCACCCACACGATGAAGCCGATGGCGCCGATCGCGATCATCGCAAACACCATGCCGAGATAGCCGAAGACCGGCTTGCGGCTGAAGGTGGCGATGACCTGACTGATGATGCCGAACGCCGGCAGGATCATGATGCCTCGGGGTGCCCAAAGAACCAGAATAAGTGCTGGTGCAGAAGCGGATCGCCGCCGCCAGCCGGATCGAAGAAGGTGGTGCCGAAATTGCGGTCGGTGAGCAGCATGGTCAGTGTTCCCGCGAGCACCGGCATCGCCAGCAGAATCAAGAACGCGGTGATCAGGATCGACCAAACGAACAGCGGCATGCGAAACATCGTCATTCCCGGCGCGCGCATGTTGAAGACGGTGGTGATGAAGTTGATCGCGCCGAGGATCGAGGAGGCACCTGCGAAGTGCAGTGCCAGGATCACGAAATCAACGGCCGCACCGGGATGTCCTTTGGTTGACAGCGGGGCGTAGAGCGTCCATCCCGTTCCAGGGCCACTCGTGCCGGGCTCGCCAGTCACGCAGAGCGATATCAGCAATAGCGTGATCGCGGCCGGCAGCAACCAGAAAGAGATGTTGTTCATGCGCGGGAACGCCATGTCCGGCGCGCCGATCATCAGCGGCACCATCCAATTGCCAAAGCCGCCGATCAGCGCCGGCATCACCACGAAAAAGATCATGATGAGGCCGTGCGCGGTGGTGAACACATCAAAGGCGTGAGAATTGGGAAAGATTTGCAGCCCAGGCTGCTGCAGCTCCATACGCATGCCGACGGACAGCGCGCCGCCGATGATCCCCGCCGCAAGCGCGAAGAGGAGATACATCGTGCCGATGTCTTTGTGATTGGTGGAGTACAGATAGCGCCGCCATCCGACCGGATGATCGTCCTGCTCGCGGCGAGCAATGCCGGTATTTGCCATGCTCGATCTCTCTCGCGTTGCGCAGTGTTCCGGTCGTGCCGCGATGCGCCCCGCCGTCTATTCGCTACGGCCGCCCCCACGGGGGCTCCTCGGGTCAAAACGGCGCATCGATGCAACGGTTCCGGTTCCACTCTCCTCCCGCAAGGCTCTCCTCGTCGCATCGAAAACCGCATTCGCCGTGGACAATTCGCGGGAACTTTTCACGCGTCGTGTTTCGCTCCATTTCACCGGTGCCGAGCGTCGATGACAGCGCGGAACGCATCGTTCTGCGCAACCAGAGGAACAACCAAAGCAACGCATATGAAAAAGGACAGAAGCGGGAACTGCACGCGTTAGAGCGCGTTCCCCGAAAGAGAGAAACACGGTCGCGATCATGGAGGATGACATGAGCGCCACCGGCCTCGACGTGTTCGACAAGACGTTGCAGACCACCCACATCTGGCTCGAGGAGATCATGGAGAAACTCGGGCCCGACCGACGGGTGGCATGGCATGTTCTGGGCGCCGTGCTACACGCGTTGCGGGACCGCCTTCAGATCGGATTGGCGGTCCATCTCGGTGCACAATTGCCGCTGTTGGTGCGGGGGCTCTATTACGACCAGTGGCATCCCAGCGAGCAAACCCTCAAGGAACGCTCGGCGGAACAGTTCCTGGACCATGTCTCGGGGCGGCTAAGCGACATACGCCCCGTCAACGTGCTCGACGCCACGCAGGTGACGTTCCAGGTGCTCAATCATCACCTCGATCCGCACCAGGTCGAGAAGGTTCGGCAGGCTTTGCCGGAGAATATCCGCGCCTTGTGGCCGACGGGGGCAGAGGCACGACGCTTCGAACCCGCCGCTTGAGTCGGCTTGCCGGCCAGCAGTACTTCGGATGCCGCACCAAATAATGCGGCAGTTCTCAACGCGCTCTAGAACTTGTGAGGAGGCATGCCATGCAAGTGAACGAAGCAATGACCAGCGACGTCAAGATCGCCAACCCGAACCAGACAATTCGCGATGCCGCGCGGCTTATGGCGCAGATCGACGCCGGAGTGCTGCCGGTGGGAGAGAACGACAGATTGGTCGGCATGATCACAGATCGTGACATCGCCATCCGCGCTGTTGGCGCCGGCAAGGACCCGCAGACGCCGGTCCGAGAGGTGATGAGCAAAGAGGTGATGTATTGCTTCGAGGACGATGACCTCGATGAGGTCGTGCAGAACATGGCCGACATCAAGGTGCGCCGCTTGCCGGTGCTCGATCGCGACAAGCGCCTCGTGGGTATCCTATCGCTCGGCGACATCGCGCTCACCGAGGGCGCGGGCAGTGCCGGCAGCGCGCTGTGCGGTATCTCCGAGCCGGGCGGCGAGCACTCGCAGTCCATGGATGGCGCGCGCGGCATGCGCGGGACCTGATCGGCCGCAGCGAGGAACTGAGCGCGCCACTGCTCAACAAACCGCCGGCGTAGCGCAGCGGCGGAGCACACGGTTGGTTAACTAAACGAACCGGCGGCAAGGCCTGCCGCCCTTATTTTTGCCAAATGAAACGAACAGGAAGATACGGCAACACCCTGAGGAGGACGTGATGGGACGGATTCTCGCGGCGTTTGTCGTTGCCGCTTCTGTGCTGATGCTGGCACCTTCGCAGGCCTCGGCGTGGGCTTGCTTTGCGACCGGGCTCGGCTCGAGCGGGTTCGCCCGCGCCTACGACATCATCGACGCCAAGCTCTTCGCGCTGCGGCGATGCGAGCGCAATAGTCCGGTTCCTGTGTGCACCCTCCTTTGGTGCCGTCCCGGATAGTGATCCGCCGGCCGCTTCGCCCGCATCACCTCCGGCACTCGCGCCGGGTTCACTTCGAGAATGCCTCTTCGATCGCGGCCTTGACACCCACGAGTGCCTCCGGCGTGTCCACGTCGACGAGCGCGGCCTTGCCCTCGAGTGGCACCTCGACCACCGCCTCGCTGTAGCGGCCAATGAAATGCCGCGCGCCGACGTCGCCCTCGATCGCCATCAGGTCGGGGAAGAACCGCCGCGACCATAGCACCGGATTGCCCCGCCTGCCCTCGACCGTCGGCATCGCGATGAGCGCGCCACGGTCAGGATCAAAAGCCGCGATCAGCCGGTTGAGCAGGCTTGCATCGACTTGTGGCATGTCGGCGAGGCAGACGATGGCGCCATCGGCGTCCGCCGGCACCGCCGCAATGCCGGCTTTGAGCGAGGTGCCCAGCCCCTGTGCAAAATCTGGATTGTGGATGAATTGCACGGCCAAAGAGGCGAGCGCCTTCTCGACCTCGCCGCGCTGGTGCCCCACCACCACGATCACCGGCTTAGCGAGCGACGCCAGTGCCTCCTCGACCACGATGCGCACCAGCGGCCGCCCGCGAATTTCGGCAAGGAGCTTGTTCGGTCCGCCCATGCGCGTCGAGCGGCCGGCGGCCAGCACGACCGCGGCGATGCGCCGGCCCGCAACCGCCGGCGGCTCGGCACGAGGCTGTGGCCGCGTGACGATCTCCATCAACAGCCCGCCGACGCCCATGCCAGTGATTGCCGCGCGCGGAACGTCAAGGCCGGCGAGCAAGCGCATGAGCACCCAGTCAAAGCCATTTTCCTTCGGCGAGCGCGCGCAGCCCGGCGCGCCGACGACGGGAGAACCGCGCGCCTGCGCGACCAGCAGGAGATTGCCGGGATCAACCGGCATGCCGAAATGCTCGATACGCCCGCCGATCGCCTCGACGGCGGCGGGGATCACATCACGCCGGTCGGCGATGGCGGAGGCTCCGAACACGATGACGAGTTCGGCGCCCTCGCCGAGCACCTCCTCCATGGCGTGCGCGAGCGCGCGCTGCTCGTGCGGTACGCGCCGTTCGGCAACGATAGTGGCCCCGGCCGGCGCCAGGCGTTCCTGCGTCACTTTCAAGGTCTTGTCGATCACCTTGCTGGCGAGCCCCGGCAACACCGTTGAAACGACCCCGATCTTGCGAATGCGGTAAGGGGCAATGCGCACCAACGGACGCGCGGCCTTGGCAACGGCAAGCGCCGCGTCGCGCGCCTTCTCAGCCACAGCGAACGGGATGATTTTGACGGTGGCAATCATCTCCCCGGCGACCACCGGCTTGTAGGCGGGAAGCGTCGCGAACGTGATCGACTCGTCGACCTGGTTGAGGCGGTCGATCGCGTCCCTGTCAACCACCAGCACGCCCGCGGTCTCGGCGAAGAGGTTGGCTCGGCCGGTGAAGGCGCGTTCGACGTGCACGCCCTGCCCTGCCACCGCCGCGGCGATCCCGGCTGCGGCTGCGTCCTCCGAGACGTCGCCCGGTTCGATCCGCGCTACGACGATTTCTTCGATGCCGGCGGCCTTGAGTGCGGCGATCTCGTCCCTGCCGATCAACGTGCCCTTTTTCAAGACCAGGCCGCCTTGGCGGATCGAATGCACCGCGACGGAGCCCTCGGCTTCACCCACCGGCACCGCGCCAAACTTCATGAGCTCTTCTCCGGCGACTGGCGCAGTTCGGCGGTAATCTCGCCCATGATGGCAACGGCAATCTCCGATGGCGACACCGCGCCGATGGCAAGTCCAATCGGCGCATGGATGCGCGCGAGCGCGCCATCGGATAAGCCCTGCGCTTTGAGCCGCTCGATGCGCCGCGCATGCGTTTTCTTCGAGCCGAGCGCGCCGATATAGAAACAGTCGCGCGCAAGCGCGTGGGTGAGTGCGGGATCGTCGATCTTGGGATCGTGGGTGAGCGCGACGAAGGCGGTGTAGTGGTCGATGCCGAGCGGCGGCAGCGCGACGTCGGGCCATTCCGCGATCACCTTCACGTCGGGAAAGCGCTCGGGCGAGGCAAACGCCGTGCGTGGATCGACGATGGTGACGTCGTAGCCCAGAAGCCCGGCGATCGGCGCCAGCGCCTGGCTGATGTGGACGGCGCCGGTGATCACGAGCCGCGCCGACGGCACGTGCACGGTGAGGAAGACCTTGCCGTGCGGGGTCTCTTCCATGCCGCTCTTGCCGCTGCGGATGTGCTTGTCGAGCAATTCCGCGAGCGGGTCGCGCGCGATGTCCGCCTGCTTGACCAGCCGTTGATCGCCACTCGCCACGTCGGTGACGACGA